>DATHVC010000031.1:0-26218 GCA_035461565.1 Actinomycetota bacterium
TCGAGTTCCTGAAGGTCATCGGGCCGCTGACCGATCCGACCGCGCACGGCGGCGACGCCTCGGACGCCTTCCACGTCGTGTGCCCGTCGCTCCCGGGGTTCGGGTTCAGCGACAAGCCGACGACGACCGGCTGGGGTGTCGAGCGGATCGCCGGCGTCTGGATCGAGCTCATGGCCCGCCTCGGCTACGAGCGATACGGCGCGCAGGGAAGTGACTGGGGGACGAGCATCAGCTCGCTCTTGGCGCAGCGGGATCCCGAGCACGTCGTCGGGATCCACCTCACGCCGCCGCTCGCCCCGCCGGACCCGGCGACGTTCGACGACCTCACGGAGCGGGAGCGCGCGGCCCTCGCCGCGCTCGAGCACGCGGCCGAGTGGGACTCCGGGTACTCGAAGGAGCACGCCACGCGGCCGCAGACGATCGGCTACGCGCTCGTGGACTCGCCCGCGGCGCTCGCCGCGTGGATCCTCGAGAAGTTCTAGGCGTGGACCGACCACGACGGCGACCTCGAGCGCGTGATCGGCCGAGACGAGCTGCTCGACAACCTGATGTTCTACTGGCTGCCGAGGACGGGCGCGTCGTCGGCGCGCCTGTACTGGGAGAGCATCCGGCGCGTGAACGAATGGATCACCGGCCCGGCCGCGGATACGGTCGAGGTCCCGACCGGCTGCTCCATCTTCCCCAAGGAGCTCCAGCGTCCCTCGCGCCGGTGGGCCGAGAGGCGCTTCACGGACATCCGCCACTGGAACGAGCCCGAGCGGGGCGGGCACTTCGCCGCGTTCGAGCAGCCGGAGCTGTTCGTGCAGGACGTGCGCGCGTTCTTCCGGCTCGTCCGGTGACCCGGCGTCGAACGTTTCGAGCCCTCGCGGATCGAGCTTCCGAAGGTTAGGCCGCGACCCCCGCCGTCGATCGGCGCACACCCTCCGCCCTTCTCCGCACCAGCTGCCCGACCACGTACCCGGCGTCCCGGCCCACGCCGGGAAGCACGTCCGAGCCCAGCGCGTACTGGAACGGCAGGCCGACGAAGTACAGGCCCGGCTCGGCGGTCACGACGCCGCGCCGGTGCATCGGTTTCCCGTCCTCGCCGAAGATCGGCAGGCCGATCCACGACAGGTCGTGGCGGTAGCCCGTGCACCAGATCACGTTGGCGACCTCGAGGGCGGTCCCGTCCTCGACCACGGGGAGGCCGTCGCGGACGGCGACCGTCTTCCCGACCCGGCGGACGCCCGCCGCGTCGAGCCACTTCGGCTTCACCCGGACCAGCGGATCGCCCCGCGACCCCGCCTTCGCCAGGGCCTTGCGCCCGATCGGGGTCCGGATCGTGAACACGTGGAGCCCGACGAACCGGACGACGCGGAACCCCACGTGGCGGGCGAACCCCTTGTCGACGTCGAACGGGACGTGCCCCCGGATCGGTCCCGACAGCCACGTCGGATGCGTCTCGGCCACCTCCAGCGAGATGTCCGCCCCCGAGTTCCCGGCGCCGACCACCAGGACGCCGCCCTCGCGGAGCTGAGAGGGGTTCCGGTACGAGGTCGCATGGAGCTGGAGGATCGCCGGGTCGAGCTCGGCCGCGATCGCCGGCACCCTCCCGTCGCGGTGCGCCCCGGAGGCCACGATCACGTTGGCGGCCGGGAACGTTCGGTCACCGGCCGTGACGACGAACCCGTCGCCGTCCCGCCGGAGGCCGTCCACCCGGATACCGGTCCGCACCGGCAGCTCGAACCTCGCCGCGTACGCCTCGAGGTAGTCCGCCAGCTCGTCCTTCGTCGGCGACGTCCCGCCGTTCGCCGGGAACCGCCACCCGGGCAGCTTGATCACCCACGACGGGGTGAACAGCCGCAGGGAGTCGTACCGCTCCCGCCAGACGTCGCCGACGCGCGCGCTCCCCTCGAGGATCACGAACGACCGCCCCACCTTCCGCAGGTGATAACCGGCCGAGAGACCGGCCTGACCCGCCCCGATCACCACGGTGTCGAACGTCTCGGATCCCATCTCGCACCCCTTCCGTTGGCTCCGGGCCGACGGTAGGCGGGCGGGACCGGCCGTTCATCGCCGGAAGGCACCATCTCGGGGTGCGCGAGGCATGGTGCGTTCGCACCACGCCGGGCTTACGCCAGCTCGTGCTCGAAGGCGAACGCCGTGGCCGCGGCCCGGGACGACACGCCGATCTTGGCGAACAGGTTCTGGAGGTGGCGCGACACCGTGTGCTCGCTGATCACGAGCTCGACGGCGATGTCGCGGTTCGTCTTCCCGGCGGCGACCAGCCGGAGCACCTCCGCCTCCCTGGAGGTGAGGCCGGCCGGGAGCGGCCGACGGCCCTCCAAGGCCTCCCGCACGTCGGCGGCGTCCCGTTCGGCGCCGAGCCGGTCGAACGTCGCCAGGGCCCCCCGCAGCTCGCGCCGCGCGCCGTCCTCGTCCCCGCCGGCGAGCAGGACCCGGCCGAGGAGATGCCTCGCCCTCGCCGCCTCGTAGGGCAGCCGCAGCTCCTGCCACGTGGCGGTGGCCCGGCGAAGCGCGTTGAGCGCGCCGGGGACGTCCCCGTCGGCGAGCGCCACGGCGCCGGCGGCCGTCGAGGCCTCGGCCGCGAACGCCGGGAGCTCGACGGCCTCGGCCAGCGACCCGAGCTCGTCGGCGGCGGCGCGGGCCTCCACGTGGTCCTTCGCGGCAAGCGCCGCCTCGACCTGCGCCGCGAGGAGCCGGGCGCGGGTGGGAGGCTGAGACGCCCCGGCGAGAACCAGGCGAAGGGCCGATCGGGCGGCGTCGGCCCGGCCCTGCGCGACCTGGAGCAGCGCCAGGCCCGGCTGCGGGTTCCCGCCGAGCTCCTGCGCCCGCTCGAACGCGGCCTCGGCGCCGGCCAGATCGCCGACCCGGCGGCGGACCTCGCCAAGCTGGACGAACGCCGAGGCGACCAGGCCCGCCTCCTGACCGGCGAGCTCGTTCGTCGCGCGCGTGGCCTCCGCCTCCGCCTCCGCCCACGAGCCCCGCAGCCGGGCCACCTCGGACCGGTTGACGCGGCACCTCGGCGGGAACGGCGACTCCGGCGGAAGGGTGTCGCACCAGGCCAGCGCCGCCTCGTTCCACTCGCCGGCGCGCCGGAGGTCGCCGAACTCGAGGCAGGCGGCGATCACGGAGCAGTAGATGATCCCGGTGAAATACGGGCTCAGCTCCCCGCCCACGGCGGCCGCCATCGCCTCGTCCAGCAGCGCGAGTCCGTCGCGGACGCGGCCGGCGGCGACGAGGGCAAGGCCCTCGGTGTGGACGGCCATCGCGACGAGATCGCTCACCCCGTGACGACGACCGATCTCGATGGCGCGTTCGGACAACTCCACGGCGCGTTCGGGATCGCCCGAGTAGAACGCCGCGGCCGCTTCGATCATCGCGAGGAACCCGGCCTCGGGCTCGCCCTCGATCCCCTCGGCGTGGCGCCGCGCTCGCATCAGGAAGCCGGCGCCGACCGACGCGTCATCCCGGCCGAAGTGCTCGATGGCGAGTCGGGCCGCCACGGCGGTCGCCCGACGCTCGTCCCCGGCCGCGACGTATGCCGCGTAGGCCTTGTGCCGAAGGTCGAGGGACTCGTCGAGCTTCGACAGCCACCAGGCGGCCTCGGCAAGCGCCTCGAGGTCCCCGGCCGTGAGCTCCGAGAGGTCGGCGGCGCGGAATCCCTCGTACGCGTCGGCCCACGCCGCCGTCTCGACGGCCGCCCGGGCCCGCTGGATATGGTCGAGCGCCACGCGAACCTCCCGTCGGTCGAGGCCCCAGGGTAGAACCAAGCGCCTGGGCTCCGAAACCGGGGACAGTTCGGCGTGGGCGCGCTGGGCGCCGATGGCGCCGGAGAACGGGCTCGGGATAGGGTCGAGGGTGAGCTCGGTCCCCTCGTCAGGAGGCAGTCGATGGCCTGGAAGCGCGTGCTCCCGTTCGTTCTCGCGTTCGCCCTCGTGGCGGTTTCGGCCCCGGTGAGCGCCCTTCACCGACCGACGGACGTCCGGTTCGCCACGTTCAACGCCTCGCTGAACCGGAACGCCGAAGGCCAGCTCATCAGCGACCTGTCGGCGCCCGGCAACGCCCAGGCGGACACGGTCGCCGAGATCATCCAGCGCACCAGGCCCGACGTGCTCCTCATCAACGAGTTCGACTTCGACGACGAGGGTCCGGGCGGTTCGTCGCTCGCCGGGCAGCTCTTCCAGGACAACTACCTGTCCGTGCCGCACGGCGATGCCGAACCCATCGAGTACCCGTATCGTTTCATCGCGCCGTCGAACACCGGCATCCCGTCCGGGTTCGACTTCAACAACGACGGCGTCGTGGGCGGTCCGGACGACGCGTTCGGGTTCGGGTTCTTCCCGGGGCAGTTCGGCATGGCCGTGTATTCGAAGTTCCCCATCGACCAGGACGCCGTCCGGACCTTCCAGCACTTCCTGTGGAAGGACATGCCCGGCGCCCTGCTGCCGGACGATCCGAACACTCCCGAGCCGGCCGATTGGTACTCGCCGGAGGAGCTCGAGGTGTTCCGGCTCTCTTCGAAGAGCCACTGGGACGTCCCGATCCAGGTCGGCGCGCGCACCGTGCACTTCCTGGTGAGCCATCCCACGCCGCCGGTGTTCGACGGCCCGGAGGACCGCAACGGCAGGCGGAACCACGACGAGATCCGGTTCTGGGCCGACTACCTGCTGCCCTCGACGAGCCGGTACATCGTTGACGACCAGGGCCGCCGCGGCGGCCTGCGGCCCGGCGCGCCCTTCGTGATCGCCGGCGACCTGAACTCGGACCCGTTCGACGGCGACAGCATCCCCGGCTCGGCCCAGCTCGTGCTCGACCACCCGCTGGTCAACAGCCGGCGGACGCCCGACAGCGAAGGCGCCGTCGAACAATCGGCGCTCCAGGGCGGCGCGAACGACACCCACGTCGGCGACCCCCGGTTCGACACGGCGGACTTCTCCGACACGGCGCCGGGGAACCTCCGAGTCGACTACGTGCTCCCGCGCAAGTCGATGCGGATCGTCGACTCCGCCGTGTTCTGGCCGACCACCGACGATCCCCTGTTCTCACTCGTGGGCACGTTCCCGTTCCCGAGCTCGGACCACCGGCTGGTCTGGGTCGACCTCCTGATCCCGTTCGCCTGACCGGCGGCGGCCGGGTTCAGCTCGTCCAGGCGCAGTCGGCGACCAGATCGATGCCGCCGTCGCTCGAAGCTGTGGACGCTCCCGTCACGGCGTCCCTTCCTCGAGGATTCGGCGCAGCACGGGCAGTACGAGACGATCCTTCTCCCGGCCTGCGGCCTCCTTCGAGCGGATCACATCGGCCAACGACGCGACCTCGACCTCGACCCCCAGGATCGTGAGCCGGAGGGCGTCACGGTCGAGATCCTCGAACCCGCTCGTCCCGCTCGGAACGAACGTGAGGTCGAGGCGTCCGTGGTCCGTCACCAGGTTCCACACGTTCACGTCGGCGAGCGACCGGGCGTCGTGGCCGAACGGGATCCCCTCCGGCTCGCTCGTGGTCCACACGCGGGCGTGCATCGCGCGCAGGGCTTCAGAGAGCCGACCCAGGTTCTCCTCTGAGCGCTCGGGAACCACGTCCACGTCGGTCGTCACATAGGGCGACCCGTGGATCACCGCGGCGAACCCCCCCACGAGGACGAACCGCACGCCGTGCTCGGCAAGGACGCCGAGGATCCGCTCCGGCGCGAGCTCGGGCTCAGCCACGACGGGCACGCGCCGCCCGTCTGCCCGCTCGCGCGAACCGCAGCGACGCCTGATGCTGGCGGACCCGCGCGTCCACGTCGAGACGGAGGTTGGTGCTCGCGACGGACCAGTCCGATTCGTCGGCTCGCCGGAGCATCGGGACCAGCTCGAGACCGCAGGCTCGGGCGATCCGCTCGAGCCGCTCCAGGCTCGGCACCGAACCGCCGCCCTCGAGCCTCGCGACGGCCGACTGCGTGGTCCCGATCCGATGGGCGAGCTCGGCCTGGCTCAGCCCGGCCCGCCGGCGTGCCTCACGAACGAGAAATCTCGCCTTCATGCAGGCAGTATAGCGCTCCTGCTATGGCCTTGCCTCCCGACGGACCTCATACAGGCGCATCGCCCGGGCGAGGCCCTTCAACTCGAACGCCCCGACCTCGCTCAGCCCGAACCCGTCCGGCTCCACCATCTCGGCGAGTCCCTCGCCCACGAACACCTGGCCGGCGCCGGCCTCCGAAGCGATCCGCGCCGCCACGTTGACGGTCCGGCCGAAATAGTCGCCCTCGTCGTAGATCATCGGGCCCGCCTCGATGCCGATGTGCGCGGGCGGCAGCCCGCGGGGGCCGACCGCGTCCACGACGGCGAGGGCCGCGAGAACGGCGTCTCGCGGGTCGGCGAAGTGGAAGTGCACCCCGTCGCCGAGCATCTTCACCACGGTTCCGCGATGTCGCGAGGCGACCTCACTCACCAGGTCGGCGAGCGAGAGCGAGACCTGAGCCGCCACCTCGTCACCGGCCTCCTCGGTCAGCCGGGTGTAGCCGGTGAGGTCGGCGAACGCGGCCGCGCCGGGGCGCTTCGCGCTTCGCTCGTGCACGCCCGCGGCCTCGAGCGCGACCTCCGCGTGTTCGAACTGGTGCTCTCGAAGGAAGGTCTCGAGGTGGCGGCGGAACAACCACGTCAGCAGGTCCTCCCCGGACCGGCCCATCCGGAGCCCCACCGTCTTGATGGCGGCCTCGTACGCTTGGTTGTCGCCGAGCCCCTGCCGGCGGAACGGCTCCTCGATCGCGACGTGGAACTGATGCGTCAGGAACTGCGCCACGCGGCGGGCGGCGTCGCCCCACACCCGCGCCGTCCGGAGGACGTCGTCGACCGAGACGCCGGCGTCCAGGAGCACCGGCAGCTTGTGGAGCTCCTTGAGGTCCTCCTCGCGGACGGGTTCGTCCGGCGACGGTCGCGCCAGTCCGTACGCCACGTACATCCGCTCGAGCGACTCGAACGGGATGCCGAGCTCGCCGGCGACCTCGGCGAACGAGAGCTCGGAGCTCGGGAACCGCCGCCCCGAGGTCTCGAGGTACGCGAGCGAGAGATGTCCCGTGGCGAGCGCGTGCGCGATGTCTTCGGGGGTGACACCGAGCGCCTCCAGGTCGGCCACCACGCGGGCCCGGACGATCTCGCGGCGCGGGTAGGTGCCGGCCTCGTCGCGTTCGAGGATGTCGAGCTCGGCGAGCCGGCGGACGTGGTCCCGCTCGAACCCGGTCCGCTCGAGGAGCTCGTCCTCGCCGATCCGGTCGCCGCTAGGAGCCGGCACCGGCGTAGGCGGCGGGATCCGCGACGAACGCGTCCCGGCACGCCTCGGAGCAGAAGTGGTACGTGCGCCCCTCGTGTTCGGCCGTCCCGGCGGCTTCGCTGTCTTCGATTCGCATCCCGCACACGGGATCGGTCACCATCGCCATGGGGTCCTCCTTCTTCCGCGCGGTGACATCGTAGGGCGCGCGTCCCTCCATTCACCTGGCGGGGCGGGAGCGAGACCGATTACCCTCGCACGATGGCCAGATTCGCGACCCCGGAAGAGGAGTGGGCCGCCTTCCTCAACGGCACCCATCCTCACGTGCTGCATTCGAGCCCGCTTCGGTTCGTGCCCTCATCGCCGCGGTGCCGGCTGTGCGGGGCGCCGTTCCGTGGACCCGGCGGGGTGGTCTTCCGCAGGTGGGGGTACGTCCCGTGGGAGAAGAACCCGAACCTCTGCCGCAAGTGCTTCAAAGGTTTGGCGAAACACGCGAGGGCCTGCCCCACCTCGGGCGACTCGGAGGTTGGTGGGGCCGAGGTGGAGCTTTCGATGCTGTTCGCGGACGTTCGGGGCTCGAGCAAGATCGCCAGGCAGCTCCCGGCGCTGGAGTTCACGCGACTCATGAACCGCTTCTACCGGACGTCGAGCGACGTGTTGTTCGCGGCGGACGCGATCGTGGAGAAGTTCGTTGGGGACGAGGTGGTCGGCCTGTTCCTCCCGTTCCTGGCCGGGCACGATCACACCAGGAAGGCGATCGAAGCCGCGCAAGCGCTCGTCCGCGTCACGGGCCACGCGAGCGACGACGGCCCCTGGATACCGATCGGCGCGGGGGTTCATCGCGGCCGGGCGTTCGTCGGGATCGTGACCTCGACCGATTCGAACGCCGACTTCACGGCGCTCGGCGATCCCGTCAACGTCGCGGCACATCTCGCGTCGCAGGCGGCGATCGGGGAGGTGCTGGTCACGGACGAGGCGGTCTCGGCGGCCTCGCTCGACGTCGACGGGCTCGAGCACCGGGAGCTCCTGCTGAAAGATCATCCGGTCGGCGCGATCGTCGTTCCGGCCGGAGCCGCCGTGGTTCCGGCCGACGAGGAACCGGCCGCCGGCCGATAGGTCGAACCTCTCTTCAGCCGCCGAGCGCGATCACGTCCTCGCGGGCCAGAAAGCCCCGGCGGAGCTCCTCGTCGTCGATGCCGGTCGCGACCCGGTCGACGATCTCCCGGGCGCGACCGCGGGAATCGACGGCCTCGCGCTCGGCGCCGCGTCGATGGAGCATCTCGGCCTTGAGCGCGAGCGCCTCCCAGAGTGGAAGGGGCTCGTCGAGTCGACCCGACCGGCCGACGGCATCCTCCAGGATGTGCTCGGCCTCCTCCCGAAGATCGAGGGCAAGCCGGGCCCTGGCGAGGATCACGAGCGCGTCCGCGACGTGGACCTCGGCGCGGTTTGCGGCCAGGAATCGGACGACGTCCTCGGCGGCACGCGCCGCCTCCCCCGCGTCGCGGGAGGCCAACGCCAATCGCGCCCCCGCGAGGCCGGCGAAGGCCAACACGAACGTCCGCTCCGGCTCGGGAAGAAGCGACCCCTCCACCTGCGCCAGCGATCGCCGCGCCCCCTCCAGGTCCCCGAGCGCGATGCGTGCCTCGGCCTGGCCGACCGCCGCGATCGGCGCGCCCGGCGGAAACCGCTCCGCGGCCAGCGCGACCGCCTGTTCGGCGGACACCAGCGCCCCGGCGCCGTCGCCGAGGTACGCCGTCACCCGCGCCAGGTCGGCGCGGGTCGCCACACCCGCGTAGAGGAATCCGCCCTGCTCGCCGATCTCCTCGCACCGTTGCATGGAGGCCATCGCCGCGCCGATCTCGCCTCGTTCCAGCTCGATCCGGTAGACGGCCAGCAGCGCCGACGACTCCCCCCACCGATTGCCGATCGATTCGGCGATCGCGAGCGCGGACCGAGCCTCCGACATCGCTCCCACCTGGTCGCCCGCGAGCAGCCGCATCTGGCTCGACATCCCGAGGTTGTCGCCGAGCATGGGGCGATTGTCGAGCTCCTCCCAGAGCGCCCGCGCCTTCTCGAGCCGTTCCGCCGCCTCGGCGAAGCGGCCGGTGGCCATGCTGTAGGCGCGTCCGAGATCGTTCAATGCGTACGCCGCTTGTTCGCGGTCGCCGAGATCCCGGGCGATCGCGAGTGAGGTTTCGCCAGCCTCGATCGCGCGCGCCACGTCCCCCCCGCCGCCGTAGAGGTTCGAGACGAGAACGCTCCACAACGCGCGGGCCTCGGCGGCCCGGTCCCCGAGCCGGCGCGCCATGAGGGCGTTGTCCTCGGAGAGGCGTCGTCCGCGTTCGGCGTCGAACAGCGGCGAGGGGGTGGCGTACAGGAGCGCGATCGCTCCTTTGGCGGAGAGCTCCATCGGCTCGTCACCGCGATCCCGCGCGACCGATCGCATCTCCTCGTAGTTCACGACCGCCTCCTGGTGGCGCGCCGCCAGCTCCAAGGCGGTCCCCCGTCGCTCGAACGTGGATCGCAGGAGAGAAGGCTCCGCGCCGATCCGAAGCGCGATGTCGAGGGCGGTTCGGTAGTGCGCTTCGGCCTCGGCGTTCGCGTACAGGCGAGCCGCGGCGTCACCAGCCATCAGGGCGTATCTGAACGTGGCCTCGTCCTCCCCGGCCTGTCCGAAGTGATGCGCGAGCACCGGGGCGACCTCCGCGAGGCGTTCGCCGCTCGAGGCCTCGAGCTCGCGCGCCACTTTCCGGTGCACCGAGCGGCGCGTCTTCGCGAGGAGCGACCCGTACGCCGCCTCCTGGGTGAGCGCGTGGCGGAACGTGTACGCGGGCCGAGGGGAACCCGCCGCCGCCCGGATCAGGTCTCGTCGCTCGAGCTCGCGGAGGTCGGCGTCCACGTCGCCGTCGTCGACGACCGCTCGAAGCACATCCTCTTCGAAGGTCCTGCCGATCACGGCGGCCGCCTGGAGCGTGCGCCTCGTGCGCTCGGGCACCCGGTCCAGCCCCACGGTGATCAGGCTCTGGACGGTGCCGGGGATGGCAAGCTCGGCGGCCCGATCGGTCAGTCGGAGTGCGTCGCCGGCCCTCTCGATGACGCCGCCGTCGATCAGGGATCGCGCCACCTCCTGGACGAACAGGGGGTTCCCCTCCGTCTTCTCGAGGATCCGCCGGCGGAGGTCCGCCGGCATCGCGACGACCGGCAGCAGCTCCTCGATCAGCCGCTCGCTCTCGCGTTCGGTCAGCGGTTCCAGCGCGATCGTCACGGTGCGGTCGCCGAGCTCCTCTTCGACCCACTCCTTGAACGCCCACGACGGGCCGGGGTCCGGACGGAGGGTGATCAGGAAGACGTACGCCTGATCTCGAACGAGGCGAGTGGTTGCTCGGACCAGATCGAGCGAGGCCCGATCGCACCAATGCAGGTCCTCGAACACGATCGACCTCGGGCCGCCTTGCGCGAGCGTGGATCCGACCAGGAGCTCCGTCGCCTCCCGTCGAAACGCCTCCCCCTCCAGGGGCTCCTCGTCGTCGCGCTCCACCCCCAGGAGGGCCCGGGCCACGCGTTCGCTCCGCTCCGCCCACCCCTGCGGCGCGACCCGCATCAGCTCGGCGATCTTGGCGCGGACGACGTCGGCCGGCTCGCCCTCGGCGATGGCGGCCCGCTCGCGGATCAGCCGCCGGTACTGGGCGTAGGGCTGCATCACGTCGTACGGCACGCACCGCCAGAAGTCCCACCGCCGGTCGTCGTCCGGCTCGATCTGGGCCCAGAGCGCGTTCGCCTCCTCGACGAGCCGGCTCTTGCCGATCCCGGGCTCGCCGACCAGGAGCACCACCGAGCCCACGCCCTCCCGGACGCGCTCGAGCGCCGAACGGAGGAGGGCCATCTCATCTCCGCGCCCGACGAGCGGGCCTTCGAGCGACCTCGCGGCCCGCACCTTCCAGGGCGCGTCGAGGCGGCCACGCACCCGATACGCGGGAACGGGGTCGCGCTTGCCCTTCAGCTCGATCCCGCCGAGCGCCTCCACGTCGAACAGATCCGAGACCAGCCGGTACGTGTCCTCGGTGATCTGGACGGTTCCCGGCTCGGCCGTCTGTTCCATCCGGGCGGCGACGTTCACGGCGTCCCCCATCGCCGTGTATTCCTGGCGAAGCGCCGACCCGACCTGGCCTACCACGACGGACCCCGTGTTGATGCCGACCCGGACGTCGAGGTCGAGCCCTCGCTCCCGCGCGAGCCGCTCGCGGACCGGCCCGATCGCCGAGACGATCTCCAGACCCGCCATCACGGCGCGCTGCGGATCGTCCTCGTGCGCCGTCGGGGCCCCGAAGAACGCGAGGATGGCATCGCCCATGAGCCGGGCGACCGTGCCCTCGTGCCGGATGACCGGCTCGATCAGCTGCTCGTACGCGGCGTTCATGACGTCCGTCCACTCCTCCGCGTCGAGCACCTCGGCCATGGCCGTCGACCCACGCACGTCGCAGAACACCATCGTCACCACCCGACGTTCCCCAGGGCGCCCGCCGGCGTCCGGCGCCGTCTGCTCGAGACGGACGCCGCACGCGTTGCAGAACCTGGCCGCCTCCGGGTTGGAAGCGCCGCACGCCGGACACGCCTGCATGACCGAGACCTTAGGGCCGCGTCCCACCCGCCGTCGACGCGGCCGGGCGTGGTACAACCCTCCTTCTCGGAGAGAGGGAGCAACGCGGTGAGCGCGCTGTCGCGCGTCTTCCAGGTCCGCCCGGGCGAGGGACGCACGGTCGCCCTCGTCGTCGGCCTGATGTTCACGGCCGTCGCCACCTTGACCATCGGCGAGAGCGGCGTCGGCGCGTTGTTCTTCGACAACGTCGGCGCGGACGAGCTTCCCACCATGTACCTCCTGCAGGGAGCGGCGGGCATCGCGGGGATGCTCGTGCTCTCGGGCGCGCTCGGACGGTTCGACCGCCGTCGCGCCTACGTCGCGCTGCCGCTCGTCCTCGCGGCCGCGGCCGTCGGCGGACGCGCCCTGCTCGCCGGGGACGCAGCGTGGATCTACCGCGCGTTGTGGGTCACGATCACGATCGCCTACTTCCTCCAGGCCGTGTACCTGTGGGGCACGGCCGGGCTCGTCACGGACACGCGGTCGGCGAAACGGCTGTTCCCGCTGTTCGGGGGCGGCAGCATCCTCGGCGCCGTCGTGGGCGGCGTCGCCACCCGCCCGCTCGCCGCGACGATCGGCGCCGAGAACCTGCTCGTCGTCTGGGCCGCCGGACTCGTCGTCAGCGCGTTCCTGTGTGCGGCGATCGTGGGCGTCCGGAGAACCCGGAGCCAGGGGGGCCGGCGCTCGGGCGTCTCGGCCCTCGGCGAGCTGCGGCGGGGGTTCGCGTTCGTTCGGCGGTCGCGGCTCCTGGTGTGGATGGCGATCGCCTCGGTGTTGTTCTCGGTTCTGTTCTACTCCCTGTACCAGCCGTACGCGGCCGCGGCGGCCGACCGGTTCCCCGACCCCGACGAGCTCGCCGGCTTCTTCGGCCTGTTCTGGGCCGCCGTCACCGGCGCGGCGTTCCTCGTGTCGGTGGCCCTGACCAACCGGCTGCTCGGATGGTTCGGCGCCGCCACGATGATCCTGATCCTGCCCGTCCTGTATCTCGGCGCGTTCGGCATCCTGCTCGCGACCTCGACGTTCGCCGTGCTCGTGGCCATCCGGTTCGGCGTCAACCTGTGGCTCCAGGGGGTGAGCTCGCCGTCATGGGAGACGTTGATCAACGTCACGCCCGAACAGCGGCGAGATCAGAGCCGGGCGTTCATGAACGGCGGGCCGGCGCAGGCCGGGACGGTGATCGCGGGCGCGGTGCTGCTGATCGGCCAGGACGCCCTCACGCCGAGGGTGCTGGCGATCATCGGGCTGGTCGCCGCGACCGTGACCGTCGCCGTCTGCTGGCGGGTCCGCCGCTCCTACCCCTCCGCGCTGGTGGATGCGATCCGGGCGGGGCGACCGCGCCTCTTCGACGAACCCATCCCGAACGCCCCGATCTCGATCGACCAGGACCGGCTGGCGGTGGAGCTCGCCACGACCGCCATCCGCGACGACGACCCGCGGATCCGGCGCCTCGCGTGCGACCTGCTGACGACCATCGACGACGAGCGCGCCATCGAAGCGCTGCACGGGGCGACTCGGGACGCGGACGCGTTCGTCCGCGCCCGCGCCGTGGCCGCGCTCGCGGGCCGAGGGCACCTGGAGCCGGCCGAACGGCAGCGCGCGCTCGTGGACGACGACGCGCGTGTGCGTGTCGCGGCGATCGCCGCGCTCGACGACCGGTCCTCGGCGGCCCTGCTCCTCGGCGATCCCGAGCCGGCGGTCGCCGCCGCCGCGGCCGTGCGACTCCTCGAGACCGACGACCCGGCCGCGATCGAGGCCCTGGAGGGCCTACTGGCTCACGATGATCCCGAGGTCCGGGTCGAGGCGATCCGATCGCTCCGCGACGCCCCCGGCCGTCACGTCGCCCGGCTCGTCGCCGAGCGCCTGGGCGATCCCTCGCCGGCCGCCCGGGCGGCCGCGCTCGAAGCCGTGGCGGCGGCGGACGCGGACGCGGCGAAGGGCGCCGCGCTCGAAGCGATCGGCTCTCCGGACCCACTCGTTCGGCACGCCGCGCTCCGAGCGCTCGATCGCCTCGATCCGGCCGAGGCGCGTACCGCGGTCGAGGACATGGCCCGAACGAGGGCCGCCCGCGCGAGCCGAGACCACTCGACCGCGGCCTCCATCGGGTCGGCGGACGAGGCGCTGGAGCTCCTTCGCGAGGCGTTCCTGGCCCGGGGCCGGGCGAGCGCGCTGGTCGCGCTCTCCGCATCGAGCGTGACGAGCCACGACCGCGAGGCGATGCGGCTGGCGCTGGAGGTCCTTCGCGAAGGGGCCGGGTCCGAGCTCGCGAACGCCCTCGAGACCGTCGAGGCGTCGACCCACTCGTCGTCGATGCGCTCGCTCGTGCGACTCTGGGAGCCCACCGTCGCCCCGCCCGACGGCGACCGGAAGGTGCCGGAGGCAGCGCTGTCCGACGAGGATCCGTTCATCCGCGCGTGCGCGGAGCTGGTGACGGCGGCCCGACGCGACGACCAAGGAGGCCCCATGGCTCGATCACAACGCTCGATGTCCCCGATGGAGCTGGTGCTCGTCCTTCGACGCATCCCGTTGTTCGCGGGGCTGGAGCCGCAGGAGCTCCTTCGGGTCGCGGGGATCACCAACGAACGTTCGTACGCGGACGGCGAGATGCTCGGCGTCGAAGGGGAGCTCGGCGACGAGATGCACGTCGTGCTCGAGGGCACCGTTCGGGTCGTGCGCGCGGATGGTGAGGAGGTGGCGCGGCGCGGGCCCGGGGAGGTCGTGGGCGAGATGTCGGTGATCACGCGGGAGCCGCGCGTGGCGTCGCTCGTCGCCGACGGAGAGGTCCGGACGATCCGGATCGGGCACCGGGAGTTCGAGGGCATGGTTCGCGAGCGGCCGGACATCGCGCTCGCCGTGATGCGGGTGCTGGCCCAGCGGCTCGGCTCGGCGACGAACGAACCGGCGCGGGCCGGGCCGTGACGATCCGCGAACGCCCCGGGACGGACGAAGACGTGTTCGGCCGCGCCGCCGCCAACTGTGCGGGCGCGTATCGGACGTGGGCGGAGCGGCTCGGCAAACGCACCCGGGTCTGGGACGACGTCTCGGTCGCCGACCTCGAGCTCCCGGTCGCGCTCTCGGCCAACAACGCCACCCTGCTGCGATCGCCCGCCGACGACCGGGATCTCCTCGCCCGTCTCGCCGACTTCTTCTCCGGGCGCCCCGGCGGCGGCTACACGATCTGGAGCCTGTGGCCGATCCCGGAGCTCGACGCCCGGGGCGTGGACGGCCGCGCCATCCCGTGCATGATCCGGGAGCCCGGCGGCGAGTCCCGGCCCCCGCCGGCCGACCTCGAGGTCGTCGAGGTGGACGACGACGAGTCCGTTCGGCAGGCCGAGTCGCTGATCGTCGAGGTCTTCGGCGCGGGAGCGGGCGCCGGGAACGTGTTGACCGTCGGCTGCCTCGACGACCGGCTCCGCGTGTGGGTCGGTCGCGTGGACGGGCGGCCGGTGAGCACCTCGATGGCCTACGTGGGCGACGGGTTCGTCGGCGTGTACTGCGTAGCGACCGCCGCCGACGCCCGCGGGCGCGGCTACGGCGAGGCGCTGACGTGGGCGGCCACCCGGTCCCGGCCGGACCTGCCGGCGACGCTCCAGGCGAGCTCGATGGGCCGCCCGGTCTACGAGCGGATGGGGTTCCGGACCGTGGCCGAGTTCACCGTCTGGGCGCTCGAACGCCGGAACGGCTAGCCCGCGTTCGTCCTCCACCCTGCGGATGTCCTCAGGGGACGGCCGTGGATCACCCCACCCGAGTTCTGCGGCCCACCCCGATGGAGCGGCCGGTCGCTCCCCCTAGCGTGGGCCCGGATGTCCGCGAGACCGCGCGAGGAGGAGCGATGAGGCTCAATCCGGAATCGATGGCCAGGGCGACGAGCCGGCACCCGTGGCGAACGCTCGGCGTCTGGCTCGTGCTGATCGTGGCCATGGGGGCGGTGAGCTCTCGCCTGCTCGGCGACGTGTTGAGCGAGGACGTCGAGTTCACGAACCGGCCCGAGTCGGTTCGGGCCCAGGAGGTGCTCGAGCGCGAGTTCGGCGCGCCGCCGGAGGACACCGAGTTCTTCATCGTCCGATCCGAGTCGCTGACCGTGGAGGATGCGGCGTTCGAGGCCGTCGTCGCCGCCGTCGGGCGAACGGCGGCCGAGATCGGCGGCGACCTGCTGGCGAGCCCGCCGGCGACCTACTACGACCTGCTCGAACGTGCCCCGGACCAGGCGGGCGGGTTCGTCTCGGACGACCGGCACAGCGCGCTCGTGATGCTCGAGCTGACCGAGATGGACGACGAGACGATCCTCGCTCTGCGTGAGACCGCCGAGGCCGCCACGGCCGGCGGGTTCACGGTGCAGCTCGCCGGGCAGGGCGCTCTCGGCGCCGACATGACGACGATGGCCGAGGAGGACCTGGCCCGTGGCGAGATGGTCGGCATCGGCGTGGCCCTCGTCGTCCTCATCGTCGTGTTCGCCGCGGTGGTGGCCGCGGTCGTGCCGATCGTCCTTGCCCTGTTCGCGATCGTGGTGGCGCTCGGCCTGGTCGCGCTGATCGGGCAGCTGTTCGAGTTCAACCTGTTCGTCTCGAACATGGTGACGATGATCGGCCTTGCGGTCGGCATCGACTACTCGTTGTTCATCGTCTCGCGTTATCGCGAGGAGCGGAAGAAGGAGCTCGCCAAGCTCGACGCGATCGCGGCCGCCGGCGCCACCGCCAACCGAGCCGTGTTCTTCAGCGGGATGACCGTCGTGCTGGCGCTGCTGGGCATGTTGATCGTCCCTCTGTCGGTCTTCCGAGCGCTGGCCGGCGGCGCGATCCTGGTGACGCTGGCATCGCTCGCCGCGTCCATGACGCTGCTCCCGGCGCTCCTGTCGCTGCTCGGGGATCGGATCAACTGGCCGCGACTGGCCAAACGCGCCCGCGTGAGCTCGAGCCACGATCCGAAGGGCGGCGTGTGGGACCGCATGTCGCGCCGCGTCATGGCGCGGCCGGTGGTCTTCCTGGCGGCGAGCGTGGCGCTCCTCGGCGGGCTCGGCGCGTTCACCTTCCAGCTCCACAAAGGCGCGGCGGACGGCCTCGACCAGCTGCCCGACGACCTCTCGTCCAAGCGGGCGTTCGTGGCGCTCCAGCGCGATTTCGAGGGTGATCGAACCGTACCGGCGTCGATCGTCATCACCGGCGAGGTCGGTTCCCCCGAGGTCTCGGCCGCGATCGAGCGCCTCGAGGCGGCCGTCGCCGGGCACCCGTCGTTCGCGCCGCAGGTCGTCTCGACGGCGAGTCCGGACGGCGATACGTGGGTTCTCGATGTCTACTTCCGCGGCGACCCGACCGGCGACGCGGCCGCCTCGGGGATCCGAGACCTTCGGAGCTCGATCGTTCCGGCGACCTTCGAGGGCGTCGGCGGCGTCCAGGTCCTGGTCGGTGGGGACCCGGGCATGTGGGTGGACTTCCTCGACGTGGCCGACCGGTACCAGGTGATCGTCCTGGTATTCGTCCTGGGGCTGTCCTTCGTGCTCCTAACGGCGGTGTTCCGCTCGATCGTCGTGCCGCTGAAGGCGATCGTGATGAACCTGCTCTCGGTCGGGGCCGCGTACGGAGCGCTGGTCCTCGTGTTCCAAAAAGGCGTCGGGATCGACCTCCTCAATTCGCTCGGCTTCCAGTTCCATCAGGCGCCGGCGATCGAGGCGTGGCTGCCGCTGATGATGTTCTCGGTCCTGTTCGGCCTGTCGATGGACTACCACGTCTTCCTGCTGACCCGGATCCGGGAGGAGTACGACCGGACCGGGGACAACGCGGAGTCGGTCGCGTACGGCCTGCGGACCACGGCGGGCATCATCACCGGCGCCGCGTTGATCATGGTCGCGGTGTTCACCGGGTTCGCCGCCGGGCGGCTCGGTCCGCTCCAGCAGATGGGGTTCGGGCTGGGGGTGGCGGTGTTCCTCGACGCCACCATCGTCCGGTCGGTGCTGGTCCCCGCGAGCATGCGGCTCCTCGGCGATCGGAACTGGTACCTGCCGAGGTGGCTCGGCTGGCTGCCGCAGGTCCACGTCGAGGGCACGCATCGGGTCCTCGAGGTCCACACCGAGCCCGTGGTGCTCGGCGAGGTCGAGCCCGTCGAGATCCCGGCCCGCCGCGGCGAGGGCTAGGGTGAGGCCGGAATGACCGCTCCGCTCCGACCGTGGCGCCGAGGAGAGCTGTGGTGGCGGCTCGGCTACACGCAGCTCGGGTTCTTCGTGGCCACCCTCACGTTCACCGTGATGATCACGTTGCTCGCCACGACCGCGGGGCTGGTCATCGTTCTGCCGCTCGCCATCCCGGTGGCCTGGCTGATGTTCGTGTGCGGGGACTGGTTCGGGCGGCTCGAACGCGCACGTCTTCGGGGGACGCTCGGCATCGACGCGGCCTACCCGCACGAGCGGGAGCGCGGATCCTGGTGGACCAAGCTGAAGGCGCGGGCCCGGAGCGGAAGCCGCTGGCGCGAGATCGCCTTCCTGATCGCGAACTTCCCGGTCGCGGCGCTCGGGTTCGCCATCACGTTGGTGGCGTGGTCCGGCTCGCTCGCGCTCGCGACGCTGCCCTTGTACCTGGGGGCCTTGCCGAGCGACACGGCGCGCTTCGGGCTCTTCGAGCTCACCTGGGGGCCGGAGGTCGCGGCCGCCGCGGCGATCGGTGTCGTCGGGCTGGCGTTCATCGCGCCGTGGACCACGTTCGGGATCGCGGCGGTCGAGACCGCCATGGCGCGCCGCCTGCTCGGCCCGTCGCCCGACGTGGCGCTCTCGCGCGAGGTCGAGCGGCTCGAGGCCAGCCGCACCGCCGCGGTGGACAGCGCCGAGGCGGAACGCCGCCGCATCGAACGCAACCTGCACGACGGAGCGCAGCAGCGGCTGGTGTCGCTGGCGATGGGGCTCGGACAGGCCACCGAGCAGTTCGACTCCGACCTGGACACGGCCAAGGAGCTCGTGGTCGAGGCGCACCAGGAGGCCAAGGCGGCCCTGTCCGACCTGCGCGACCTGGTTCGCGGGTTCCACCCCGCGATCCTGGAAGACCGAGGGCTGGATGCGGCGCTGTCGGCGCTGGTGGCGCGCTCACCGGTCCCCGTGACCTTGAACGTGGACGTGGCCGAGCGGCCGCCCTCGGCCGTCGAGAGCACCGCCTACTTCGTGGTGGGCGAGGCGCTGACCAACATCGCCAAACACGCCGACGCCACCCGGGCCTCCGTCTCGATCCTCCGGCGCGGCGCACGCCTGGTGGTGGAGGTGACCGACGACGGCTCCGGCGGCGCGGACCCCACCAAAGGCACCGGGCTGCGGGGGCTCACCGAACGCGTCTCGGCCCTCGGCGGCTGGATGCAGGTCCTGAGCCCGAAGGGAGGACCGACGACGATCCTGGTGGAGCTGCCGTGCGAATCGTGATCGCGGAGGACTCGGTGTTGCTGCGGGCGGGGTTGACGCGGCTGCTGAGCGACGCCGGCGAGGAAGTCGTGGCCGCCGTGGGCGACGGCGACGCATTGCTCGAGATCGTCGAGCGCCACCAGCCGGATCTCGCCATCGTGGACGTTCGCATGCCTCCGGGCTTCACCGACGAAGGCCTCCGCGCCTCGCTCCAGATCCGCGAGCGGTGGCCGGGCATCGGCGTGCTGGTGCTCTCGCAATACGTCGAGGAGCGATACGCGGCGGACCTGCTCGCCCAGAACACCAGCGGCATCGGCTACCTGCTGAAGGATCGCGTGGCGGACGTGTCCGAGTTCGTCGAGGCCGTCCGCCGGGTCGGCCAGGGCGGAACCGCGCTCGACCCCGAGGTCGTCTCGCAGATCCTGGCGCGGTCGCGTCGCCGGGACCCGCTCGACCGGCTCACCCCGCGCGAGCGCGACGTGCTGGGGCTGATGGCAGAAGGCCGTTCGAACTCCGCGATCGGCGAACGCCTGTTCCTCAGCGCGAGCGCCGTCGAGAAACACGTGAGCAGCATCTTCTCCAAGCTCGACCTGCACACGACGGACCAGGACCACCGGCGCGTGTTGGCGGTCCTGCGATGGTTGGGAGCGTGAACGAGATGGCTGGGACACGCGGACGGACCGGCTGGCGGGTGGCGAGCAGCGTGATCGCCGGCCTGATGATCGCGTTCGGCACGGCGAACGCGGTGAGCGCGCTCGCCCACGAGACCTGGCAGGAACGCCGGGTGATCCAGGAGCCGGTGACCATCCTGGACGTGGTGAACTCGACCGGCGGCATCGTGATGGTCGTCGGCGACGACGCCGTCGATCGAGTCACCATCGACATGACGGTGAGCCGGGGATTGCAGGCGCCGGCCCACACCGAACGTATCGAGGGCAACCGCGCCGTGGTGCGCGGCCGATGCCTGTGGGTGGTCTCCGTCTATTGCCAGATCGACTACCGGATCCGGGTGCCGGCCGGCGTATCGGTGGTCGCGCACGCCGACGGCCGGAGCGTCGAGGTGTCCAACGTGACGGGGTTCCTCGACCTCGTGTCGGACGGGGGCAACGTCGAGGTTCTCGGCGGCCGATCGGACTCGGTCCGGCTGGATTCCGACGGCGGCAGCGTCATGGTCTCCGGCCTGTCGGCAACGTCGGTGGACGCGAGCGCCAGCGGCGGCCGGGTCCTGCTCGACCTGGCCTCGGCGCCGCTCTCGGTGACCGCCTCGTCCGACGGCGGCGACGTGGAGATCGTGCTCCCGGACACGACGGACACGTACCGGGTGGACATCTCGTCCGACGGAGGGAGCACGCGCGCGGACGTCCGCACCTACGTCGAGAGCGACCGGTTGATCACGGCCCACTCCAGCGGCGGCGACGTCACCGTCCGTTATCGGTGAAGACGTCGCTGGGTCTCAAGCGGAGCTCGGCGGCCCTCGGCTCGCCGCGTGGGAGCCACACGAACACGCGCCTGGATCGGCCCTAGACGAGGACCAGCGGTCCGAGCGCGAGCGCGAAGCTGACGAGCGTTCCCACGAGCAGGTATTCGGTCAGGACGTCGATCGTCGCGCGCGGCTCGCCGTCCGGTGCCGCGGCGCCCACCGGCCCGAGCTCGCGATCGGCCCGCGCCCGAGCGGTGAGCTCGGGGAACCGCAGCAACCCCTTCGCCGACACGATGACGGCGGCGGCCAGGTACTGCCCGGCGAGGCCGAACGCGAAGATGAGCGTCCGTTCGATCGGGCCGATCAGCCGGCCACCCGCGAGCGTCTTCTCGTGCCGCTCGGCCCGGGAACCGATCGCGGCGAGCGCCAGCCGGACCAGCGCGTTGCCGGTCGCCTGGAGGATCGCGAGGACCCCCACGACGACGAGCACCTCCTCGAGTGAGGCTCCCGCCACGTCACGGTACGGAAGGCGCCCGATCGCACGGGCGAGCCATCCCCCGTCGGTCCCCGGCCACAGCCCGGCGGTCACGACGATCAGGGCGAAGACCGCAGCGAACCCCCACGCCGTGGCGACCGCTCGTCGCCTGGACCACGCCTCCGACCAACGCACCCCCACCCAGGCGGCCTGAGAGACGAGACCGATCGCTGCCAGCCCGACGACGGGCCCGGCCGAATAGCCGGAGAGGCCGGCCATGATCGCGGCCACCGCGGCCGCGACCGGGGCCGACGCCGCCGCACGAGGAAGGGACGTGGGATGGCCCGAGAGTGCCACGACCACGTCGGCTACGCCGATCGCCGTCATCCAGATCCCGAGCGGGATCACCGGTCCCGCCCCGCCAGGAGGTCGCTCGCGACCGTGATCGCGTAGATCCCGCCCGTCCGGAGCCGCTGGGAGACGGCGGACTGCGTGATCCCCTCCTGCGCGGCCATCTCCGCCTGCGTCTTCCCCTCGAGGTGCGCGATGGCGAGGCGGGCGGCCCGGTCGTCGAGCCGGTCGAGCAACACGTCGCGACAGGCGAGGAACGCGTTCAGGCCGTCGATCGTTCGGACCCCCGAGGGTCGAGGGGCGGGGAGGTCGCCGGGCGCCGCTCGAACCGGTTCGGACGCCGTCGGCGGGCGAGAGCGCTCCGACGCGCCGTCCCACTCCACGACGATCGTCCGCCACTCCCTGGGCATCTCCTGCTTGGCCGCTCCGAGCGTGACCTGCTCGAGGGCCGCCCGGGCGGCCCACCAGGCCGGCCCGTCCTGCTCGAACGGCGCCCGAGCGGCCGTGTGCATGGTCACCTCACCCCAGCCGACGCCGAATCGCACCTCCGCCGCTCCCGTGAGGTGCAATCGCACGAGCAGCGTCGCGTCGAGCGCCCCGGAGAGGTCGGCGTACAGCCCCTGGAACTCGTCACCGAGAGTCGAGGTGAGCGGTTGGATGGCGGGCACGCGGCCGTTCGCGGCCTGGAACGCCCCTCGCAACGATTCCTGGAGAGCGTCACGGTTCGGATGTTCGCGCGAGCGAACGACATCGCCGATGACGGCCGCGAACCCTGGCGGGGACGCCGCTGAGGTCACGTAAGAAGGGTACCACTACTATTCGCCGTTCCTGGAGTGATCGCCTAATGTTTCGTGCTCAGAAGCCTGAACCTAATACTCGAGAGTGAGAAGCTTTCCCCTACTCAAGACCTCGCCGGCCGGCCGATGGGTTCGACCGTCGCGGCCGGTCGTTCCTTCCGAGAGCCGTCAGGATGTCGAGACCGGGGGGGCGGCTCCGACTCCCGGGTGAAGGCGCACCCCGGCGGAAGGAGGGACGGCGATGAAATGGATGATCATGATGTTCGGGGACCAGAACACGATGTTCGAGGTCAAGTCGCCCGAGTGGATCCGCAGCATGATCGAGTTCATGGGCACCATGGACCGGGAGCTGCGGGAGTCGGGCGAGCTGGTGGACGGGCAAGGGCTGGTGGACCCCAGCCAGGCCAAGGTGGTCCGGATCCAGGACGGCCAGCCGGTCCCGACGGACGGTCCGTTCGCCGAGGCCAAGGAGTCGCTGGCCGGCTACTGGATCGTCGAGGCAACCGGGGAGCGAGCGCTCGACATCGCCAGCCGCTGTGTGGCCTTCACCGGCGAGCCGGTCGAGGTCCGGCAGGTCGCCGACGCGCCGCCCGAGGTCTGACCCGACCCCCGCCCGACGAGAGGAGACCCCGATGTCGCAGAAGATCACGCCCTATCTGTGGTTCGACCATCAGGCCGAGGAGGCCGCGGAGTTCTACGTCTCCGTGTTCAACACCGTCCGCCCGTCGGCGGAGGCGAAGGTCCTGGAGGTCGCTCGGTACGGAGAGGCCGGTCCCGGCGAGCCGGGCTCGGCGATGATCGTGACCTTCGAGCTCGACGGGATGCGGTTCACCGCGCTGAACGGCGGGCCGCAGTTCTCGTTCACCGAAGCCGTTTCGTTCCTCGTGAGCTGTGACTCGCAGGAGGAGGTGGACGGGTTCTGGAACGCCCTCACCGACGGCGGCGAGGAGAGCATGTGCGGCTGGCTGAAGGACCGGTACGGCCTGTCCTGGCAGATCATCCCGAACCGTTTGATGGAGCTGCTGGGCGACCCCGACCCCGGACGCGCGCAGCGCGCGACGCAGGCCATGCTCCAGATGCGGAAGATCGACATCGGCGAGCTCGAGCGGGCGGCCGAGGCCGCCTAGGGGCCGGATGGCGCTCGACATCCCGAAGGTCGAGGACCTGCTGCGCGAGCTGGCGCCGCAGGTCCTCGGCACGTTGGTCCGCCGGTACGGTCGGTTCGACGCGTGCGAGGACGCCACGCAGGAGGCGCTGCTCGCGGCCTCGAAGCAGTGGGCCGCCTCGATCCCCGAGGATCCCCGTTCCTGGCTGGTCACCGTGGCCTCCCGCCGTCTCGTGGACGACTGGCGGAGCCAGAGCGCGCGGCGCCGCCGCGAGGAAACCGCCACCGCCCTCGAACGGGCCGACCGGGGCCCGGCATCCGGGGAAGACGACACCCTCACGGTCCTGTTCTTGTGCTGCCATCCGTCGCTGTCGCCCCCGTCCCAGCTCGCGTTGACCCTTCGTGCGGTGGGCGGCCTGACCACGGCCGAGATCGCGAACGCGTTCCTCGTGCCCGAGGCCACGATGGCGCAGCGCATCAGCCGGGCCAAACAGTCCATCCGCTCGGCGGGCTCGAGCTTCGAGCTGCCGCCGGAACCCGAACGAGCCGAACGTCTTCGCGTCGTGCTCCAGGTCCTCTACCTGATCTTCAACGAGGGCTACACGACCAGCTCCGGGCCGTCGCTCCATCGCACCGATCTGACCGGCGAGGCCATCCGGCTGGCCCGGATGCTCCACCGGCTCCTGCCGGACGAACCCGAAGTGGCCGGCCTGCTGGCGCTCATGTTGCTCACCGACGCGCGACGGGAAGCCCGCACCGAGCCCGACGGCTCCCTGGTGCCGCTCGCCGACCAGCGGCGCGACCTGTGGGACCGATCGCTCATCGAAGAGGGGACGGCGCTCCTCACGCGGACCCTGGGAACGGGGCCGGTCGGCCCGTACCAGCTCCAGGCGGCGATCGCGGCGACCCACGACGCCGCGACGATCGCGGACGACACCGACTGGCCCCAGATCCTCGCGCTGTACGGCGTGCTCGAGCAGGTCTCGCCCGGTCCGATGGTCACGTTGAACCGCGCCGTGGCGCTCGCCATGGTGGAGGGGCCGCGAGCGGGGCTGGCGCTGCTCGGGACGCTGGACGAGGACGACCGGATGGCCCACACCCACCGCCTCGAGGCGGTTCGGGCTCATCTTCTGGAGATGGCCGGCGAGCTCGACGCCGCTCGCGAGGCGTACCGCCGCGCGGCAAAGCGAACGGCGAGCGTTCCGGAGCGCCGTTACCTCTCCCTGCGCGCGGCACGACTCGGGTGACCGGGCCGGGTCGAGGACGGTCGAACTCTCCGCATACACTCGGCCGCGTGGAGCGCATCCGCTACACGGACGGCGAGCTCCAGATCGCCTACCAGGTCACGGGCCAGGGCGACCTCGACCTCGTGTTCGCGTTCGACTGGGCGAGCAACGTCGAGTTGATCTGGCAGCACCCCAGCGTCGAGCGGTTCCTGCGCCGGCTGGCGTCGTTCTCGCGCCTGATCCTGTTCGACACGCGCGGGATGGGGCTGTCCGACCCCATCGCCGGGCCGGCGCCGCTCGAGGAATGGATGGACGACGTCCGCGCCGTGATGGACGCGGTCGGGTCCGAGCGGGCGGCCCTGGTCGGCCACGGGCATGGCGGCCAGCTCGGGCTGGTGTTCGCCGCGGCCCACCCCGAACGCACCCATGCGCTCGTGACGATCAACTCGTTCGCCCGCCTGGCCCGGGCGCTCGACTATCGCCCCGGCATGCCGGCGAATGTGCAGCGTCTGGTCCTGGAGCAGATCCTCCGAGAGTGGGGCACCGGGACGTCCCTCGCCGTGCTGGCGCCCGCGCTGACGGGCGACGAACGCGCCGCGCGCTGGTGGGCAAGCGTCGAGCGCGCGGCGGGGAGCCCGAGGCGGGCCGCGCACAAGCAGCAACTCGTGTTCGAGACCGACGTCCGCCACGTGCTCCCGACCATCGCGGTCCCCACCCTGATCCTTCAGTCGGCGGGCAACCCGTATGTCATCGCCGGGCACGGGCGGTATCTCGCCGAACACATCCCGGGCGCCCGGTACGTGGAGCTGCCGGGCGAGGGCCACTGGCCGTGGGCGAGCGCCGACGCGCTCGCCTCGATGGACACGATCGAGGAGTTCCTGACGGGCACGCGGTCGAGCCTCGGCGCCGAGCGCGTCCTGGCCACCGTCGCGTTCACCGACATCGTGGGTTCGACGGAGTTGGCCGCCGAGCTCGGCGACGCCCGGTGGCGCGAGCTGCTCGAGACGCACGACTCCGTGGCCAATCGAGAGATCACGGCGGCGCGCGGGCACCTGGTGAAGACGACCGGCGACGGCGTGCTGGCGACGTTCGACGGGCCGGCCAGGGCGATCCGAGCGGTGCGCGCGACCCAGCAGGCACTCGCGGCGGTCGGCCTTCCGATGCGCGGCGGCCTGCACGCGGGGGAGGTCGAGGTCCGTGGCGAGGACATCGGCGGGATCGCGGTCCACATCGCGTCCCGCGTGGCCGGGCTCGCCGACGCCGGCGAGGTCCTGGTCTCCTCGACCGTCCGGGACCTCGTCGCCGGCAGCGGCCTCGAGTTCGACGACCGGGGCGCCCACGAGCTCCGCGGCGTGCCCGACGAGTGGCGGGTGTTCGCGCTCGCGTCCTGACGAGGTCAGGCGACCACAGCGAAGAGCCTGCGCGCTTCCGACAACCCTTTGAGCCGGTGTTCCCCGCGGTCGTCGAAGCGCATCTGCTCCGGCCCGACCAGGTCCCGCGTCACCGACGTCACGAGGATCTCACCGGGCTCCGCGACGCCCAGGACGCGAGCGGCCTCGTGCACCGTCACGCCCTGGAGGTCGCCCGCCACCGC
>DATHVC010000032.1:0-6146 GCA_035461565.1 Actinomycetota bacterium
CCGGCGTATTTCACGACGCTGTACGCGAGCGCCGACGACGCGAGGATGGCCGACAGGCCGAACGCGGCGGCGGCGACGTGCACGACCGAGCCGGTGTGGATGCCGAGCACCGAGACCCGCCCAGCGGTCCGACCCTGGTCCACCGAACGAGTCACGATGTACAGGACGGCCGGACCCGGCACGACGAGCAGTCCCAGCGCGACGGGAGCGAACACCAGCAGCGTGTGGACCTCCGGCATGGCGCTCAGGGTACCCGAGCGTTCGGACCCCCGGTGTTCACCCGTCCCGGTGGTCGGCCCACCACTCGTCGAGCAGGTGATAGGCCTCGTCGTCCTCGATCGGCCCACGCTCGAGCCGGATCTCCATGAGATAGGAGAGGGCCTCCCCGACCTTGGGCCCGGGCGGGATCCCCAGGTGCTCCATGACCTGGGTCCCATCGAGCGGCGGGCGCATCTGCTCCAGGTTCTCCTCCTCGGCCAGCCGCGCGATCCGCTCCTCGAGATCGTCCTGGAGCGCCTGGAGCTTCTTGGCCTTGAACGGGTTCTGCGTGGTGCAGTCGGCGCGGGTGAGCTGGTTCAGCCGGTCCAGCAGCGGCCCGGCGTCCCGAACGTACCGGCGCACCGCGCTGTCGCTCCACTCGCTGTACCCGTGAAATCGCAGGTGCATCTCGACCAGCGCCGCGACGTCGTCGATGAGGTGACTCGGGTACCGCAGCGCCTGCAGGCGTTCGCGGGCCAGACGAGCGCCGACCACCTCGTGGTGATGGAACGACACGCCGTCGGGAGTGATCTCGCGTGTCTTCGGCTTCCCGATGTCGTGCAGCAGCGCCGCGAGGCGCAACGTGAGGTCGGGTTCACACCGCTCGACCACCGCGTAGGTGTGGTGCAGGACGTCTTTGTGCCGCTGCACGGGATCCTGCTCCAGGCGGAGCGCCGGCAGCTCGGGAAGGAACTCCTCGGCCAGGCCGGTCTCGACGATCAGGTCCAGACCGCGGGACGGTTTGTCCCCCAGCAGGAGCTTCGAGAGCTCGTCGGAGATCCGCTCCGCCGAGACGATCCGCAACCGCTCGCGCATCCGCGAGATCGCGTCGATCACCCGCGGCGCCGGGACGAGCTCGAGCTGGGCGGCGAACCGGGCCGCGCGCAACATCCGCAGCGGGTCGTCGCCGAACGAGATCTCCGGGTCGAGCGGCGTGTCCAGGCGTTTGGCGGCCAGGTCCCGCACGCCGCCGAACGGATCCACGAACTGCCCCTCGGGCAGCCGGACGGCCATCGCGTTGACCGTGAAGTCGCGACGGGACAGGTCGGTCTCGACGTCTTTGCCGAACGTTACCGAGGGTTTGCGGTGCTCCTCCGCGTACACCTCCTGGCGGAACGTGGTGATCTCCAGCAGGTGGCCGTCCTTGCGAGCACCGACCGTCCCGAACCTCACCCCCACCAGGTAGAGGCGATCGGCCCACCCGCGAAGGATGCGCGTGGTCTCGCGCGGCAACGCGTCGGTGGCGAAGTCGAGGTCACGTTCGCCGTGCCCACCGAGCAGGAGGTCCCGGACGGCGCCGCCCACGATGACCAGGTCGTGGCCGGCCAGGCGGAACCGTTCGCCGAGCTCTTTGGCGATGGGAGGGACTTCGAGGAGGGCGCCGGCGTCCCGGGCCATGACCGCGCCAGGATACCCTCGCCTCTGCGCTGGCTTGCGGTACCGTGCCGTGGGTGGGTCCGCTCCAGCTCCTCGGCTTCGCCTGGACGCTGCCGAACACGTTGCTCGGCCTCACGCTCGGCTTCCTTTCGTTCCAGACGCCGAGGCTCCACGGCGGCGCGATCGTGTTCGACCGAGCACCCCGTGGGGCGTCCCGGGTACTTCGGCTGATCGGCCGCACCGCGATGACCGTGGGGTTCGTGATCCTGGCGACGAAACCGGTCGAAGGCCGGCTGCTGGTGCACGAGCGGCACCACATCCACCAATACATGGTGTGGGGGCCGCTGTTCATCCCGGTGTATTTCGCCATCGGCGTCCGGTTCGGCTACCGGCGCCACCCCTGGGAGATCGCCGCCCGCCAGGCGGCCGGAGAGGAATGAGGCGTCATCGGTGACGGCGTCCCCCGCGCCGTGACCCTCACGGGGCGCCGGCCGGAACCGTCCGAACCGTCGTGCCGCGCAGGGTGAGGACGAAGTCGTGCGGGTTGGTGGAGGCCCGGCGGGCCTCTTCCTCCTCGACGAGCCCGTCCCTGACCAGCTTGACGAGCGCCTGGTCGAAGGTCTGCATGCCGTAGTACTGGCCCTCGGCGATCACGTCGTGGATCTCGACGGTCGCCTCCGGGTCCACGATCCGGTCGTACACGCGCCCCGTGGCGATGAGCACCTCGACCGCCGGGACGCGGCCTTTGCCGTCGGCCCGCGTGACGAGCCGCTGGGACACGATGCCACGAAGGGCGCCGGCGAACGACGTCCGCGCCTCGCGCTGCTGCTGCGGCGGGAACAGGTCGAGGAGCCGATTGATGGTCTCGGTGGCGTCGATCGTGTGAAGGGTCGAGATAACGAGGTGGCCGGTCTCGGCCGCCTGGATCGCCGAGAGCGCGGACTCGGAGTCGCGGATCTCCCCCACGAAGATCACGTCGGGATCCTGCCGGATCACGTGTTTGAGCGCGGCCGAATACGACTCGGTGTCCAGGCCGATCTCGCGCTGCTGGATGATCGAGCGGTCGTCGTCGTGCACGACCTCGATGGGGTCTTCGATCGTGACGATGTGCGCCCGCCGCGTCCGGTTGATGTTCCCGATCATCGAGGCGATCGTCGTGGTCTTGCCGGTCCCGGTCGGCCCGGTCACGAGCACGAGCCCGCGGGCTGAGTCCGCCAGTTCGCTGACCACGGGCGGCAGGAGGAGCTCCTCGATCGTGGGGACGTCCGAGCGGACGCGCCGGATGGCCAGCCCGACCAAGCCTCGCTGCCGGAACACGTTGACGCGGAACCGCCCCACTCCCGGCATCGTGTAGCCGAGGTCGGCTTCGCTGGAGGCCTCGAACTCCTCGCGTTTGTGATCCGGCATGAGGGCCAGGGCCGCGCCCGCGGTGTCGTTGCCCGAAAGCGCCGCGAACGGGGCGGGCTGGAGCTCGCCGTCCACGCGGACGAACGGCACGTTCCCGGCCTTGAGATGGAGGTCGCTGCCTCCGACCTCGACCGTGTAGCGCAGCAACTCGGTGACGTCCACCGTCTCAGTCCCCGTCCGATTGTGAGAGCTCGGGCTCATGCTCGAGCCCGCTCGGGACCGACCCCCGGCCCTCTCTCATACTTCGGCGGCGAGCGCGGAACTTTGAGGCTCCGACGAGGAAAAGCAGAAGGCCCAGCAGCCCGAGCCCGACCGGGGTGGCGTACCCCTCCCACCGCTCGTACGAGGCGCCCAGGGCGTAGCCGAGCACGGTGTGCCCCACTCCCCAGATCACCGCTCCCGCCACGTCGAAGACGAGGAAGCGCCGCCACCGCATGTGGGCGGCCCCCGCCACGATGAACCCCACGCTCCGGACCACCGGGACGAACCGCCCCAGGAACACCGTCTTGCCGCCGTGGGACACGTAATACCGTTCGGCGGCGAGGAGCCGCTCCGGGGTGACGAACAGCTTCGAGCCGTGGCGTTCCAGGAACCCGCGCCCGTATCGGCGACCGATCCAGTACCCGATGTTGTCGCCGACGATCGCCCCCGTCACGGCCACGAGAGAGACGGCCGGCAGCCAGAGCTCCCCGATCCGCGCATAGAATCCGCCGACGATGACCAGCGTCTCGCCCGGCACGATCACGCCGGCGCCCACCGAGTTCTCCAGCAACGTGGCGGCGCCGACCACAACGTATCCCCAGGGCACGCCGAGGTAGGGATCGAGGAACTCGAGAATGCGGTCGAGCACTGGCGCCCAGTATAGGAACGGGCCGTTGCGCCCCCCGCGCCGATGAAGACCCGGGCGGAGGTCTCGGCCGGCGGGGTGGTCTACCGCGAGGGCGACCGTGGGGTCGAGATCTGCCTCGCCGCCCGCCGGACCCGTCGAGGTTCTCTGGCCTGGGGGTTGCCCAAAGGAGCGGTCGAGCCCGACGAGACCGCGGAGGCCGCCGCCCTTCGCGAGGTCCGTGAGGAGACCGGCCTGGTGGCCGAGATCGAACGCGATCTCGGCACGACGCGCTACTTCTACGTGTGGGAGGGCGTCCGCGTCCGAAAACGGGTCACGTTCTTCCTCATGCGGGCGGTCGGAGGCGACGTGGCGGACCACGACGACGAGATGGAGGACGTTCGGTGGTTCGCGCTCGGCCGGGCTCCCAAACGCACCACCTACAAGGGTGAACGCGAGATGGTCGAGCGCGCCGTCTCGCTCCTCACGTGACGCCGTTCCAGGGGGCGCTCGGCGTGGCGGTCGGGTTCGCCGCGGGCGTGTTGTCGGGCCTGTTCGGGGTGGGCGGGGGCGTGATCATGGTTCCGGCCGTGAACGTGTTGCTGGGCGGCTCCGCGATCAACGCCATCGCCACCCCGCTGCCGGTGATCTTCCCGACCTCGGTCGTCGGCGCGTTCACGTACGCACGCGCGGGCGAGGTCAGCGTTCGGGCGGCGCGCTGGGCGGCGCCCCCGGGGATCCTCGGCGCCGCGGCCGGCGCCTATCTCACCCGCCACGTCAACACCCACCTGCTGCTCTCGATCACCTCGGTGCTCATCATCTGGACCGCGGCGCGGCTGATCCGGGGGCGGCCACCGCGGGCCCAGTGGCGCCTGGGCGCCACGCCGGGATGGAAATACGCCGCCGTCGGGCTCGTGGCGGGGTTCGTGTCGGGACTGCTCGGCCTGGGCGGCGGCATCATCATGGTTCCCGCGTTCACCGTGTTCATCGGCATGCCGCTCCGACGGGCGCTCGGGACCTCGCTGCTCGTCATCGCGGCGCTGGTCGTCCCCGGCACAGCCGTGCATTCGTGGCTCGGGCACGTGAACTGGTCGATCTTCCTCGTGCTCGTGCTCGGCGTGATCCCCGGCGCCCGGCTGGGAGCCCGGATCGCGCTCGGAATGGCGGAGCGAACGCTCCGGACGGTGGTGGGCTCGTTCCTCCTGGTGGTCGGGCTCGCGTACGGAGCGCGCGAGGTCGTCGCCCTGCTCGAGACCGCTGGATAGGATGGCGGCCCCGACCATGCGACGACTCCCCCGCTTGTTCGTCGCCGTCCTCGCCGCGATCTCGGCGTTTCCGATCGGCGCGTCCGCTCAGGAAGCCGGGCCACCCCCGGTCCGGCTGACGTTGTTGTCCCAGACCGCCTGGAACTCGAGCTACGACCCCGTTCGCGGCCGCGAGCTCGTCCTGGCCGTTCGCGCCGAGAACCTCGGGTCGGTTCCGATCGGCGAGCTCGCGCTCGGTGTCACGTTGTACGCGCGGGTGCGCTCGCGAACCGCGTACCAGGAGTCGCTCCAGAGCGACCCCGGGCTCGTGATCGACGCGGAGACGCTGCTGCGCGAGGGAACGCTCGAGCCGGGGGAGCCGCGCGACTTCACGATCTCGTTCCCGCTGGACTCACCGGGCATCAGCCCGGAGAACTCCGGCGTCTACCCGCTCAAGATCGACCTCCGGAGCGGTTTCGCGTCGGCGGCCTCCCTGCGAACGCCCGTCGTGTTCTTGGTTCGCGAGCCGGAAGAGCCGCTGACGTTGTCCTGGACATTCGTGCTGGACCACCCGATCCAATTCGGACCCGACGAGGTCTTCACGACGACCGACCTCGAGCAGGCGATCGCGCCCGGTGGATCCCTGGCCGCGCAGATCGACACCTTGCACGAGCTGGCCACGCAGCCACCGAGCCCCCGCGTCGACGTGGTCGTCACCCCGCTGCTGCTGATCCAGCTCGACCGCATGCGCGACGGGTACGTGATCCTCGACGAGGGCCAGCGTCGAGTGGTCCCGCCCGGCGAGGGCATCGCCGGGCAGGCGGCCGACGCGATCGAGAAGTTGCGGGCCATCGCGCGAACCCCCACCGTCCGGATCGGGACCGTCCCGTTCGCGGTCCCAGAGATCCCCTCGCTCCTGTCCAGCGGCCTTGCTCGCGATCTCGAGACCCAGATGCAGCGAGGGCGCGAGACGGTGCAGGACGTGCTCGGGGTGGTCCCGTCGGGCACGGTGCTGCGCCCGCCGGGAGCGGCGC
>DATHVC010000033.1:0-19277 GCA_035461565.1 Actinomycetota bacterium
GATCGAGAGCCGCCCCGTCTGGCAGCGCGGCGCCGGGCGACCCGAGCCGGAATCCGCGCCGGCGGCCGAGGCGCCGTCCGAACCACGAAAGGCCCTCCCGGCGCCCCTGTGGCGCCCGTGGCGGTTCGCGGCCGGGGCGGCGCTGGGCGCCGGCCTGGCCACCAAATGGTCGGCGCTCACGGCGTTGGGGGCCGCGGTCGCGCTCGCGGCGGTCTGGGAGGTCACGCGGCGGCGCCGGGCGGAGATCCGCGGGCCGGCTCTCGGCGCGGCGACGGCGGAGGGGTTCGGGCTCGTCCTCGCGTTCCTGGTCGTGCCGGCCGTCGTCTACGTGGCGACCTACGCCGGGTGGTTCGCACACTTCGGCTGGGACCTGCGGGCGTGGGCGCAGCTCCAGTACGACATCTGGGAGTACCACCGCGACCTCGGCGTCGTCGACCAGACGACCGGCGAGCCGATCCACCCCTACCTGTCCCAGGCCTGGCGGTGGCTCCTGCTCTCGCGGCCGGTCCTGTACTACGCCGACTACGGCGAGGGCGTCCGCCAGGTCATCTACGCGAACGGGAACCCGGCCATCTTCTGGGGCAGCCTCCTGGCGATCCCCTACGCCGTGGGGGCGTGGGTCCGGAGCCGGGACTGGCAAGCGGGATTCGTCGTCGTCACCGTGACGGGGCTGTACCTCCCCTGGTTGTTCGTCTCGCGGCCGCAGTTCCTGTTCTACGCCACCCCCATCACGCCGTTCCTCGTCCTCGCGTGCACGTACGCGCTGCGTCGCTTGTCGGAGATCCGGCTGGAAGGGCTGCGCTCGACGCCGGATCGGGCCCGAACCGTTCGCCCCTACCTCCCGGCCGTGGTGGGGTTCGTGGTCCTGGCGGTGGGGTTGTTCGCGTGGTTCTGGCCCACGCTCACGGGGGGACCGCTTTCCGACGCCGACTGGGCCCGCCGGGCCTGGTTCGACTCCTGGTTGTGACGGTGGCCCGGAGCGAGGACCTCTTCGTGATCGCACCCGACGGCGTCCGTCTCGCCGCCACCGTGGTCCTGCCCGAGGGCGGCGGCCCGTGGCCCTCGGTGCTCGAAGCGCTCCCCTATCGCAAAGACGACCTCACGGCGTCGTATCGAGAGGAGTACCACCGCCTTGCTGACGAGTTCGGCTACGCCGTCTGCCGCCTCGACGTGCGAGGGACCGGGTCCTCCGGAGGCGACCCCGACGACGAATACACCGTCCGGGAACACGATGACATCGAGCACGTGATCGAGTGGCTCGCATCCCGTGAATGGAGCAATGGCGCCGTCGGGATGTACGGGACGTCCTGGTCGGGGTTCAACTCACTCCAGGTCGCGATGCGGCGGCCTCCCGCCCTCAAGGCCATCTGCTCGATCTTCGCCTCCGACGACCGGTACGCGGACGACGTGCACTACTTCGGCGGCGCGCTCAAACAACTCGACCTGGTCGACTGGCCCACGTACATGGAGGCCGGCAACGTCCTACCGCCGGACCCACGGGTGTTCGGCGAGGGGTGGCGCGAGGAGTGGCGCCGTCGTTTCGAAGGCTACGAGCCGTGGACGCTGAACTGGCTCGAGCATCAGACCTACGACGACTACTGGAAACACGGATCGCTTCGCGAGGACTACGGGGCGATCCAGGCCGCCACGATGCTCGTCACGGGATGGGCGGACGGCTATACGAACATCGCGCTGCGCGGGTTCGCGGGGTTGCGGTGCCCGAAGCGGCTGCTGGCCGGGCCGTGGGCCCACGCCTCCACCGAAACGTCGCGGCCGGGCCCGAACATCGATCTCGTCCCCGAGATGGCCCGGTGGTGGGACCGGTGGTTGAAGGGGATCGACAACGGGGTGGACCGCGACCCGCCGATCGTGCTCTTCGTCCGGCGCCCCACGCCCCCGGCGCACGACCTCGCGATGCACCGAGGCGAATGGCGGTTCGAGCCCGGGTGGCCGCTCGAGCGCAGCCGCGACCTCACGCTCCCGCTGGCGTCCGCTTCGTCCAGCGGAACCGACCGTCTCGACATCCGCGGCGACGTGGGGTGGACGGCCTGGATCAGCTGCGCCGGCGCCCTGCCGTGGGGCCAGCCCCAGGACCAGCGGCCCGACGAGGCGCACAGCCTCGTCTACGACTGGGAACCGGCGGGGGGCGAGCTCGAGATCCTCGGCCACCCCAGGGTGACGGTCTCGCTGACGAGCTCGGTGCCGGTGGTGTACCTGTCGGCAAAGCTCTGCGACGTCCATCCGGACGGGACCTCGCAGCTCGTCACGCGCGGGTTGTTGAACCTCACGCATCGCGAGTCGCGCGAGTCCCCGTCACCGCTGGTGCCCGGGGAACCCGTCGAGGTGACGGTCGAACTCGAGGTCACCTCGTGGGTGTTCGAGCCGGGGCACCGGATCCGGCTCGACCTCGCCGGATCCGACTGGCCGAACGTCTGGCCGCCGCCGTACGCGGGGTCGCTCGAGATCGACCGCGGCGCGTCCCGCCTGACCCTCCCGACGCTCGACGGCGCCGCGCCGGTCGAGCGCCCCCCGTCGCTCCCGCCCCCGAGGCGACCACAGGCCGAACGCGCATCGGCCCGCGGGGACGACCTCGAGGCCGTGGTGTGGCGGATCGAACACGACGTCGCCGGGGGACAGACCCGCGCGGTGATCCGCTACGGAGGCGTCACGCCGGCGGCCGAGACGACTCCGGGCGTCACGCAGTGGTACGAGGGCACGGTCGGCGTGTCGGCCCGCGACCAGGGACGTGCCTTCGTCGACTCGCGCGCGACCTACGAGCTCGCCTATCGCGACCTCACGGTGCGGGCCGTGTCCCACCTGCGCGTGGACAGCGACGCCGAGTCTTACCACGTGCGGATCGAGCTGGAAACGGCCGAGGGAGGGGACGCGCCGAGGATCCGCCGCTTCGAGCGGCGGATCCCGCGCATCCTCCAGTGAGTCAGGCGATGGCTGAGCCCTGCTCGACGGGCAGGGTCCCGACCGGGGAACTGCCGACGCAGCTCGAGCTCGACCGAAAGGCCTAACTGGCGCCCCGTCGATCGGGCTCGGTCCTTCGAGCCCGCCCCTACGAGAACCCGGGCAAGTGCTCGCGGAACAGGATGAACCCCACGCCCGCGCCGACGTCGAGCAGGAAGTGGGCGATCACCACCGGCCAGGCGCGCCGGGTCCGAACGAAGACCAACCCGAAGATCACGCCCATCGCGAGGTTCCCGCCGAACCCTCCCCACCCCTGGTACAGGTGATAGGTCGCGCGCAGCAGGGCGCTGGAGCCCACGGCGGCGGCCTCGGTGAGGCCGACCTGACGGAGCCGGGTGATCAGGTACGCCACCACCACGACCTCCTCCAGCAGCGCCGCTTCGGCCGCGTTCAGCAGCAGCACGGGCACCGTCCACCAGTGACCGAGCGGCGGGACGGGGACGACGAAGCGGTTCACCCCGAGCTCGACCGCCGCCAGGTACACCCCGATGCCGCCGAGCCCGATCACCACGAACAGCAGGAACCCTCGGAGCAGATCCTGGCGGGGCCGGTCCCCGGACAGGCCGATCGCCGCCGCGCCCTCTCCGCTGCGGCGCACCAGATACGTGACGAGCCACACGGGCGCGAGCCCGAAGGCCACGCCGAACACCTGGCGCGCCAGCTGCGTGCTCTGGTTGACGGACGCGCGGTAGACGCCGCGAAGCGGCGCCTCCAGCAGGCTCAGCACGGCGTATACGGCGCTCGCGAGCAACGAGAGCGCCAGGACGACGAAGATCTCCTCGACGAGCGTTCGCCGCGGAAGCGGCGTGGACAGCGGCGCCCGAGCCGGCATGGCGAAAGCCTACGGTGGGTCGGGCGAACCCACCCGCCCGACGAGCGCGGTACGAGCTCCCGTTAGAACTGAAGGACGGGGCAGGTGAGGGTTCGCGTCACTCCCTCCACGGACTGGATCGGCATGACGATCGCCTTCGCGAGCTCGTCCAGGTCCGCCGCCTCGCCCCTGGCGATGACGTCGTACGGCCCGGTGACCCCGTCCACCTGCACGATGCCTTTGATGCCCGAGATCTCTCGAGTGACGTGACTGGCCCTGCCGACCTCGGTCTGAATCAGGATGTACGCGCTGACCACGTGCAACCCCCCTCGTTCGTCGGCCGCGGCTATCGTACGCGAAGGGCTCGCCGCGGGACCAACCGCTCCCCGAATGCCCCCGGACTCCCGAGCCCCGCACCCCCTGTTCGCCGGGGGGCTACCGCTCGCGCGTTCGCGCTCGCTCCTTGAGCCCCCCGGACCCCCCTAGAGCACCGGTTCGACCTCGGGTTGCGGGTTGGCGATCTCGGGCTCCGAGAGCGCCACCCACGCGACCGCCGCACCACCCAACGCCAGAACGGACGCGCCCGCGTACAACGTCAGGGTGCCGTACGCCTCGTACACCCAGCCGCCGATGCCGGCGCCGAGGATGGGGGCGATGCCGAAGCTCACCGTGACCCACATCGACTGGCCGGTCGAATGCAGGTGCGAGGGCACCATCTTCCCGATGATCACCACGCCGGTCGTGAACAGCAGGGCGAACGCGAAGCCCTCGAAGACGGTGAGGAGTGAGACCACGGTCGGATTGGTGATCAGCCCCCACAACAGGAACCCCAACGCGTAGACGCAACATCCGACGGTGAACACCCGCCGCAGGCCCCAGGAACGCCCCAGGCGCGACGACAGGCGCATCACCGGCACCTCGACCAGCCCGCCGAGGGCGGTGCCCACGCCCACCAGCAACGGCCCGCCGCCGCCCTCCTGGATCTTCAGCGCGATGAAGTTCCACGCGGCGTTGAACCCCATCCACACGAGCAGAAGCGACACGGTGAACTGCCAGAACTTCGGCGCCTCCCGGAACACGGCGCCCACGGCCCCGAGTCGGCCGTGGGGCTGCCGATGCAACGGGCGGTCGTGGTGCAACGTGGCGCTCCAGGCGAACACCGCCAGGCTGGAGACCGCGAAGATGGGCATCGCCCACGTCGGATTGGCGCGCTCGAGGGTCAGGCCGATCAGCAGGCACGCCACGGCGTAGCTGAGGCTCTCCCAACCGCGGATCCGCCCGTAGTCGTTCATGCGCTCGTCTCCGAGATGCGCCAGGGCGATGGCGTCCATGTTGGGGCCGGTGCTGGCGTTGAACGTGGCGAACACGAACCCGAGCCCGAGGACGGCCGCGTAGTCCTCCGCGAGGAACAACCCGGCCGCGACGACGCCGGCTCCGAACGCGCCGATCTGGAACGTCGTCCGCCGCCCCAGGGACGTATCGGCGAGGTGGCCCCAGACGGGGCCGCCGGCGATCCGCCCGACGGCCATGGCGGCGATCACCATCCCGATCTGGCCGGGCGACAACCCGCGTGCCGAGAGGAACAACGCCAGGAACGGGAAGAACGCCGCAATGGTCACGCCGAACAGGACGTACAGGACCTGCACGGCCACGGCGGGGCGAACCGCGAAGGATCGGGCGGGCACGCAGTGACGGTAGCAGCGCGCTCCGGCCGCCTTGGCCCGCCGGTCGATCCGGCGGTCAGACGCCGCCGGCCGGCGCGTTCACGCGCGGCGCCTCACGGCGCGGGCCGCGAGCGCTTCCGCGCGCGAGGATCCAGCCGGGTCGGTGGATCGCTCCCGGACCGACGTGGTCGACCTCGATCAGCCTGTCGATCGAGGGGTTCGCGGCGACACACAGGATCATGCCGTCGCCTCGAGGGCGCCGAGCGCCTCCTCCATCGTCGGCTGGGACGCCGTGCCGCCCACCGCCCGGGTCGAAAGCGACGCGCACGACACGGCCAGCGCGAGACATCGGTCCAGCGACAGGCCTTCGAGCCGCCCCGCGATGAACCCGGCCGCGAAGCTCGCCCCGGCCCCGGTGGTGTCCACGACGGTCGTCGGGATGGCCTCGGACCGCACCATCTCGTCACCCCAGACGGCCAGGCCTCCGCCCTGGAGGAACTTCACCGCGACCACGGTGCCGCGTTCGGCAAGCGCCTCGGCGGCGACGTCGACGTCGTCGACGCCCGTGATCTCTCGGATCTCGGACGAGTTGGCGAACAGCACGTCACTCGAGGGAAGCAGGTCGAACAACCCGCCGTCCCAGTCTCCGCTGTAGTCGCGGTTGGGGTCGACTGAGGTCGAGCCGCCGGCGGCGTGAGCGGAGGCGAAGAGCCGCCCGAGCGACGGCCGAAGGGCCTCCTGGAGGAAATACGACGCCACGTGCACGTGTCGTGCCGAGGCGAGGGCGGCCGGGTCGACGTCGTCGGCCGAGAACGTGCCGACGGTGCCGCGTGACGTGAGCACGGCCTCCTGGTCGCCGCGCTTGAGGACCACCGAGACGCCCGTGGGGACCTGCGGGTCGATGCGAATACCGGTCGTGTCGACGCCCCTCGCGGCGAGCGCACCGGCGACGAACGCCCCGTATTCGTCGTCCCCGATCACCCCGGCGAAGGCCACCCGCAGGCCGAGGGCCGCGGCGCCGCAGGCGCAGATCGCCCCGGACCCGCCGAGCGTCAGCCGGGCCTCGTCGATCACCCGTTCCCCGACGCCGAACACGATCTCGTCGGCTCCGGTGAGGATGAGGTCGGGCTTCGCGTCTCCCAGGACCAGCAGGTCGAACTCCGCCACGTCCCGAGAGCCTAGCCGCCTTCTCCGGCAGGCCGCCGGACGCGGTGCTCGGAGACGTGGTCGGCGATCCCGAGGACCGTGAACGGGAGGGCCGGAGCGAGGACGAGCGCCACGTTGGAGACCATGACCAGCAGGAAGATGGCCGCCGTGGCAAGCGCCACCGCGAAGGCTCGAGCCTTCCACGAGTGCATCGGGTCGGCGCGGAGCGCGGCGATGCCGCCGGCTCCCAACCCCGCCACGAACCCCGTGACCGCGTCCGGCGCGGCCGCCGAGACGGGGATCCCCACCAGGAGCGAGAGCGCCATCGCCCACACGGTGGCGCCGGGAGCGCGGGGGTGCTCGGACCCGAACGCCAGGATCACGTACACGAACGGGATGACGGCCAGGCCGAACGCGATCAGGGGCCCGGGGGCAGGGGCCTGCGGGTCGTCAGAGGCCACCGACACGATCCCCGCCAGCAGCGACCAGAACGCCGGCGCGAGCAGGACGGTGGCGAGCGTGATGGCGCGCCATTTCTTGCGCGGCGACAGCGGTTCGGCTCCGGCGAGCCGGGACCGCCGGGTCCGCCCCACGGCGGCTCAACCTTTGACGGAGCCGGCGGTCAGGCCACGCACGAAGTACTTCTGGAGCGAGAAGAAGACCAGCAGCGGGAGCGACATCGAGATGAACGCCGCCGCGGTCAGGAGCTGCCAGTCCTGACGGGTGGCGCCGACCAGGTTCCGCAGCGCCACCGTGAGCACCACGTTCTGACCGGCGCCGCCGAGGAACACGTAGGCGACGAGCAGGTCGTTCCACACCCACATGAACTGGAAGATTGCGAACGCGGCGAGGGCGGGGACCGACAACGGAGTGATGAGCCGCCAGAAGATCGTGAAGTGATCCGCCCCGTCGATCTTCGCGGACTCGATGATCGACGACGGCAACGAGCCGATGTAGTTGCGCAGGAGATACGTGGCAAGCGGTAAGCCGAACCCCGTATGCGCCAGCCAGATGCCCAGGAACGATTCGTTCAGGTTCAGGTCCGGGAACACTCGCAGGCCGAACAGCGTCATCCCCTGCGTGAACAGCCGCAGGATCGGGATCATCGCCATCTGGAGCGGGACGACCAAGAGCCCGACGACGGCAACGAACATGAGGAACCGCCCCCGGAACTCCATCCACGAGAACGCGTAGGCGGCGAACGCCGCGATCGTGATCGGTATCACGGTGGCGGGGATCGTGACGGCCAGGCTGTTCAGGAAGGCGTTCCCGAATCCGCGCCCTTCGATGGCGGCCCGGTAGTTGTCCAGGGTCCACTCGGCGGCTCGGAACGGGTGCCCCAGGGCCGTCCACCAGCCGGACGAGTTGACGAGCTCCGGGTCGCGGAGCGACGTGATGAGCACGCCTAGCGTCGGGACCGACCAGACGATGACGATCAGGATGATCGCGATGCGGATGAGCCATCCGCCCTCCCGCACGTCGCCCACGTTCCCGCTGCGCGAGGGCGCGACCGCCGGGGTCGGGGGCATCGGGGGCGAGCTCGTGCTCACCGGATGGCCTCCTGCTCGCGGAAGCGGCGGATGTTCCAGGCCATCACGGGGACGACCGCCAGGAACAGGATCACCGCGATGGCGGCGCCGCGGCCGTTGTGACCGAACAGGAAGAACCACCGGATCATACGTTCGGCGATCACGACCGTGCCGTTGTTCTCAGCCTGCGCCGGCTGGGTGAAGACGATGTCGAAGATCTTCAAGGAGTTGATCACCATGTAGGTCGTCACGACGACGATCGTGGGCACGATCGACGGCACGATGATGCGCCAGAACACCTGCATCTCGGAGGCGCCGTCGATCCGAGACGCCTCGATGATCTCGTCCGGGATCGCCTTGATCGCCGCCGAGAGCACAACCATGGCGAACCCGGTCTGCATCCAGACCATGATCACCATGAGCATGAGGTTGTTCCACGGCTGGATGTCGAGCCATCGAACCGGGTCCTGGCCGAGCCCGATCATGATCCCGTTCAACAGGCCGATGTTGCTCCCGAAGCCCGTAGGGCGGTAGTTGTAGACGAGCTGCCACGTGATGGACGCCCCGGCGAACGAGATGGCCATGGGCAGGAAGATCAGCGATTTGGCCACGGCCTCGCCACGGCGGAGCCGGTCGACCATCGTGGCGAAGGCCAAGCCGATGCTCACGGCCGCGATCGGCACCAGGATCATCCAGCCCGCCGTGTTCCGGATCGCTTTCAACATCTGCGTGTCGGTGAAGACGAACTTGTAGTTGTCCAACCCGACGAACTCCGTCGAGTTGTTGTTCTGGAAGCTGATCAGGATCGTGTTGAACACCGGATACACGAGGAAAACCGCCAGGAGGACCAGCGCCGGCCCGACGAAGACATAGGGACGGATGGACTCCCGGACCCTGATGGACACGACGTCCACGAGCCGGTTCATCACCCAATACAGGAGGAAGACCCCGCCCCCGCCGACCAGGATCGCCACGGCCACGACGGTCAGCCGGTTCGCGTTCGGCCGCCGCAGGTAGTCGAACCCGAACAGGAAGATCGCCACGAGGGCGGCCGCCCCGACCAGGACACCGAGGACGCGGAGCGGAGTGACGCGGCCCGTCGAGTCCGGCGGTTCCTCCTGCGGTTCCGGCGCCGCCTCCGTTGCGGCCGGCTGCTCGTCGGTCGTCTTCACGACCAGACATCCTCCCCCGCCGGCCCGCACCCGCGCAAACCGAAAGGAGCGGCCGCCGGGTGGCGGCCGCTCCCTCCGTTCACCAGGGCGATCCGGCTCGGTCCGTCAGTCACCTGTCGATCAGGCCGGCCAGCTCGCTTCGATGTCGTCGAGGACGGCCTGGAGCGAGTCCGGACCCTCCTGCATGTACCGAACCATCCCGGTCCAGAAGCTGCCCGCTCCGACCTCGCCCGGCATCATGTCGGAGGCGTCGAACCGGCCGTTGCCGGACTCCAGCGCCTCGCTCACCACCCCGGCCGAGTTGGCCAGGATCTGGTTCACGTAGCAATCCGGCCCGACGTTGATGTTCGGCGAGAGCCTCGACGAGGCCGCCTCGCCGCCCATCGCGCACTGGACCTCCTCCCCGAGGAACTGCTCGAGGAAGTCCACCACCTCGGGGCGGTTCCCGGCGGTCCCCACGATGGCGAACTCGCCGGCGAACAGCGTCCCGTCCTGATCGATCGACGGGAACGGGAACCAGTCGTAGTCCTCGCCGGCCACGGCGTCCTCCGGGAACGGTGCGGCGCCGATGATGAAGCTGGCCTGCCGGTGCAGCCAGCACCCCGGCGGGTCGTCGAACATCGGCAGCGGAGCCGCGCCGAATCCGATCGAGGGCGTGTCGCCCGCGCCGCCCAGGACGTACCCGTCGGCGAACATGATCTCGCCGAACCTCTCGCCGGCCGTCACGACCGCCGGGTCGTTGAACGGGATCTCGTGGTTGACCCACTGGTCGTACACGTCCGGCCCCGCCGTGCGGAGCATGATGTCTTCCATCCAGTCCGTCGCCGGCCATCCGGTGGCCCCGCCGGACTCGAACCCCACGCACCACGGGGTGTTGCCGTCGGCGACCATCTGGTCGGAGAGCGCGATCAGCTCGTCCCAGGTGGTCGGGATCGTGTACCCCGCCGCGTCGAAGTCGTCCTTCGGATACCAGATCATGCTCTTGAGGTTGATGTTCGTCGGGATGCCGTAGTGCTCCCCGTCGACCTCACCCAGCGACACGAGGTACTCGCCGACCGTTTCCTCGAGCTGCCCGATGTCGAACCCCATGTCCTCCAGGGACACGATCGTCCCCGCTTGCGCCTGGGCCGCGATCGTCCCGGGCTGGGGCACGAGCCCGACGTCCAGCGTCCCGCCCTCGGACCGGATCTGGAACTGCTCCTCGAAGTCCGGCGATGCCTCGAGCTCGACCGTGTAGTCCACGTCGCCCAGGGTCTCCTGGACGAGCGGCTGGATGGCTTCGGCCTCGCTGGGCTCCATCGCGTTCAGGACGTTGACCGTCCCGGTGTTCTCGCGCTGCCCGTCTCCTCCTCCACCGTCTCCGTCACCGTCGTCGTCGCCACACGCAGCCGCCACCATCAACAAGATGACGAACGGCGCGATCAGCCTCAGCCGTCGCATGCGTGTTCCTCCTTTCCCCCGCCGCCTATGTCGGTTACCTCTTCGGTCAGCGTCGCCGTGGGGCGGACGACGGCCTGACCGGCGAATGACACCCCTCCCCCAAGGTGTACGGTCCTCGCCCCGTCAGCGGTTCTCGTCTCCGTAGATCCCGAGGCCGGTCTCGGGATCGAAGAAGTGCATCCTCGCGACGTCCACGACCAGCTCGACGGGCTGGTCGGTCCGTGCCTCCGTGCGTGGGTTCACACGAGCCAGGAACGTGGACCGGCCGGCTTCGGCCCGCTCCTTGACCGCCTCGAGCGCCTCCTCGCCGACGTCGCTGGCGAGTTCCTTGACGTCTTCGGTCATGACCTCGGGCGCCTCCACCGTGAAGTGGATGAGGACGTCGGCGCCGAGCGCCTCGCGGAGCTGCACGGTGGACCGGATCCGCCGGTCCGCCGGCGCCCCCGTCTCGGTCGCCGCATCCTCCATGTCCTCGGGGCGAAGCCCGAGGATCACCCGTTTGCCCTCATACGCTCGCAGGGTCGGCCGGGAGGAGAAGACCTCGTCGGGGAGCCCCAGCGTGATGCCGCCGAACGCGACGTGGGCGCCGCCGTTCGCGCGCGTGAGATCGGCCTCCACCAGGTTCATCGCCGGCGAGCCGATGAACCCGGCCACGAACAGGTTCGCCGGGTGGTCGTAGAGGTACTGGGGCGTGTCCACCTGCTGCAGCACCCCTTTGCGGATCACGGCCACCCGGTTCCCCATGGTCATGGCCTCGATCTGGTCGTGCGTGACGTAGATCGTGGTCACCCCGAGCTCGTGCTGGATCCGCGAGATCTCCGAACGCATCTGCACGCGGAGCTTCGCGTCCAGGTTGGAGAGCGGCTCGTCCATCAGGAACGCCTTGGGCTCGCGAACGATGGCCCGGCCCATCGCCACGCGCTGCCGCTGGCCGCCCGAGAGCGCCTTGGGCTTTCGCTGGAGGAACTCGTCGAGCCCGAGGATGTTCGCGGCGTCCCGAACCCGGCGGTCGATCTCGTCCTTCGGGAGCTTCCGCAGCTTCAGCCCGAAGGCCATGTTGTCGTACACGCTCATGTGCGGATAGAGCGCGTAGTTCTGGAACACCATGGCGATGTCCCGTTCCTTCGGCGGGACGGCGTTCACCACTCGCTCGCCGATCCGGATCGTCCCCTCCGAGATGCTCTCCAGGCCCGCCACCATGCGCAGCGCGGTGGTCTTCCCGCAGCCCGACGGCCCGACCAGGACGATGAACTCCCCGTCCCGGATGTCCAGGTCCAGGTCCGCGACCGCCTTCGTCCCGTCCGGATAGATCTTGGAGACGTCCTCCATCACGATCTCTGCCATGGGCCCCTCCTCGAAACAGCGGTCGCTCGGACGAACATCTATTCAACCCCACCGACCGGGTTCCGGTCGAACCCGGGCGGAGCCATCGGAACACCTCCCACCGGAGACTACGATGGAACCGTGGCCCCCCGGATCGTCCTCGTGACGGGCGACATCACGCGGCAGGACGTCGATGCACTGGTCAACGCCGCCAACTCCACGTTGCTGGGTGGCGGCGGCGTGGACGGCGCCATCCACCGCTCGGGTGGCCCGGCCGTCCTCGAGGCCTGTCGGGAGCTCCGTCGGACGCGCCTGCCTGGCGGCCTTCCTGCGGGTCACGCCGTCGCGACGACGGGTGGGAGATTGCCCGCGCGGTGGGTGATCCATACGGTCGGCCCCGTGTATTCGCGGTCCGAGGACCGGTCGGGCGTGCTCGCGTCCTGCCATGTCGAATCCCTGCGCGTGGCCGACGAGCTCGGCGCGAGGACCGTGGCGTTTCCCGCGATCTCGACGGGTGTATACGGATATCCCCTCGACGAGGCCGCGCCGGTGGCGATCCGGAGCGTCCGGGAGGCCGACACGCGAGTCGAGGAGGTGCGGTTCGTGTTGTTCGGCCGCGATGCTTACGCGGCCTTCGAACGCGCCCTCGCGCAGTAGACGCCGGGCGCCCGCGCTCGCGTATCGAGCCCCCGTCCTCGTCGTAACCGCACCTCACTGATAGGGTTTGCACCTGCAATGAGCGAAACCGCCACCGACCTCACGACGTCGGCCGGGCTGGCCGAACGACTCGACGACGTGCAGGTCGTGGACTGCCGGGAGCCGTACGAGTGGGTGGCGGGGCGGATCGACGGCTCGATCCACCTGCCCCTGAACACGATCCTGGCCGGCGCCACCGGAGCGCTGGACCCGAGCAGGACCACCGTCGTGGTCTGCCGGTCGGGGAACCGGAGCGAGCTCGCGACCCTGATGCTCCAGGCCCGGGGGTTCGACGCTCACAACCTGCGCGGCGGGCTCGAGGAGTGGGAGGCGGAGGGCCGTCCGCTCACGACGCCCGACGGCACTCCCGGACGCGTGGTCTGAGCCAGGCCAGGCGAGCCGTTCCGCGCCGACCGCAGGCGGCGGTAGCCTGAGCCGCGCGATGGCCGACGTCGAGGCCGCTCGTCGGGAGCTGGAACGGGCCCTCGGTCCCGCCGAGGTGCTCTCGGACCCGCTCGCCCTCCGCCTGTACGCGCGCGACGCCTCGATGGTCGAGGGTGGCTGCGCGCTCGTTGCCTTCCCCCGCTCGATCGAGGACGTGCAGGCGTGCGTGCGAGTGGCGGGGAACCACGGGTTGCCCGTCGTGCCGCGTGGCTCGGGAACCGGGCTCGCCGGCGGGTCCACCCCGATCGGTGACGCCCTCGTGGTCTCCACGGCCAAGATGACCGAGATCCTGGAGGTACGGCCCGAGGACCGGCTGGCGTGGGTGGAGCCGGGGCTGCCGAACCTCGACCTGGCCACCGCGCTCCGCCCCCACGGCTACACGTACGCGCCCGACCCGTCCTCGCAGCAGACCTCGTCGATCGGGGGAAACGTCAACACGAACGCCGGCGGACCGCACTGCCTCGCCCACGGCGTCACGTCCAACCACGTGCTCGCGCTCGACCTGGTCCTTCCCGACGGCCGCGTCGAACGGCTCGGCTCCGAAGCGCCGGAGACCGCCGGCTACGACCTGCGCGCCGTGGTGATCGGCAGCGAGGGCACGCTGGGGATCGTCGCGGCCGTGTGTGTGCGGCTGACGCCGCTGCCCCCGGTGACGCGCACGATGTTGCTGGACTTCACGAGCGTGACGGACTGCGCGGCAACGGTGTCCGCGATCATCTCGAGCGGGGTCGTTCCGGCGGCGATCGAGATGATGGACCACGGGATCGTGGTGGCCGCCGAGAGCTTCGCCCACGCCGGATACCCGACCGATGCGGCGGCGATCCTCATCGTCGAGGTGGAGGGAACCCGCGGCGCGGTCGCGTCCCAGAGCGAGGTCGTCGAGGCCGCCGGCCGCACCCACCATGTCCGGACGATCCGGGTGGCCTCCGACGATGCCGAACGTGCGCTCATCTGGAAGGGCCGAAAGTCGGCCTTCGGCGCGGTGGCGCAGATCGCGCCGCATTACCACCTGCACGATTGTGTGGTGCCCCGCTCCAAACTCGTGGACGTGCTCGACGGCGTATACGCGATCGCCGACCGGCACGAGCTGATCGTCACGAACGTCTTCCACGCCGGCGACGGGAACCTGCATCCGCTGCTCTCCTTCGACCGTCGGGTCCCGGGCACGCTCGAACGGGTCCTGGAGGCGAGCGAGGAGATCGTCCGGTTGTGCGTCGACGCCGGCGGGGCGCTCTCGGGCGAACACGGGATCGGCCTGGAGAAGCGCGACTTCATGAACCTGGTGTTCACGGCCGACGACCTCGCGGCGCAGGCGTGCCTTCGGACGGCGTTCGATCCCGAGGCGCTCATGAACCCCCACAAGGTGCTGCCCGACGGCGCTCGCTGCGGCGACTTCGCGATGGCCCGCGGCGCCGATGCCGCGACGGCCGCCGCCGACCTCCCGGAGGGCGCGTGGATCTGATCCATCCGGCGAACAAGGGGGACGTCCTGGAGGCCGTTCGCGAGGCGAACGCCCAGCGGCACCGGCTGTTCGTGGTCGGCGGCCGCCGGCACGCCGACAAAGGAAACCCCACGGACGCCGACGCCGAGCTGTGGACGACGCAGCTGGACCGGCTGGTCGCCTACGAACCCGCCGAGATGATCGTGGTGGTGGAGGCGGGGATGCGGCTGGAAGAGCTCCGGCGGATCCTCGCCGGCGGCGGTCAGGAGTGGCCGGCCGATGCTCCCGACGACGCCACCGTCGGCGGCGTGGTGGTGAGCGGCGCGACGAGCCCCCGCCGGCTGAAGGTGGGGGCCCTTCGGGACTCGGTGCTCGAAGCCGAGATCGTGACCGGGGACGGCCGGTTCGTGCGCAGCGGCGCCCGGACCGTGAAGAACGTGACCGGATACGACCTGCACAAGCTCGTGGCCGGATCACTCGGCACGCTGGGCGTTGTCGTCCAACTGGCGCTCAAGGTGCGGCCGCTCCCGCAGGCCCGGCGGACGGTCGTCCTGCCGGGATCGTTCGAGCTGGCCGGATCGCTGCTCGAGGCGGTGCCGGCGGCGGCCTCGGTGCTGGTCACACCCGACGGGCTCGAGCTCCGACTGGAAGGCTGGCCGGCCGAGGTGGAGGACCAGACCGAAGCGGCGGCCGGCGTGGGCGACGTGTCCGAGACGTCCGACGACGCGCCGTTCCCGAGCGCTCGGCCGTGGGCGGGCGCCGGCGTGGTGGCCGAGGTGGCGGTCCCCCCGTCACGCCTGGACGACGTGTTCAAGGCCGAACCGGCTCTGGCGGCGTGGGGGGCGCTCGCCGGCGTCGGCATCGCGTGGGTGGGCCTCGAGAACGCGGACGGCCCGTTGACCGAGCTGCGGGCGCGGGCCGCAGCGGCGGGCGGCATCGCCCCCGTGGTCCACGGCCCGGGCGGCCTCGGCAACGCTCCGATCGCCGCCGAGGACGTCCAGCGTCGGCTGAAGGCGGCGTTCGATCCGAACGGCGTCCTAGCCCCCGGTCGCGGCTGGGCCGGGTTCTGACCCTCGCCTCACGCCCGCCGGCGCGCCCTCCAGACCTCTTCGACGGGCCAACGTCGCGCCCACTCGGCCATCGCCAGGGGGTCGCTCGGCGTCGTGGCCGTCTCGGGGGCCCGGATCTCGATAAGGTCCTCGACATCGAAGCCCGAACCCCGCAGCAGCCGGATCATGTCGCCGTGACTGATGGCGAACTCGACGCCGTCGTCGTCGGGGTCCTCCACCCACTCGAAGCGGTGCATGCCGAAGTGATCCCGTTGCAGGGTCTCCCCGGCCGGCCCGACCGGGGGGAACGTCAGCATCGCGAGGTACGAGTGCCCGAGGAAGACCAACGCGCCGCCCGGGCGGAGGATCCGCGCGGCTTCGGGGATCCATCGGTACGGGTCGCACCAGATCGCCGCGCCGTATTCGGAGACGGCGAGATCGAACGAGCCATCTCGGAACGGCGTCCGCTCGGCGTCGGCGTGGACGAGGGGGAACCGGACCCCGAACTCCGACTGCAACCGCCTCGCGTTCGCGAGCTGGCCACCGGACACGTCCAGACCGACCGGCCGAGCCCCTCGGCGAGCCAGCCACGCCGAGACGTATCCCGTGCCGCACCCGAGCTCCGCGACATCGAGGCCGTCGAGAGCGGGAAGCAACCCGAGCTCGGCCTCGGGGACGCTCCAGATGCCCCACGTGATCTCGGTGGCCGACCACGCGGCGCGACCTCGCGCGAACCAGTTCTCGGCATCGGCGTCCCACGACGCCCGGTTCACGAACACGTGGTCGTCGCTCACGCCGGGACGATAGACCCATCGGCGGAGCCGCGGAGACCGAGGCGCGGAGCCGGAGGAGAGCACTCCGAGCTCCCGGTCGTGAGAGGATTCCAAGGGTGCTGACCGATCGCACCTCCGCCGGCGACGCCCCGCTCGGTACCGAGTTGCCCGACGGCGCGCGGTTCATCGGGCCGCTGCCCGGCGCCGAGGCGAGCTGGCCCGTTCCGGGCGAAGCTCCGAGCGACGCCGACCTGGCCACCTGCGTGGCGTGCGGCCTGTGCCTGCCCCACTGCCCGACCTACCGGCTCACCGGAGAAGAGCCGGCATCCCCTCGAGGACGGATCGCCGCGATGCGCGAGGTCCACGAGGGCCGGGCGGTGGTGGATCCGACGTTCGCGCGGTTCATGGACCTGTGCCTGTCCTGCCGGGCATGTGAAGACGTCTGCCCGAGTCACGTCCCGTTCGGCCGGATGATGGAGCACGCCCGCGTGCAGATCGAACCGCTGCGGACCGGACGAGCGCGGCTGATCCGGTGGCTCGGGCTCGACGTGGTCCTTCCCCGGAAGGGCCTGCGCTGGTTGGCGGCGGCGCTCCAGCCGCTCGGACGATGGCTGTTGCCTCGCCGGGTCCGTCGCCTGGTGCCCGGACGGTCGGAGCTGTTCGGCCGTCTCCCGCGCGTCACCCCTCCCGTCGGCCAGGAGAAGGGCACGGCGGCGCTCCTGGCCGGATGTGTGCAGGATCGCTGGTTCCGAGAGGTGAACCGCGCGACCATCCGCGTGCTCGCCCGCAACGGGTGGCGGGTGGTCGTCCCCCGGAGTCAAACGTGCTGCGGCGCCCTGAACGCCCACTACGGGCGCCTCGGCACCGCTCGGAGACTGGCCGAGCGAAACCTCCGGGCCTTCGCCGAGGCCGACGTGGTCGTGGTGAACGCGGCGGGATGTGGGGCCCATCTGAAGGACGTCGGCGAGCTGCTCGACCGCGAGGACGCCCGGGGCTTCTCGACGAAGGTCCGCGACGTGATGGAGCTCCTCGCCGACGAGGGCGTGGTCCCGCCGTCCACGGGCGCCGGCGTGAGCCGGGTCGCCTACCACGACGCCTGCCACGCGCTCCGGGCCCAACACCTGCGCGAGCAGCCGCGTTCGGTCCTGGGGACGATCCCGGACCTCGGGGTGACGGACGTGCCGGACGGGGACGTGTGCTGTGGGGCGGCCGGCCTGTACAACGTGCTCGAGCCCGAGCTGTCCGCCGAGCTCCGCCGGCGCAAGTCGGAGTCGGTCGCCCGGACCGGCGCCGAGGTCGTGGCGAGCGCGAACCCGGGGTGCACGATGCAGATCGCCGCCGGCCTGCGCGAGCTCGGCGTCGACCTGCCGGTGGTGCATCCCGTCGAGCTGCTGGACCGGGCGTATTCGGCCTCGGACGACGTGGCCGGCTGATCCTGCCTAGCCGAGCGGGGCCTGCACCGCCGGCGTGTCCGTCCCGAGCTCCCACTCCACCGTGGCCCCCGGCGGCAGGTCGATCACGTCGTCCTGGTAGGCGACCTGGATCGGCGCCAGGTCGGTCGGGATCGTGCTCACGCGCAGGCGCTCGGGCGTGATGCGGACCTCGAGCCGGTGGCCGCGGTAGTGCAGCTCGAACTCGAGGGCGCCGAACTCCGGCGGGATGGCCGGGTTGAACCGGAGCACCTCCCCCCGCGCCTCGAGACCGGTGTACCCCCGCTGGACCAGGTCGACCGAGCCGGCCATCGCACCCAGGTGGATGCCCTCCTGTGTGGTCCCGCCCTGGACGTCGGCCACATCACTCTCGAGCGCCTCGGTGAAGAGCTCGTACGAACGTTCCCGGTCCGACCGAGCCACCACCCACGAGTGCACCACCCGCGAGAGCGTGGATCCGTGGGCGGTTCGGGACAGGTAGTAGTCGATCGTCCGCGTGATCATCTCAGGTGGCAGCTCGTACCCCAGGCGTTCGAACAGCTCGCGGAGCTCGTCGGCCGACAGGAGGTAGAACAACATCAGGACATCGGCCTGCTTCGAGAGCTTGTACCGGTTGGCGGTGTCCCCTTCGCTCTCGAGGATCCGGTCGAGCCGGTGGATGTCGCCGTACCGCTTGCGATACCCGTCCCAATCGAACTCGAGCAGATCGCCGTATCCGTCGAACTGGCTGATGACCCCGTCGTGGAACGGCACGACCATCTTGCGACTGACGTCCTCCCACCGGTCGAGCTCCTCCCGGGACAGGCCGAGCGTCTCCCACAGCTCCCGTCGGTGGTGTTCGGGAAGGCGCTCCAATAGGTCCAACAGCCGCGTGAACAACCAGACGACCATCACGTTGGTGTAGGCGTTGTTGTCCAGGCCGGGTTCCTCCCGGTCGGGGTACGCGTCGTGGTATTCGTCCGGGCCCATGACGCCGCAGATCTCGTACCGTCCCAGGAGCCGGTTGTACGTGGTGGTGCTCGACCAGAACCGGGCGATCTCGACGAGCATCAGCACGCCGCGGAATCGGAGGAACTCCTCGTCGCCCGTCACCTGGACGTATTGCCACACGTTGTAGGCCACGGCCAGGTTGATGTGTCGCTGGAGCCGGGAGTGGTCCGGCAGCCACCGGCCGGACTTCGGGTTCAGGTGATACGCCTGGCTCTCCTCTCGCCCGTCGCTCCCCGACTGCCACGGGTACATCGCCCCGGCATACCCCTGCTCCCGAGCCAGCTGTTGCGCCCGGCGGAGCCGCCGGAAACGGTAACTGAGCAACGCCCGCGTGATCGCCGGGAGGCGCAGGTTCAGCAGCGGGAAGATGAACAGCTCGTCCCAGAAGATGTG
>DATHVC010000034.1:0-7157 GCA_035461565.1 Actinomycetota bacterium
GCCTTCAACCCCACCACGCCGTTCTCCAGGCACCGCCGGATGATCTGCGAGCCGGTGTCGGAGGCGAGCGGCTCCCTGGTGTCCCGATTGGCGACGAGCTCGATCGCGTTCATCATGCCGCGACCGCGGACGTCGCCGATCGCGGCGTGGCGGGTCTGCATGTCGGTGAGCCGGCTCCGCATCCGCTCGCCCATGGTTCGCGAACGCTCCAGCAGACCGTCGCGTTCGATCCGATCGAGCACCGCGAGCGCCGCCGCCGCCGCGACCGGGTTGCCGCCGTACGTCCCGCCGAGCCCGCCGACGTGAACCGAGTCCATCACGTCGGCTCGACCGGTGACCGCGCTGATCGGCAGGCCGCCGCCGAGCGACTTCGCGCTCGTGACGAGGTCGGGTACGACGTCCTCGTCCTCGATGGCGAACCAGCGGCCGGCTCGGCCCATGCCGCTCTGGATCTCGTCCGCGATGAACAGGATCCCGTGCTCGGCGCAGAACTCGGCCAGGCCGGCCAGGAAGCCGGGGGCCGGGACCACGAACCCGCCTTCACCCTGGATCGGCTCGACGATGAGGGCGGCGATGTTCTCCTCGCCGATGTGTTTGTGCATCTCGTCGCGGGCGTACGCGAGCGCTTGGTCGGCGGCGCGTTCCGGCCCGCCGGGCCACCGGTACGGATAGGCGAACGGCAGCCGGTAGACCTCCGGTGCGAACGGACCCATGCCCTGCTTGTACGGCATGACCTTGGCCGTGAGCGACATCGCCAGCAGCGTCCGTCCGTGGAACGCGTGGTCGAAGGTGACCACGGCGTCGCGACCGGTGAACTTCCGGGCGATCTTGACGGCGTTCTCCACGGCCTCCGCGCCGGAGTTGGCGAACATCGTCTTGTGTGGTCCCCGGCCGGGCACGAGCGCGTTCAGTCGCTCGGCAAGCTCGATGTAGGGCTCGTTCGCCGTGACGTGGAAGCAGGTGTGGGTGTCGAGCTCGAGCTGTGCCTGCGCCGCCCGGACGATCTCCGGGGCGGTGTGCCCCAGGTTCAGCACCGAGATGCCCGTGGAGAGGTCGATCAGCCGGTTCCCGTCGACGTCTTCGATGATCGCCCCGGACGCGCGGGCGCTCACGATGGGATGCACGTTCGCGACGCCGAGCGGGATCGCCGAGGTTCGGCGCGCCCACAGCTCGCGGGACCGCGGGCCCGGGATCTCGGTGACGACCTTGCGCTCCTGTGGGATGTCCATGCCGACCTCCACGCTCGACGGTCCTCGACGTACGCCGGTGGCGGACGCCGACCCGGGGAGTGTCCGCCGAACCGGGGGGCGCTGTCAGGCGGGCGGCGGGCCAAGGGCGAGTTGCCCGTTTGTACGACCCGTCCACCGAGTTTGCTCCGGGCGCGGAGACGGCGACTCCCAGTTGTACCGTTCGTACAATCAGGCCGTGACGTTGACGGTCGCCGACATCCTGGAGGCCCCCGGCCTGGCGCTGCGCCTCGTCGCCGGTGAGGCGGGAGCGGACCGTGCGGTCCGCTGGGTCCACAGCTCCGAGCTGGAAGATCCCACTCCCTGGCTGAAAGGCGGCGAGATCCTGCTGACGACTGGCGCGGGGATCGGCGACACCCCCGCCAAACACCGCGCATATCTCCAGCGTCTGGTCGATGCCGGACTGGCCGGGCTGGGCTTCGGCCTGGGGTTCGGCCGCGACCGGGTTCCGCGTGCCCTCGTGACGGCCGCCGAGCGGACCGGGTTCCCGTTGTTCGAGGTGCCCTACCCGGTCCCGTTCATCGCGATCACGGAGGCCGTCTTCACCCGGCTGCTGTCGGAGCAGTTCGACGTGCTGCAGCGCGCCGTGGACCTGGAGCGAGTCCTGACCCGGGCGGTGATGGACGGCGCCGGCGTCGAAGGGATCGCGGCGTCGCTGGCCCGGATCACGGGTGGGTGGGTGCTCCTGCTCGACCTGCACGGCCTCCCGCTCGCGGCGACGTCGGCCAGCGCCCGCCAGCGCGCCGCCCGCGTGTGGCAGGAGCTGTCCACCTCACGTCCCGACGGCACCGGTTTCAGCCTGACGCTGGTCGACCGCGGCCAGACCATCTGGATCCAGCCGGTGGGGGCCCAGGGCCGGATCGAGGCGTTCCTCGCGGTGGGTGCGACCGAACCGTTGTCCCAGGTGGACCGCATCGTGGCCGGGCACGCCCTGTCGCTGTTCGCGATCGAGCTCGCCAAGTCCCGAGCCGTGGCCGAGGCCGAACGGCGTCTCCAAGGGGACTTCTTCGAGGCGCTCGCCACCGGCCGGGTCTCCCGGGCCGAGGCCGCCCGCGGGCTGACGCGGTTCGGGTTCGGACGGGACGCGTCGGTGGTCGTCCTGGCGCTCGAGTCCTCCGGAGACGCCTCCGAGCTCGCCTACGCCGCCGAGGATCACCTGTCCCGGGCGGGCGGCCCTTACCTCGTGTCGCGCGCCGAGGGGGAGGTGGACGTCCTGCTCCCGGCCGAGACGGCCCGGGACGGGAAGGAGATCCGCGGCGCGATCGCCGCCCGGCTCGACGGAGCGCCGCAGGTGCGGCTGGGCGCCGGCGCGCCGGCCGCGCCGTCGGAGGCCGGGCGTAGCCTTCGCGAGGCGCGCTACGCGCTCCAGGTCTGCCGCCTCGAGGGCTGGGAGGCGGCCGGGTTCGAGGACCTGGGGACGTACCGGCTCCTGCTGTCGATGGCGGACCCGGGGGCGCTGGCGGCCTTCGCCGACTCCCTGTTGTCACCGCTGGACGACTACGACCGGGCGCACGGCGGCGAGCTCCAAGCCTCTCTCCGAGCCTTCCTGCAGCACAACGCCAGATGGGAGAGCGCGGCCGCCGAGCTCTACGTGCACCGGCACACGTTGCGGTACCGGATGCGCAAGGTGGAGGAGCTGACGGGGCGCGACCTGTCCTCGAGCTTCGACCGCATGGAGTTCTGGCTCGCGCTGCGGGCGCGCGAGCTTCTGGCCGTGCCCGACGGCGGCTGAGCCGCCGGCCCTAGTGACCGACGTCGACCGTCTCCCGGCCGCCGATCACGTGCTGGACGGGGAGACCGAACGCCGCCTCCACGCGGTGCGGCAGATCCAGCTTCAGCCACTTGGACGCACCGGGCGGCAACGTCGAGAGCACGATGCGGTCGAACGGACCGTGGGCGCGCAGGGCGTCCCCGATCGCGAGGATCGGGTTGGCGTCGCCCACGTCGCCGTCCACGTCGGCGCCGATCTCCCGGAACCGGGCGAGGGCCATCTCGAGCCGGTCCCGGGCGGCGGCCCGGGCGTCGCCTTCGGTCCAGGTGCTGCCGTGGCCCACGGGGGTCGCCGGCACGACCAGTCGGAACGTGCAGGGGCGGGCGCGCACCAGCTCGCGGATCGTCGAGAAGAGGCGTTTGCCGCCCAGGGTCTGGTTGGCGACGACGAGGAACCGTTCCATCGCCTCACCTCCCGATTCGATCCTACGGCCCCGCCGCGCCTGAGGGAACCCAAGGGTCCATCTCGGGGGGTATCGCTGGCGCGTGCGCGCTCGCTCCCTGAGCCCTGGAACCCCCGGGTGTCCCGTCCGTACAGCGGCGAGGCGGCCGCCGAGCCGGTGTGGCGGGTGGCCCGGGGAGGCCGGCCCCGGCCATACTGTGCCCGATCGGGTTCGACGCCGTGCCCGTGGACGTGGCGAACGGTCGAAGGCAGGGCTCGAGGAGGAGGAGGGGACGATGGCGAGCGAAACGAAGACCTGGCAGCACTACATCGGCGGGAAGTGGGTCGACTCCAGCCAGGGCGAGACCGAGCCGGACGTCGACCCCTCGACGGGCCAGGCCGTCGCCACCGTGCAGCTCGGCACGAGAGAGGACGCGGACGCCGCCGTCGATGCCGCGCAACGCGCGTACGACGAGGTCTGGTTCGACACGCCGCCCAAGGAACGGTCCGCGATGCTGCTCAAGCTCGCCGACGCGATGGACGCCGACGCCGAGAACCTCGCGACGCTGGAGGCCGAAGACGTCGGCAAGCCGATCGCGGTCTCGCGCGCCGACATCCCGTTCATCACGGACAACCTGCGCTTCTTCGCCGGCGCGGCGAGGCACCTGGAGGGCAAGTCGGCAGGCGAATACGAGCAGGGCTACACGAGCATGATCCGGCGCGAGCCGCTCGGGGTGACGGTCGGGATCTGCCCCTGGAACTACCCGCTGATGATGGCCATCTGGAAGATCGGTCCCGCGCTCGCGGCCGGCAACACCTCGGTCCTGAAACCGGCCGAGCTCACGCCGCGTACGAGCCTGCGACTGGCCGAGCTCTCCCAGGAGATCCTGCCGCCCGGCGTCCTGAACGTGGTTACCGGGAAAGGTTCGGTGGTGGGCGACCAGCTCGTGAAACACCCGCTGGTGCGGCTCGTCTCGGTCACCGGCGACACGGCCACGGGCAAGGTCATCGCGGCCAACGCCGCCGCCTCGAACGTGAAACGTGTCCACCTGGAGCTCGGCGGCAAGGCGCCGGTGGTCGTGTTCGACGACGCCGACCTGGAGAGCCTGGTCGAGACCCTGAAGTTCGCCGGGTACACCAACAGCGGTCAGGACTGCACGGCGTCCTGCCGCGTGGTGGCCGGCCCCGGGATCTACGAAGACCTCCTCTCCTCGCTCGTGCCGGCGGTCGAGTCCATCAAGGTCGGCCCGATCACCGACGAGGAAGTCGAGATGGGGCCGCTGGTCTCGGAGGGCCAGCGCGAGAGCGTGGCCGGGTTCGTCGACCGGGCGCAGTCGGCCGGCGCGAAGGTGCTCACCGGCGGCGAGCGCGTGGACGGCGCCGGCTACTACTACAAGCCGACGGTGGTGGCCGAGCCCGCTCAGGACTCGGAGATCGTGCAGAGGGAGGTCTTCGGGCCGGTCGTGACCGTGCAGCGGTTCTCCGACGAGGACCAGGCCGTCGCCTGGGCCAACGGCGTCGTGTACGGATTGTCGTCGTCGGTGTGGACCCGCGACGCCGGTCGGGCCATGCGGGTGGCCCGCCGGCTGCAATACGGCGCCGTCTGGGTGAACACACATTTCATGATCACGGCGGAGATGCCGCACGGTGGGTACAAGGAGAGCGGGTACGGCAAGGACATGTCGATGTATTCGCTCGAGGACTACACGCAGATCAAACACGTGATGTGGTCGCTCGGCTGAGCGCACATCCGACCGGGGAAGGGTGGTGGTCGAGATGACGGTGCGTTCGTTCTTCGTCAACGGAGAGTGGCGGACCGGCGAGGGGTCGTTCGAGGTCCACAGCCCGTACGACGACGGGGTGGTGGCCGAGATCGGTGTGCCAACCGACGGGGACGTCGAGGAGGCCGTGGCGACCGCCGAGGCCACGTTCGAGGAGTCGCGGCGCCTTCCCGTCTACGCGCGCGCCGAGGCCCTGGACCACATCTCGGCCCGGCTGAAGGAGTCGATCCCGGAGAACGCCGAGCTCATCGCGAAAGAAGGCGGCAAACCACTCAAATGGGCCACCGTCGAAGCCACCCGCGCCGTCTCGACGTTCCGGTGGGCCTCCGAGGTGCTCCGCCACGGCGACGACGAGTTCATGCGCCTGGACACCGAGGCCTCGCTCGGCTCGCGCGTGGGGATCCTGCGTCGCTTCCCGTTCGGTCCGGTCCTGGGGATCACGCCCTTCAACTTCCCGCTGAACCTGGTCGCGCACAAGGTGGCGCCGGCGCTCGCCGTCGGGGCGCCGATCGTGGTGAAGCCGGCGTCCGCCACGCCGCTCGGCGCCCTTCGCCTGGCGGAGGTGTTCGCCGAGACGGAGCTGCCGAAGGGCATGCTCCAGGTGCTCCCGGTCTCGAGCTCGGTCGCCGACCGCATGGCGCGGGACGATCGGTTCCGCAAGATCAGCTTCACCGGGTCCTCCGACATCGGCTGGTACCTCAAGGGCCTGGACCCGAAGAAACGTGTGACCCTGGAGCTCGGAGGCAACGCCGGCGTGATCGTGCATTCGGACGCCGATCTCGACCTGGCGGCCCAGCGCATTGCGTTCGGCGGGTATTACCAGGCCGGCCAGAGCTGCATCAGCGTCCAGCGGGTCCTGGTCCAGTCCGAGGTGTACCAGACGTTCGCCGAACGGCTGGTCAAGCAGGTCGAGAGCCTCAAGGTCGGCGACCCCATGGACCCGACCGTGGACGTCGGGCCGGTGATCCAGCGATCGGAGGTGGAGCGCATCGACGCCTGGGTCAAGGAGGCGGTGTCCCAGGGCGCCACCGTGCTGACCGGCGGCGGGGGCGAGGGTCCCTTCTATCAGCCGACGCTCATCGCGGACGTGCGGCCGGAGATGAAGGTGTGTCGCGAGGAGATCTTCGGCCCCGTCGTCACCATCTCGCCGTACCAGACCTTCGACGAGGCGATCGGCATCGTCAACGACTCGCGGTTCGGACTGCAGGCGGGCGTGTTCACGAACGACCTCAACCGGGCGTTCGAGGCCCACCGCTCGATCGAGGTGGGCGGGACCATCCTGAACGACGTCTCGGCCTTCCGCGCCGACCAGATGCCGTACGGAGGCTCGAAGGACTCCGGATTCGGCCGCGAGGGGCTGCGCTTCGCCATGGAGGAGATGACCGAACCGCGGATCATGGTCCTCTCGCACGTGCCGCTGTAACACCGCCCGGGTGTTCCACGGGCGCGGGCAGCGGCTCGGGGCTAAGGTGGACGGGTGCGGTCGCTCGCCTTGATCCTGGTCCCGGCGGCGCTGTTCGCCCTGGTGGCCTGGCTCGCCATCGCCCGGCGAGCGGATCCGGGCGGCGTGCGCCGTCCCTGGTGGGGCCGGCCGGCCCTGTGGGTCGGAGTGTGTGCGACGTTCCTGCTGCTCGGGTTGTTCGTCACCCCGCGTCTGCTCGGCTTCACGTTCCTGTTCCTGCCGTTCATCTGGATGGGTTCGGCCGCGCGCGATCAGGGCGACTGACCGGGGCGCTCGGCGGCCGCGGCCACCGTCCGATCGGCGAAGTCTCCGACGAGCTCGGCGGCCTCGCGCTCCCGCCGCCACAGGTGGTGGTTCGTCCCCGGGAGAAGGACGACCTCCGCGCGGGGGAATCGGCGGGCGAGCCGGCCGAGCTCTTCGGCCGGGCAATAGTCGTCGCGGTCGCCGGAAAGGAACAGGATCGGCCGCCGGAATGCCCGCAGCTCCGAGACGGGGGGACCGGCCGGCAGCGCCAG
>DATHVC010000035.1:0-23655 GCA_035461565.1 Actinomycetota bacterium
GTCGAGCCCCACGACGTCGTCCCGGAGCTGCACCATCGAGCGCCACCAGGCGTCTTTGATGTTCCGTTTGAGCTCGACCCCGAGCGGGCCGTAGTCCCAGGACGACCGGAGGCCGCCGTAGATCTCGCTGGACTGGAACGCGATCCCTCGCCGTTTGGCGAGGGAGGTGATGGCCTCCATGAGCTCGGCCACGGGGTTCCTCCTCTCCCGGCCGCCGGCTGCGGCCGCTGGCGTGGTGCCCAGTCTACGGGTCGGCCGGCGAGCGGGTCAGTCCGACTCGTTCTCGGCGATGGCCCCGAAGCGGCGAGAGCGTTTCTGGAAGTCGCGGAGCGCCTCGTACAGGTGCTCGCGGTCGAAGTCCGGCCAGTACACCGGGGTGAAGTAGAGCTCGCTGTAGGCGGCCTGCCACAGGAGGAAATTGCTGATCCGTTCCTCGCCACTGGTCCGGATGATCAGGTCGGGGTCGGGCATGTCCGGGAAGTACAGGCGTCGCGAGATCGACTCGGGCGTGATCTTCTCGCCCTTCAGACGCCCGGCATCGTGATCGGCCAGGAGCCTCTTCACGGCGTCGGCGACCTCGACCCGGCCGCCGTAGTTGAACGCGATCGTGAGCGTCATCCCGGTGTTGTGCTTCGTGAGCTCCTCGGAGATCTCCATCTCGCGAAGGACCGATCTCGGGACCCGCCAGTCGCGGCGGCCGATCCAGCGGACCCGAACGTTCATGTGGTTGAGCTCGTCCCGCCGGCGCCGCAGCAGCCCGCGGTTGAACCCCATCAGGTAGCGGACCTCGGCTTTGGGGCGGTTCCAGTTCTCGGTGGAGAACGCGAACATGGTCAGCCACTCCATGCCGAGCTCGTTCGCCCCGACCACGGTGTCCCACATGGCCGACTCGCCCGCGGCGTGGCCCTCGGTCCGCGGCAGGCCGCGCAGCTTGGCCCAGCGGCCGTTGCCGTCCATGACGATGCCGACGTGCCGCGGCAGACGTTCTCGATCGAGGTCGTCGAGGAAGCTCACGGCACGAGGCTCCTCGCAAGGATCGGCAGGCTCTTCATCCGTCTCTCCAGGTGGTACTCGGCGAACCCGAACAGCAGGGCGCGGGATTCGCGCCTCGTGGTCGTATCGGTCGAAATCTCCCCCGACTCGAGCAGTCCCGTGCTGCCGAGCGCGGCCAGGTGCTCGAGCGCCGTCCGCGATGCCGGGCCGGCATCGAGTTCGGCGTGCTCGGCGCACACGGCCCCTCCCTGGCCGCTCGCGAACCGGTCCGGGCCGGGCAGGCCGCACACCGCGCACGCCAGCAGGTTGGGGTGGAAGCCCGACAGCGACAGGAGCTTGAGCAGGAACGACTCGGCCACGGCAGCCGGGTCGGCCGGGCTCGTCTCCAAGGCCCGGAGGCCGGTCAGCAACAGCAGGAACAGCCGGACGTTGCGTTCATGCTCCTCGGCCACCTTGTCGACCGACTCGAGCATGGTCTCCCCGGCCGCGAACAGTCCCAGGTCGGACCGCAGGGCCAGGAACGGCGACAGGATCTCGGCCTGGCTCACGGTGTCGAGCGAGCCCCGACCCCGGTACACCATCAGGGACACGTGGGTGAACGGCTCAAGGCGCGCCCCGAACCGCGAGGTGGTCTTCCGGATGCCCTTGGCCACGGCCCGGACCTTGCCGGAGCCCTGGGTCATGACCGTCACGATCTTGTCGGCCTCGCCCAGCTTGGTCGAACGCAGGACGACGCCCTGTTCCTTGTAGAGGGGCATCGTCGGCATCGTAGCCGCGACCCCGGGGCCACCCCCGGAGCGGACGTTGCGAAGTTGTGAAGACCAGGCTGCGGGTCAGCTCATCGGTTGTCGGCGGCCCCGGCGTCGCGCCACAACGCCCTCACCAGCCGAGCGAGGGACGGATCCTGGTTGGCCAGCCGACGCGATACGTCGGTGGGGAGGATCAACCCGGCCGCCATCCCCTCCACCCAGTTCCACGCGCGGACCAGCCTGGTGGGCACCAACGCACCACTCGTCTGCTCCGGCGCCGCCGGCGTTGCGACGAACCCGGACGCAAGACCAGCGACCGGTGCATCCGTCGCCGGCTCCACCGGCTCCCGCCTACCGCCGCTCGCACCTCCGAGAGATGGAGCCATGGCATAGGCGATCGCGAGGGCGCCGACCACGAGCAGGACCTCCGCCTTCTTCCGCCAGGTTCCGCGCGTGGGCGCGGTGCCTCCGACCAGCGGGATCCGCCCGTCCCAGAAATCGTCGGCCTCGACCAGCGCGCCTTCTCGGATCTGCATTCCGCACCCCTTCGCCCGGCGGCTCCTCGTGATGCCGCTCGGAAAACAGGCGTGAAGAGCCGCGTCACATTCGTGCACGTGGGCGGAACGGCGCTCCCGCGCCCGCGTTCAGACCGACCAGGCCTGCTCTGAAGCTGGATCCGGCTGGTAGGAGCAGAAGGTTCCCGTCCTGATGGTCCGGTCGAGGTGGGCGCCAAGGGACGGGTCCAGTCTTCGAATCCGGTTCAGTGCCGAACGGATGGCCTTCGTCACGCTGGTTCGCGCCCGCTCCGCCGAGGTCACGCCGGTCCGCGCCCGGCCTCCGAGCCCGAACGCGGCCGCGAGCTCGTGAGTCAGGAAGTCTCTCTCCTCCCTCATGCGCGCAGCGCGCTCGAGGTCGCTCCACGCCTCGGCCTCGCGGATCTCATCTTCGAGCTCGTCCAGACGCTCCCGATAGGCCACTTCGGCTCGAGCATCGAGGATGGCCTCGCCCGGGTCCGTCGTCACGCCGATCCCCGGCTCGGAAGGCCGAGGTGGCGCGGCATCGGAGCCTCGACCATTCGGGTCCGCGCCGCGATCGAGCTCCACGAGGTGGAGCACGTGCAGTTCGCGCCCGGGGTTTCCGAGGAGATGAGCCAGGTACCGCAGCCCTTTCGAGTCCTTCAGGTGGTGCAGGCGCCCGTCGAAGGAAACGGCCCAGTACTCGCCCTCTCGCCGGAACGCGCGAAGTGGATGGAGGCCGGGTAGTCCCCCGGCCGCATGGGTATCGGGCTCGACCGTTGCCCGGACCTTTTCGAGCGCGAGTGCGGCCCTCTCCAGCGAGATCATGCCCAGATCCCGGGCGGTTGCCAGTGACTCAGACAACAGCGAGGTCGCACGCTCGCGGTCGCCGGGGCCGCCCCGGCCCTGCAGGAGACGAGCGTAGTCGTATTGCGTGCGCGCCACCCACGGGCGCGCTCCCATCGAGGTGTTCATCTCGATCGCGGCCTCGTACCACGCCTCCGCTTCTTCGCGCCGGTCCATCGTCGCGGCAAGCAGGCCCAGGTACCGGGCCACCGAGCCCAGGTTCGCCTCCGCAGAGGTCGAGGCCGTCTTGGCGGCGAACGGCCCCAGAAGGGCATGCATCGTGGAGGCGCGTTCGCGATCCCCGAGGAACGTCGCCACCTCAGAGAGCAACGCCATCTCCACCAACCACTCGTTGTCCCACAGCAGGCGGCCGAAGTCGTCAGTCGCCAGCTCTTCGAACGCTAGTCTCGCGTCACGCTCTCTGCCGAGCTCCGCGTGGAGGCTGACGAGGAGACATCGCGGAAGCGGGAGTGTTGGGTGCTCGCGGACGATCGTTCGTAGGTTCGGCTCGATGGTCCGCAATCGGCCGAGCTCGCGGTAGAGGATGAACGACTGGAGCGTGAACGATATTTCCGCATCCGCGGACACCGATCGCTCGCCGAGGCGCAACGACTCCCGGATGTGGTCCTCGGCGATGGCGAATCGTCCGTCCAGAAGGGCCCGCATCGCTCGATTGTGACTGGCGATCCAGCTCTGGGCGGGTTGCCGGAGCTCCTTCGCCAGACGCGTCACCGCATTGATCTCGGCGTCGACGGCGGCCATCTGCCCGCGCTCCATCAGCGCGATGGATCGATAGTCGTGTCCCTGGATCTCCCGCTCCTTGTCCCCCACCCGCTCGGCGAGATGGACGATCTCCGTCGCGATGGCCAGGCGCTCATCGGTGTTGTCCGGCCACCACACCGCCGCAAACCTCCCGTCCAGGGCATACGCAAGGGTGGCGGGGTCACCGATGCGTCTGGCCATCTCGACCGCGCGCCGGCTGAGGACGTCCCGGGTTTCGATGTCGGACCGGTCGCGAAGCGCCCCGGCCAGCCGAGCCAGGAGCCGGACCCGAAGACTGGAGTCCTCCTCGCCAACTGCCGCGATCGCGTCCTCGAGGAGCGGCACCACATTGGGGTCCACGTACGACCGGGCCCACACGAACCTTCCCCCGTATCCGAGGGCGGCCTCTCCCAATCGCTCTGCGTCTCGACGGGCCCGCGCGATCTCGGCCGCTCCGAGGAAGGACTCCCTCGCCGCCTCGGTGTCACCACAACGCATCTGCGCATCGCCAAGGGCGAGCAGGACGTCGCATCGCCGTTCGTCATCGGTCGCGCGTCGGCGCTCGAGCACGGTCAGGACCTGACGGTAGAGTCGGACGGCCTCCTCGTACGCGAGCAGGGCCACGGCCCGGTCTCCCGCCCGCTGCCCGTAGTCGATGGCCTTCTGCACGTCCCCGTCGCGCGATGCCTGTGAGAAGTGGTGGGCCAGCTCTGCGACGACCGCCTCGAGCGCGGTTTCGTGCGCCGCCTCGAGCGTTTCGCCGACGAGGCGATGGAGCTCCACACGTCGCGCGGACGACAGCTCCGCGTACACGGCATCCCGGACCAGCGCATGCCCGTATCGAAGGCGACCGAGATCACCCGGTACCTCGACGACGATCCGCATGGTGATCGCCTCGTCCAGGATCCTGAGAAGGCCGGCGGTCGGGAGGCCACTCGCTCGAGCGATCACGTCGACCGAGAAGTCCCGTCCCATGACCGAAGCGACACGGAGGACCTCGACGCAGGCCGGCGACAGATGCGCCAATCGCCGCTGGATGGCCTCCCGGACGCGACGCGGAACCAGCGCTCGAGCCACCGTGGGGTCGAGCAGCGCATCGAGTGTTCCCTCGGCCTCGAAAAGCCGGAGAAGCTCCATGAGAAACAGCGGGTTTCCGTCCGTCTCGCCGGAGACGGTGTGTACGACGGCGTCGGATGGCCGGATCCCGGTCTCGGATTCGATGAACTGGGCGATCGCCGGGCGATCCAGGCCCCTCAGCCGGAGCGTGCGGGTGGCCCGTTCCCCCGCCAGCGCAGCCAGGGTCTCGGCACCGGCGGGAGCCTCCTGCAACTCCTCCTCCCTCAGCGTCGCGAGGATGAATATGCGGGAGTCCGCGACCACGCCGGCGAGGAACCGAAGGAGCAACAGAGAGGAGGCATCGGCGGCGTGGATGTCGTCCAGGACGAAGACGAGCGGCGACGCCTCGGATGCGCGGACGAGGAAGCTCGACATCGATTCGAACAGCCGGAAGCGAGCCGCGTCCGGATCGGTGACGACGGACGGTGACCCCTCACCGACCAGCTCTCGCAGGTCCGGAAACAACTCGACGAGGTCGACCCCGCCGGAGCCGAGTTGCCCAACCAGCGCCGCTCGATCCCCGTCCCGGATGTACGCACGGATGGATTCGACCCATGGCCAATACGCGGGGGCACCGCCCGCCTCCCAACAGCGACCCCAGAGGACGGTCACGCCACGCCGTCGCGCCAGCGAGGCGAGCTCGTCGGCCAGGCGGCTCTTCCCGATCCCGGGTTCACCTGCCAGGAGGAAGACCCGACCGGAGCCGGCCACGGCCTCGTCGAGACCGAGAGCGAGCTCGTGCAGCTCAGCCTCGCGTCCGACGAAGACTCTCATGCGCTCCTCCCGACCAGACCGCCGTTCTACCGCTATCGGGTCGACGGCGCCAGGCGACGACGCAGGAGGGCCACCGGGAGGTGGCCCTCCTGCTCTGCCCTCGTCTCCCTCGGCTTATCCGGCGGCGGCCAGGTTCTTCGTGACGACCTCGAGGGTCTGCTGGAGCCGGTCGGTCGGGCTGAACTCGACCACCGTGGTCCCGGCGAAGATGGAGGGCGTGTGCCCGGGCCCCACGAAGTACGCGTCTCCGGCCGTGAACTCCTCGTCGCCGTTCGACGTGTGGAACACGACCCTGCCCTCGAACACGTATCCCCAGTGCTCGCACTGGCAGCGGTCGTCGGGGAGACCGGCGAACAGCGGGGTCAGGTCCGCGTCCGCCGTGTAGTTCTCCCAGCCGACCGTGTACGGGCCGATCCGCGCGTAGTGACCTTCGAACCCCTCGGACTCGACGTGATCCGACGCCGACTGCTTGGATGCCTTCGCCATCTCTCCCTCCTTCACCGGATGCCCGCCCGCTCTTCGGCGAGCTGCGTCAGGTTTCGCACGCCCCGCCGCGCCAGGGCTGCCGAGGCCTTCATGCCGAGCGCCCGGAGCCCGGGCACCTTGAACAGGACGAGGCCGCCGAACAGGTCGCTCACCCGCGTCAGGCGGATGGTGTAGTCGAGCCGGCATCCGTCGGACTGCGGCTCGAGCTCGTACCGATGGATCAGGGTCCAGTCGGTCGACCGTCCCCTCTTCGTCTCGAGCCGCGCGTCGGTGACGAACTCGAACACCGCCGGTCGCGACGCTTCGGTCACCACGGAGCGGTCGGTGAACCTCCCCATCGGGTCCGTCCCGCTCGAATGGAACTCCGTCCCGACCGAGGCCGGGCCCGCGGGCGCCCCGATCGACACGAGCCTCGCCTTCGGCCTCTGGCGCTCGCCCCCCCACTCGGCGTGGCTGGAGAGGTCCGCCAGGACGTCGAAGACCTGCTCCGGAGTCGCCCGGCTGGTGGCCCGGACCGAAACGGAGAGCTCCCGTGGGAGGGCGTTCGGTCGCGCCCCGGTCCCTCTCGTGATGGCCATCGTTCCCTCCTTCCGTCGTGGACGGGACGAGGGTGCGCCGGCGCGGCCCGGGAAGGATGGGGAAGGTTCCCTATTTCGGGTCGGGGCTTCCCACGAGGTGCCGAACGGCGAAGGCGGCGGCCTCGGAACGACTCCGGAGGTGGAGCTTGCTCAGGACGTTGCCGACGTGGTTGCCGGCCGTCTTCGTGCTGATGTACAGGCGCGCGGCGATCTCGGCGTTCGTGAGGCCCTCGCCGAGCAGGGCCAGCACCTCCACCTCGCGCTGGCTGAGGATGCCGAGGTTCTTCGGCCCGGTTCGTCCCGCCACACCCCGATCGCGGAGGAAGGCCGCGGCGGCGTCCGCCTCCCGTGGAGCGCCGAGCCGCTCGAACTCGGCCAGGGCGGTGCGGGCCTCGCCCACGGCCACGTCCGGGTCGGAGACCGTCCTCGCGAGCTCGAACCGCGCCCTCGCCGCGTCCAGGGAAAGCCCTTGGGCAGCGAAGGCGGCCATCGCCGCTTCGAGATGTCCCACCGCCTCCGGCTGGCCCGCCGCCGCCGCCACCCGGCCGCGAACGAACCGCGCCATGGCCGTGATCCTCGGCAGCGCCGATCGATCCGCGACGGCCTCCAGACGTCGGGTGGTCTCCTCCGCGCCCCCGACGTCTCCCTGCGCCAGCCGCACGTCCACCAGCAGCGCCAGGAACGGCGCCGCCAAGACGTTGTCCTCGCCCACCGCATTCAGTCGACGGTGGAGCACGGCCGCGGCTATGGCCACGTCGCCACGAGCCAGGTGCAGCATCGCGAGCGCGTGGGTGGCCTCGGGAAGCTCCTCGAATCCCGCAAGGAGCTGCTCGGCCTCCTCGATCCGGCCCTGGAGCAGGCGGAGCTCGGCCAGCTTCGCCGCGGGGTGGACGCACCGCGCCCGGAGGTTCGCCCGCTGCATCTCCCCCAAACCTTCGGCGAGAAGACCTTCCGCCGTCTCCCACTGGCCCGACGCCACGAACATCTCGGCGCAGCAGGCGTAGCAGAACCCCAGCACGGCGACGTGCTCGTGCTGTTCGAGCCAGCGTTCGACCACCTGGCCCCACTGCTCGATGCGCTGCCAGTCGGCGGCGTGTTCGCAGGCCGCGATGCCCACGCAGATGACATCGCCGACGGTCTCGAGGGAGGCGACCTCGCCGCCGGTGGCCGCCGCCATCGCCTCGTCCACCTTGGCCAGGCCGGCCTCGACCTCGCCGACGGCCACCTCGGCGTAGCCGACGCGGGCCAGGGCCGCCGCCTCGAGATCCGGGTCGTCCACCTGGCGGGCAACCTGGAGGGCGGCGACCGCATGCGGCAGGATCTCCCGGGGCTCGCTCGCCCGCTCGGCCCGGGCTACCGCCAGCCAGCCGAGGCCCGCCGCGTCGGCCGACCCGTCGAGCAACCCCTCGGCGCGGGCGTGCCAGCCGCTGCTTGCCGCATGGTTCCCGAACGCGGCGGCGTACTCTCGCGCCAGCCACAGGGCGGCCCGAGCCGCGCGATGGCGGTCGCCGGCGGCCCGGAAGGCGGCGTACGCGCGCTCGAAGTGGGTCACGGCCCGATCAAAGTCGTGCCGCCACCAAGAAGCCCGGCCCAGCCCTTCCTCTGCCTCGCCATTCTCGAGGCGGGACGAGGCCCCCTCGAGCGCGGTCTCGAACGCCGAACGCGCCGCGTCCCAATCACCCTCGGCGAGAGATTCCCCGCCGCGAGCCAGCGCCTCGGTCACGTCCACCGGGGCCATGTCCGGATCATGGCACGACCACGCGCGACCGGAAGTCCGCCTGGCCCACGTGCCGGGACTCACGTCCGATGGGTGACGCGCGGCACCGTCGGCGGAGGCGCACCCGGCTAGCGTCGCGATCGCACCGATCTCGGTGGAGGGGATCACGAAGGGAGGGGCGAGATGGACCAAGCGAGCTGGCCCTGGGTCTGGATGGTCGGCTGGGTCGCCGTCGCGGCAGCGCTCGCCGAGGTCCGGCGTCGCTCGGGACCACCTGCCACCTGAGCGATGGGGCGAACGAGGGCCGCACCCACGCGGCTCTCGTTCGCCGCGCCCTCAGTCCCCGACCGAGCTCACGCCCCCGTGGGGTGCCAGACCGTCTTGAACTCCATGAGCGCCGTGATCTCGTACGGGCTCTGCGCCCGCGGCGAGAAAGGATCGACATCGGGGGCCCGGTGCAGCCGCTTCACGTTCTCTGCCGCGAGCTCCTCCACCTGCGCCACGAGCTCGTCGGGGACGCCCGTCGCGTCGAGCGCGTTCACGTCCATGTGCCCGGCCAGCCATGGCACGAGCTCCTTCGTGAACCCCGTCAGGAGGTTGACGACGCCCCCGGGCACGTCGGAGGTGGCCAGGACCTCCGAAAGCGTGACGACCGGCAGGGGGCTCCGTTCGCTCGCGAGCACCACCGCGGTGTTGCCGCTCACGATGGCCGGGGCCAGCCGGGAGACTAGGCCGAGCAACGACTGATCCGGCGGCGCGACGACGCCGACCACCCCGGTCGGCTCGGGGATCGTGAAGTTGAAATACGGCCCGGCGACGGGATTGGTCCCGCCGAGGACCTGGCCGATCTTGTCGGCCCACCCCGCGTACCAGACCCACCGGTCGATCGCGGCGTCCACACCCCGGGCCGGGTCGGCCGCGCCGGAGTCCGCCAACTCGGCCTCGAACTGCGAACGTCGGCCCTCCATCAGCTCGGCCACGCGGTAGAGGATCTGGCCGCGGTTGTACGCGGTCTTGCCGGCCCAGCCAGGTTGCGCCGCCCGGGCCGCCCGGACGGCGTCACGAAGGTCCTTGCGGGACGCTCGCGCCGCCCACGCCAGGAGCCGCCCGTCGTGGGAGAAGACCTCGTAGGACCGGCCGGACTCGCTGCGGGGGAATCCGCCGCCGATGTAGAGCTTCGCCGTCCGCCGAACGGGGACACGGGTCTCGCTCATGCCCCGTCCCCCCCGTCGAGCTCGAGATACGGCTCGAGACCGTGGAGGCCGCCCTCCCGGCCGAACCCGCTCTCCTTGTAGCCGCCGAACGGGCTCGACGGGTCGAACCGGTTGAACGTGTTCGCCCACACGACGCCGGCGCGCATCCGTTCGGCCATCCACAGGATCCGCGATCCCTTCTCGGTCCAGATCCCTGCCGACAGACCGTACGGCGTGTTGTTGGCCTTCTCGACGGCTTCCGCAGGCGTGCGGAACGTCAGGATCGAGAGCACCGGCCCGAAGATCTCCTCCCGGGCGATCCGGTGGCTCTGCGAAACGTTGGTGAACAGCGTGGGCCGGAACCAGAAGCCGCGTTCGGGCAACACGCACTCGGGCTGGTACATCTCGGCGCCTTCGTCCACGCCGGAGGCCACGAGCTCTTCGATCTTCTGGAGCTGCTGACGCGAATTGATCGCGCCGACGTCGGTGTTCTTGTCGAGCGGATTGCCCACTCGCAGCGTCTGGAGCCGGTCCTTCAGCTTGTCGAGCAGTGGCTCGAACACCGACTCCTGCACCAACAACCGCGACCCGGCGCAGCACACGTGCCCCTGGTTGAAGAAGATGCCGTTGACCACGCCTTCGATCGCCTGGTCCAGGGGGGCGTCTTCGAACACGACGTTCGCGGCCTTGCCACCGAGCTCGAGCGTGAGCCGCTTGCCCGTTCCGGCCGTGGCCCGGCGGATGATCTTCCCCACCTCGGTAGAGCCGGTGAACGCCACCTTGTTCACGTCGGGATGGGTCACGACGGCGGCACCCGTCTCGCCGGCGCCCGTCACGATGTTCACCACGCCCGGCGGCAGCTCCGCCTCGCGGACCACCTCGGCCAGCAGGAGCGCGGTGAGCGGCGTGGTCTCGGCCGGCTTCAGCACCACGGTGTTGCCCGTCGCGAGCGCGGGCGCGAGCTTCCACGCCGCCATCAGCAGCGGGAAGTTCCACGGGATGACCTGGCCGGCGACCCCGAGTGGCCGCGGCGCGCGATTCGGGAATGCGTACTCGAGCTTGTCGGCCCAGCCCGCGTAGTAGAAGAAGTGCGCCGCCGCGAGCGGCACGTCGACGTCGCGGGACTCCTTGATGGGTTTGCCGCCGTTCATCGTCTCGAGCACGGCGAACTCGCGGGCGCGCTCCTGGAGCTGGCGCGCGATGCGGAACAGGTACTTCGCGCGCTCGCTCCCCGGCAGGGTTCGCCAGACGTCTTCGGACGCGCGGCGGGCGGCGACCACGGCGAGGTCCACGTCCTCGACGCCGGCGTCCGCCACCTCGGCGAGCGGCTCCTCGGTGGCGGGGTCGATCGTCTCGAACCACCTGCCGCTCTTCGGCTCGACGAACTCGCCGCCGATGAACAACCCGTAGCGCTCCTCGAGCCGGACGATCTCGGTGGATTCGGGCGCGTCCGCGTATTCCCACACCGGATCGCGTTGCTCGAGTGCCGAGGAGGCCGTGCGTTCCATGTCGCCCATCGGTGTGCCCCTAGTCGATCGTGTAGTAGTCCGGCCCCTGGTACCGACCGGTGTGTTCCTTGTCGATCTGCATCAACACGTCGTTCAGCAGCGTGGAGGCGCCGATCCGGAACCGATCCGGCGTCATCCACTCGGGCCCGAGCGTCTCGTACACCAGCACGAGGAACTGGATCGCCTGTTTGCTCTGACGGATCCCCCCGGCGACCTTCACGCCGACCCGGCGGCCCGTCTCGTGGAAGAAGTCCCGCGCCGCCTCCAGCATGCAGAGCGCGTTCGGCAACGTCGCGCTCACCCCGATCTTGCCGGTCGAGGTCTTGATGAAGTCCGCTCCGGCCGCCATCGCGAGCACGCTCGCCTGACGGATCCGGTCGTACGAGCCGAGCTCACCGACCTCGAGGATGACCTTCAGGTGGGCCTTGCCCGCCGCCTCGCGGGCGGTCACGAGCTCCTCGAAACATTCCGCGTACCGGCCGCCGAGGAACAGGGATCGGTTCAGGACCATGTCCACCTCGTGGGCGCCCATCGCCACGACCTGCCGGATCTCGGCGAGCCGGCTCTCGAGCGGCCCCAGGCCGGCGGGGAACGCGCCGGCGACGCTGGCGACCTTGACCGAGGTCCCCCGCAGCTGCCCGAGCGCCACCGGGATCAGCTGGGGATACAGGCACACCGCCGCGACGGGCGGGATCGAGGCGTCGAGCGGATTGGGGCGGACCGCCTTCGCGCACATCGCCACGACCTTGCCCACGCTGTCGGTACCCTCGAGCGTCGTCAGGTCCATGCACCGGATGGCGAGGTCGAGCGCCCACAGCTTCGAGTCTCGCTTGATCGAACGTTTTGCCAGCGACGCGGCGCGTTCCTCGAGGCCGACCGCGTCCACGGCCGTGGCCCGGGCCACCAGCCTGGATGCGTCCGACGGCGTGTACGCCGCCAGGCCGGTGCCGGTGCGGTCGATCTCGGCTGCCTGGGACATCCGAATCGCCATGGTAGCCGACCGGGGAACGAGCCCGGACGGCCGGTATCCTGTCGCGGTCCGTTCCCCCCTGGAGGTTCGCCCGCTTGCGTACGATCCGATTGCTGCTCGTCGTGTCGCTCACGCTCGGCGCCGCCGCCTGCGGAGGCGACGGAGGCGGCGGTGGGTCCGACGAGTGCGTCGATCTCACCACCGAGGATGACTCGTTCACCCTCCGGATGATGAACAACGAGTTCGTCCCGTCGTGTTTCACGGCCAGCGCCTCGCAGTCGCTCACGCTCGTGAACGAAGACCCGGCCCTGCACACCTTCACCGTGCGCGACACCCCGATCGACGTGGACATCCGAGGTGAGGAGACCCTCGACCTGGACCCGGTCAGCGGGGTGATCGAGCCCGGCACCTACGAGCTGATCTGCAGGTACCACCTGCCCGGTATGGCGGGCGAGGTCACCGTCGTCGAGTAGCCACTCAGAACCCGAGGCGTTGAAGGGCCTTGGGGTCGCGCTGCCACTCCTTGAGAACCTTTACCCGCAGGTCGAGGAAGACCTTCGTGCCGAGCAGCCGCTCCATCTCCTCCCGGGCGCGAGATCCGATCGTCTTGAGGGTCGAGCCGCCCTTGCCGATCACGATGCCTTTCTGAGAGTCGCGTTCGACGATGAGCGAGGCGCGGATCGTCGTCAGACCGCCTTCACGCTCGAGCTCGTCCACCACGACGGCGACCGAATGCGGGACCTCCTGGCGGGTCACCGCGAGCGCCTTCTCGCGGACGATCTCGGACAGACGCACCTCGAGCGGCTGGTCCGTCTCCTCGCCGGGAGGGAAATAGGCGGGGCCTTCGGGCAGCCGCTGCACGATGAGCTCGCGGAGGAGGTCCACCCCTCGCCCTGTCTTGGCCGCCACCGGGACCACCTCGTCCCAATCGCCGAGGTCAGCAGCGGCCTGGAGCTCCGGCACCTCTCGGCGGCCGCGAAGGAGGTCGAGCTTGTTGACCGCGCAGACCTTCGGCCCGGCGAACCCGCGGACTTGGCGTTCGTAGACGAAGGCGTCGCCGCGTCCGACCCCGTCGGCGGCGTCGACGACCTGCACGATCGCGTCCACACCCCGCGCGGCCTCGGTCACGAGCTCGTTGAGTCGCGTCCCGAACAGGGTCTTCGGCTTATGGAAGCCGGGCGTGTCGGTGAAGACGATCTGGTAGCCCTCGGCGGTGAGCACTGCCCGAACGTCGCGGCGGGTGGTCTGCGGTTTGTTCGAGACGATCGCGACCTTCCGCCCGACGAGCGCGTTCACGAGCGTGGACTTGCCGACATTGGGCCGCCCGATGACGGCCGCGAACCCGCTCCGAAAGGTCACTCCAGCAGGTCCGCCGGCCCGAATGCCGACGGCAGGAGCTCGGTGAGCCGCCATTCGGCCCGGCCGCTCGCCGCATCGCTCACTACCAGCAGGTCGGGACCGAACTCGTTCAACACCTGCCGGCACCCGCCGCACGGCGGCGTGGGACGTTCGGCGTCCGTCGAGACCGCGACCGCCTCGATCGAGGTGTGCCCAGCGGACACGGCGGCGGCGACGGCGTTGCGCTCGGCGCAGACGCTCAGCGGGTACGACGCGTTCTCGATGTTCGGCGCGGCGAACACCTGCCCGTCGGCCAGGACCGCCGCGCCGACGCGGAACCGGCTGTAGGGGGCGTACGCGCGCTCCTTGATCGCACGGGCCTCCGCCACCAGCCGGTCCATGGTCTCCGCGGGCAGCGTCATTCGCTCCTCGCGCGTTCGCTTTCCGGCTGGTCGTCTTCTTCGTCCTCGTGCTCGTGCCGGGTGATGAGGATCTTGGAGATCCGCCGGCCGTTCACCCGCTCCGCGGTGAAGGTGAGGTTCTGGAACGTGACCTCTTCACCTTCATCGGGGATCGAGCCGAGCAGCCCGAGCACGAGGCCCCCGACGGTGTCCCATTCCTCGTCGGGCAGCTCGACGTCGAGGAACTCGTTCACCTGGTCGATCGAGGTCTTGCCGTCCACCCGGTACACGTTGTCTCCGACCTGCTCGAGCTCGGGCTCTTCGACGTCGTATTCGTCGGTGATCTCCCCCACGAGCTCCTCGAGCAGATCCTCCAGCGTCACCAGTCCGGACACGCTGCCGTATTCGTCGGTCACGAGCGCGATGTGGAACTTCTCCTGCTGCATCTCGCGCAGCAGGTCGGCAACACGTTTGGACTCGGGGACGAATCGCGCGTCCCGAACGATCTCCCGGAGCGGCATGTCCTCCTTGCCCTGGTGCAACGCCTTCAGGACGTCTTTGGCGAATACGATGCCGAGGATGTCGTCCAGGTCGTCGGTGAACACCGGGATACGCGAGTACCCGTGCTCGAGCACCAGCGCCTGGACGTCCCGCAGCGTCTTGTCGGACTCGATGGCCTTGATGTCGGGCCTGGGCACCATTACCTCGCGGACGATCGTGTCGCCGAACTCGAAGATCGAGTGGATCAGCCTCGTCTCCTCGAGCTCGATCGAGCCCTCCTCCTGGCCCAGATCGGCCATCGAGCGCAGCTCAGCCTCCGAGACGAACGGCCCCTGCTTGAGGCCTTTGCCGGGCAGGAGGACGTTCGCGAGGCCGATCAGACCGCGGGTCGGTACTGCGAGCGCGCGGCCCAGGAACCACACGAGCGGAGCGAGGGCCAAGGCGGCTCGGTCGGAGTGCAGGACACCGAGGGTCTTGCTCAACGCCTCGACCAGCACGAAGTACAGGAGGGTGAACCCGGCGGAAACGACGGTCAGCCCGAGGTTCCCGAACTGCCGCTCGGCCAGGATCGCCACCAGGATGGCCGAGCCGTTCTGCACCAGCATGACCATCAGGTAGACGGCGTTCAGGAACGCAGGTGGGTCGGCCTCGATCCGCTCCAGCAAGACGGCGTTGCGGCGCCCCTCCTCCACCAGCGCCAGCGCCCGTATGCGCGTCATCCTGGTGATCGATGCCTCGGCGATCGCCAGGATGGATCCGAATAGAACGAGCACCACGACCACCACCCACAACCAGGTCACGGGACCCGCACCCCCGCGTAGCGCTCCTGCCGTTCCCACATGGCGGAGCGCTCCTCCGGATCGTCGTGGTCGTGCCCGAGCAGGTGGAGAATCCCGTGGACCACGAGCAACCGGAGCTCCGCCGCCGGGTCGTTCGGATTGGCGGCCGAGGCGACCGACGGCGCCACGACGACGTCGCCCAGCAACCGAACGCCCGCCTCGTCCCGGTCGTCCTCGTCCAAAGGGAACGACAACACGTCGGTCGGGCCGGCCTCGCCCAGGTAGCGCTGGTGCAGGTCGGCGATCTCCTCGGACGTCACGAACGACAGCGACAGCTCCGAGTCCGCCACGCCCTCGGCGACGAGCACCTCACGGGCCAGGGTGGCGAGTCCGTCGTGATCCACGGGGAGGTCCTGCCGGTCGTCGACCAGCACCCGGGGCGCCGAGGGACTCGGAGGGTGGTCGTCAGCCATCGGCGCGGGCCGCTCGCTGCTCGCCGAAGACGCGGTACGCCTCGACGATGTCCTGCACGATCTTGTGCCGGACCACGTCTCTAGCTCCGAGATGCGAGATCTCGATCCCCTCGATCTCTCTGAGAATGTCCTGCACGATCACCAACCCGGAGGTCTGCCCGGCCGGCAGGTCGATCTGCGTCACGTCGCCGTTCACGACCGCCTTGGAGCCGAACCCGAGCCGCGTCAGGAACATCTTCATCTGCTCGGGCGTCGTGTTCTGCGCCTCGTCCAGGATGATGAACGCATTGTTCAGCGTGCGACCCCGCATGAAGGCCAGCGGGGCGACCTCCACCGTTCCGCGCTCGAGGAGCCTCGGCAACATCTCCGCGCCGAGCATCTCGAAGAGCGCGTCGTACAGCGGCTTCATGTAGGGGTCGATCTTCTCGTACCGGGTTCCGGGCAGGAAGCCGAGCCGCTCGCCGGCCTCGACCGCCGGTCGCGTCCGGATCAATCGTTCGACCTGTTTGTCCTGGAGCGCGCGAACGGCGGTCGCCACGGCCAGGTACGTCTTGCCGGTTCCGGCCGGACCGATGGCGAACGTCACCGTGGCACTGCGCATCGAGTCCACGTACCGCTTCTGCCCGAGGGTCTTCGGAGCGATCCCCTTTCCGCGCCCCGTGAGGAACACGTCGCCGAGGACCTCGGTCGGCCGGGCCTCGTCGCCTTTGATGAGCTCGATCGAGCGGCCCACCGAGGACGCGGTCAGCTCGTGACCCCGCTCGAGCAGGCCGATCAGCTCCTCGAACAGCAAGGCCACGCGCTCGGTCTCGTCGGGCGGACCCGAGATCGTGATCTCGTTGCCGCGAACGACGATCCGCGAGTCGAAGGCCGCCTCGACGAGCTTGAGCAGCTCGTCGCGCTGTCCGAGGAGGGCGACCATGCTCTGGTCCCCCGGAACCAGGATCCTCACCTGTGTGGTGGCGCTGGCCAAACGGTCGTCTCTGGGGTGGTGCCCCGCTCCTCCTCGTTGGTCTCCGGGGCCGTCGACGACTCCCGGATCGAAGTCGGATTCTACCCCCGGATGAGATGCGCGGGGCGGCAATCCCATCCAGGGCAGCGCTCGTGCCTCTCGAGCCCTCTCACCCCGGCGGCCAGCCCATCGGACGGCCTCCGAGCAGGTGAACATGCAGGTGGAACACGTGTTGGCCTCCCTCCCGCCCCACGTTGGTCACGAGGCGGAACCCGGCCGAGGCCACCCCTTCGGCCCGGGCGATCTGCCGGGCGGCCTGGAACAGGTCGGCCAGGACGTCGGCGTGCCGCTCCTCGATCTCCAGAGCCGAGGTCAGGTGCTCCTTGGGGATGACCTGGACGTGGACCGGCGCCTGCGGGTTGATGTCTCGGAACGCGATGACCGTCTCGGACTCGTACACCACCGCGGCCGGCTCCTCGCGCCGTGCGATCCGGCAGAACACACAGCTCGATCCGTCCATCTTCGCTCCTACCGCGGGTGCCGAAGCGTGGCCTTCACGCTCGTGCGTTTGCCGGCCGGCTCGCCGCGGAGCTCGGCCAGCTGTTCGAGCAGCCGACGCTCCTGCTTCGATGCGGGCTCGGGCGTCACGACCTGGACGGTGAGGAACAGATCGCCCCGTCCGCGCCGCCCCAGGTTCGGGATGCCCTTGCCGCGGAGGCGAAGCGTCGTCCCCGAGGCGGTGCCGGGTTCGAGGTCGATGCGTTCGGGTCCGTCCAGGGTCTCGACCTGGAGCTCGACGCCGAGCGCCGCCTGGGTCATCGGGACCTCGACGCCGGTGAAGAGGTCCGTCCCCCGGCGCTCGAAGACCGGGTCCGGCTCGACCGAGATCGACAGGTAGAGATCACCTCGCGCTCCCCCGGCCCGTCCCGCGTGGCCGGCCCCCGGCACTCGCAGGTCGAGACCGTCGGACACGCCGGCCGGCACGTCGACCGGCACGCTCGCCTCGGCCGCCACGCGGCCGCGGCCCTGGCACTGCTCGCACGGCGTCGTGATCTCCTCGCCGGTGCCGTCACACGCCGAGCACGGATGGGCGGTCATCACCGTGCCGAAGATGCTGCGGCGCACGTCCTGCACCTGCCCCGTCCCGCCGCACGTCCGGCACCGCTGCGGCGACGTGCCGGGTTCAGCCCCCGATCCCGCACACCGGTCGCACGGCTCGAGCCTCGCCACGGAGATCTCGCGCTGCGCGCCGAACGCGGCCTCGCGGAACGTCAGGCGCACCTCCGTGAAAACGTCTTCGCCGGATTGGGTTCGGGTTCGCCGCGTCGCCGTCCGCCTGCGCCCGAACGACCCCTGGCCGAAGAACGCCTCGAACAGGTCCGAGATGTCCGAGAAGGGGAAGTCCATCGGGCCGCCCTGCCCGTACACGTCGTACTGCTGCCGTCTCTGCGGGTCGGAGAGGATCTCGTAGGCCGCGGTGGCCTCCTTGAACCGCTCCTCGGCCACCGGGTCGGGGTTGACGTCCGGGTGGTACTCGCGGGCCAGGCGCCGGTAGGCCTTCTTGATGTCGTCGGTCGAGGCGTCGCGCCCGACGCCGAGGATCTCGTAGAGGTCGCGGATGCCCGCCATCGCTACGCGCCGAGCTCGGTCGCCAGCTCCGACAGTCGTTTTGCCACGGCACGGACCGACGCCATCACCGAGACGTAGTCCATCGCCGTGGGCCCGACCACGCCGACCGCCCCGAGCGCGGTCGTTCCCGCCCGGAAGGGTGCCGAGACGATCGAGGCCTCCCAATCGCCGGTCTGCGGGTGTTCGGTCCCGATCGTGACGTTGACGTCCTGGTCGATCGTGACGTCCCGGAGCAGCTCGAGCATCTCGGACTCGTGCTCGAGCGCCTCGAACAGGCGTCGAACGGTCTCCCGGCGCCAGTGGGCCGCTTCGTCCGCGAGGTTCGCCACCCCGCCGATCAGGACGTGGTGGGTGGCGCCGCCGGCCTGGAGGACGCCGAACGTGTCGGCGGCGGCGACGAGCAGGCTGCGTTCGAGACCTTTGGCGGTGGAGGCCCGCTTCAGCGCCTCGGCCCGGGCTTCGACCACCGACTTGCCGCGGAACGCGCCGGAGAGCGCGCGATCGAGCTTCGACAGGGTCTCGGAGTCCACGTTCTCGGGCCGGTCGATCATGGCCTTGTCCACCCGGCCCTGCTGGCCGACGACGAGGAACATCAGGGCGTTGCCGACCTCGAGCAGCTCCGTGCGCAGGACCACCTCATCGGCGCCGGTTGGCGGGACGGCCAGGCCCGCGTATTGGGTCACCCGCGAGAGCAGCTGCGTGGTGCCCTTGAGGACCTCCTCGAGGTCGAGCATGGTCTCGGCGAAGAACCCCGCGATGGCCCGGCGCTGTTTGTCTCGCAGGCGGCCGCCGGGTGGAAGCGAGTCCACGAACTTGCGGTAGCCGGCGTCGGTCGGGATCCGGCCTGCCGAGGTGTGGGGGTGCATGAGGTAGCCGAGCTCCTCGAGGGCCGCCAACTCGTTGCGGATCGTGGCCGAGGACACGCCGAGGCCGGAGCGCTCGGCGATCGTCTCGCTGCCGACGGGTTCACCCGTGCGCACGTATTCCTCGACCACCGCCCGCAGGACGGCGACCTTCCGCTGCCCCAGCTCGGGTTCCACCATAGTGATTAGCAGTCTAGCGGGGCGAGTGCTAGGGCTCTTGGAGCCCGCGTGACAACCTTGCGAGCCGCTGGGGCGTCTTAGGCTCGAGACCACATGCGGGTGGACGAGATCGCGCTCCGGGAGTTCCTGCACACCCGCTATCCGCGTCTGGTCGCGGCGGTGGCGCTCGTGAGTGGGAGCCGCCCGGCCGCCGAAGACGCCGTCCAGGAGGCGCTGCTGCGGGCCTGGGAGCGCTCGGAGAAGGGCGAGGAGGTGGAGTCGCTGGACGCGTGGGTCACCACCGTGGCGCTGAACCTGTCCCGGAGCGGGCTCCGCCGGCTCCGGTCGGAGCGCCGGGCAAAGGCCCGGCTCCACGGTTCCGCGTGGACCGAGGACCTGGCACTGGGGGCCGACCGGGCGCTCGACGTCCGCCGGGCGCTCGCCGCGCTCCCCCGGCGCCAGCGCGAGGCCGCGGTGTTGCGGTACTACCTCCAACTCGACACGCGCGAGGTCGCCGCCGCGCTGAAGGTCAACGAAGGGACGGTCAAGAGCACCTTGTTCCGAGCGCGGGCCGCGCTGGCCGACGCGCTCGGCGTCGAGGAACCGATCGAGATCGAGGACCCCGAGGAGGCGAAGCACCGTGGCACTCGATGAGCGCCTGCGCCGCGAGCTCGACAGCGCCGGCCGCCCCGCCGACCCCACCGGCGTCTACGAGGAGCTGATCCGCCACCGCGAACGTCGCCGAATGGTCCGGAAGGCGCAGCACGGAGCCCTCGCAATCGTGATCGTCTTCGGAACCATCGGCGGCGCGTACGCGGCCTCCTCCCTGTTCCGTCCGAGTGACGGCGCGCCCGGCATCCAACCGGAGTATGCGAACGGCCTCATCGTGTACGCAAAGCACGATTCGACGGCGGGAGGAGTGCACCTCTACGCTGTCGACGTCGACGGGAGCAACGTTCGCCAGCTGACCCACGGGGAGTCGGCCGATCACGACCCGAGCTGGTCACCCGACGGGCGCAGGATTGCCTTCGTTCGGGAGACTGGCGCAGACAGGTTCATCGCCGTATTGGACATCGGCAGTGGAACGATCCGGAGGGTCACCCCGGCAACGATCACCGCGTTCGAGCCCGCATGGTCCCCCGACGGCCAGCGCATCGTGTTCGTCGGCTATGAGGACCCCTTCCGCGACGGCGGCCTCTTCGCCCTTGACGCTGACGGATCCGACCTTACTCGCATCACAGAAAGCCTTGGCTCTGTCGGGCACCCTGTTTGGTCAGACGACGGTTTGCAGATCGCCTTCTCCGCGAACCCGCAGGATGATCCCGACACGTTCAACCTGTATCTCGTCCAGCCCGACGGGACGCGGCTATGGAACATCACGCAAACGCGTGGGTTGCAGGTGACCGAGGTGCCGATCGGATGGCTGCCGAGCGGCAACCTCCTCGTGGCGCAAGGCCCCACGTTGCTCGGCGGCCTGGGCGAAGCCGCAGAGAGCGTCCGGTGGATCGAGATCACTCCGGATGGCGACGTGGTTCGGGTGCGGTTCGAGGGAGCGGCCACCGCCGAGCGCAGGAACACCCCGAGCCTCTCGCCCGACGGTCGATACGTGATCTTCGACACGGAGGTCGAAGGGAGGTTCAGCGTTTGGTACATGGACCTGGAGACCGGGGAGCTCTCGCGGGTTACCAGGGACGGCGGCTTCGGGGCCGTGTGGCAACCCGTTCCCATCGACGAGCAGGTGTCGCCCGCGCCGGAGCCTACCCCCAAGCCAAGTCCCACCGCGAGTGGGCGGCCCGTTGACCGAAGGATCAGGGACGTGGGGCTCGGGCTTCGGCTCTGCGACGTCTCGTCGTTGCGTGGAACGTTCCTCGCCGAGTACCCGGAGAGCGAGGTGTTCGTGGGAGCCGAGCCAAGCGCGGCCGGACGTTGCCCCCTGACAGAGAGCATGTCGGGCGTGATCGCGATCGACCTCTCTGGTGACGGCCTCGCCGATATCGCCTCGGAGCCCTTCGCGTGCCAATACCAGTGCGGGGCGTTCGCGGCGCCGGATATCGACGGCGACGGGACCGACGAGATCCTGGCCATCAACGTCGGCTTCAGCATCGTCGGTCTTCAGCTCTTCGACGTCGTGCCGAATGAAGACGAACCGGCCATCGTGGCGGTCATGGTTGAACCTCCCGGGGACGCCGCCCTCGGCCACCAAGGCTTCGACGGGAGTGGACCCCCGCAGTTCTGGATCGGAGGCGACGCCTTCGTCGCCGACGCCATACGGTGCGAGTCCGTCGACGGCCGCCGGACTCTCGTGTCGACCACGGTACGGATGGTCCCCCCGGACACACCCGACTCGGTTTGGGAGGTCCACGAGACGATGTTCGTGCTGGAGGGGGACGGCATCCTCCGGGTCGTCGACGCCGCCGACTTCGAGGTGCCGGTGGGCTCGGAGTCACCGGGGTTCCTGGCGACTACCGGCTGCGACGCGCGAATGGTCTGGCCCTAACCGGCCAGGGCGAGGACGAGCTCGTTCAGCAGGAGCATGCCGCGTTCGGTCGGGACGAGCGCCCCGTCGTCGTCGCGCAGCAGACCCGAGTCGAGGAACGGTGCGGCGCGGTCGGGTTCGACCCAGCTCGACGGGATGCCCTCCAGCATGCGCAGGCGCAGGAACACATCCTCGAGGTGGGCGTCGCTCGGCTCGAGGCGCTCCTCTCCGCCGACCGGCAGCCGCCCCGCCTCGACCAGGGACAGGTACTCCTCGGGCGGGCGGACGTTCCACCACCGCCGGTCGTCCCGGTGCGAATGCGCCCCGGCGCCGAGGCCGAGGTACGGCTGCCGCTCCCAGTAGCCCAGGTTGTGCACACACTCGAATCCCGGCTTTGCCCAGTTCGACACCTCGTAGTGGTGGTAGCCGGCCTCGGCGAGCAGCGCGCACGTGAGCTCGAATCGGTCGGCCTGCACGTCGGCGTCTGGCGCAGGGACCAAGCCGTGGTGCACCTTCCGCCCCAGCGGCGTCGACGGTTCGATGGTCAGCGCGTAGGCGCTGATGTGCTCGGGGCCGAGGTCGATGGCCTCGCGCAGCGTCCGTTCCCACGACTCGTCTGTCTCGCCGTCGGCGCCGTAGATCAGGTCCAGGTTCACGTTCGCGAAGCCGGCGTGCCGTGCGGCCGTCACCGCCCGGCGAACCGATGTGGGATCGTGTACGCGTTCGAGCGCCCGGAGCACGGCGGGGTCGAAGGACTGCGCCCCCATCGACAGCCGGGCGTACCCTGCCCCGAGAAGGCTCTCGAGCTTGGCGCGATCGACCGTGTCGGGGTTCGCCTCGATCGTGACCTCGGCGTTCGGCGTCACCGCGAAGTGGTCGCGGAGGTGCACGAGCAGTCCCTTCAGGTCGGCGACCTCGAGCGTGGTCGGGGTCCCGCCGCCGAGGAACACGCTCACGATCTCCTCCCCAGACCACGACGGCGCCGCGAGCTCGACCTCGCGGGCGAGCGCCGCCACGTACCGCGACTTCAGGTGGTCGAGCCCGGCGTAGGCGTTGAAGTCGCAGTAGCCGCACCGCGTCAGGCAGAACGGCACGTGCACGTACAGGCCGGCGGTCATCGTTTGCCCTCGGTCGGCACGCGTTGGTCCACGCGGAGCGCCGCGATGAACGCCTCTTGCGGCACGTCCACTCGTCCCACCCGCCGCAGCCGCGCCTTGCCTTTCTTCTGCTGTTCGAGCAGCTTCCGCTTCCGGGTGATGTCGCCGCCGTAACACTTGGCGAGCACGTCTTTGCGTTTGGCCTTGACGGTCTCGCGCGCCACGATGCGCGAGCCGATCGAGGCCTGGATCGCCACATCGAACAGCTGCCGCGGGATCAGCTCGCGCAGTCGCTCGACCATCTGCCGCCCGTACTGGTACGCCTTGTCGCGGTGGACCACGCTCGAGAACGCGTCCACCGGTTCTCCGTGAAGCAACACGTCCACCCGCACAAGGGCGCTCTCCTGGTACTCGGCCGGCTCGTAGTCGAGCGAGGCGTAGCCGCGAGTCCGCGACTTCAGCTGGTCGAAGAAGTCGAAGATGATCTCGCCCATCGGCAGCGTGTAGCGCAGCTCGACGCGGTCCTCGGACAGGTAGTCCATGCCCTGCATGACGCCGCGCCGGTTCTGGCACAGCTCCATCACCGCGCCGACGTAGTCGCTCGGCAGCAGCACCATGGCCTTCGCGACCGGCTCGAAGATGTGCGCGATCTTGCCCTTGGTCGGCCAGTCGCTCGGGTTGGTGACGACCACCTCCTCGCCGCTCTCGAGCACGACGCGGTAGACGACGTTCGGCGCTGTCGAGATGAGCGCCAGGCCGGCCTCGCGCTCCAGCCGCTCC
>DATHVC010000036.1:0-3823 GCA_035461565.1 Actinomycetota bacterium
CGAATCCTGATCGGGGGCGACCGGGTGCACTCGGGTCTCACGGACCTGCGTGTCACCGACGCGGGCCACGTCGCGGAGGGCCGCTGAGCCTGTTGTCCCGGGTGTGGCGCCGGAGCGCCTACCCCATCACTCGCAGCAGAAGCAGAGCTCGATGTGGGAGATGTCCTGCAACTGCCCCTGCGGACCCGAGGCGCAGGGGAAGAAGGTGACCGTCGTCGTCCCGTCGGGATTCACCGTCTGCTGAGTGCTGCAGTTGCACCCCTCCCGCCCACACTTGGAGCATCCCTCGGTGAGCCGGCAGCCCGCCGGCAGGGTCGCCGTCCAGGTGGTGTTGGAGGCGAAGGCGACCCCCTGACCGCAGCCGCCCTCATCACCACGGGTCGTGATGCAGGAGGACGCCCCGTTCAGATCCTCGCAGCCGTCCTCCGGGCTCCATTTGACGCAGAAACACCCACCGACCGGAGTGGTCTGGGCGAGGGCTGGCCGAGTCATGCTCTGGATCACCGGAGTGACCCAAAGGACGGTGCCGCCTACCACCGCTCCTCTGCGCAGCAGATCCCGGCGGCTGATGCCGAGGTCGCCGTCGACCGAACGTTTGTTCCGCTCACGCTGCGTCATGGCACACTCCTTTGCCCTCCGGCCCCGCCAGAGTTGTCCTCGCCGGTTGCAGGGACATCGACCGATCGCCGTATCTTCTCTGCCCGGCCCCGGGTGGTTTTCCTGCCGCTGTTCGCCGGACGTGCTCACCCCGGATTCGACGAGGTCAGCCCCCAGGATTGGATCGGAACGGGCACCCAGCTCCCGGGCCCACCAATCCCGACGAGCGCCCGTCTTGCCTCCGGCTCGTGCGGGCCGGCTCGGACGAGGGGCTCTTCGAGCTCGCCGGCCATCCCGAGCATCGCGGAGCGACCAGACCCCGACGCGAGCAGGTAGCCGGCGATGAAGCCGTCGTTGCTCACCGCCGTGCAGGGCGGGATCGGCCAGACCCCGTGGTACCTTCCGTGCATGGAGTGACCGGCGCCCACCCGGACGACGGGGTGGGCGCCGCTGCATATCCGGGGGAGGGGCGCCGTGGAGATCGAGATCGGCAAGGGGAAGGTCGCGAGGCGGGCGTACGGGTTCGACGAGGTGGCCATCGTGCCGTCTCGACGGACGCGGGATCCCGACGACGTCGACATCTCATGGGAGATCGACGCCTACACCTTCCCGCTGCCGATGATGGCCTCGGCGATGGACGCCGCCGTCTCGCCGGCCACGGCGATCCAGATCGGGCGCCTCGGCGGGTTGGCCTGCCTCAACCTCGAAGGCCTGTGGACGCGGTACGACGACCCCGAGCCGGTCTACGACGAGATCGCCTCGCTGCCCGACGAGAAGGCCACGCGGCGCCTCCAGGAGCTATACCGCGAGCCGGTCAATAACGAGCTGATCGGCCGTCGGATCCGAGAGATCACCGAGGGCGGCGTCACGAGCTGCGCCTCGCTCACCCCGCAGCGGGTCGAGCGCTATGCCGGCCTGGTCCTGGAGGCCGGCCTCGACGTGTTGGTGATCCAGGGGACGGTCGTCTCGGCCGAACACGTCTCGACCCACTCCCAGCCGCTGAACCTGAAGGAGTTCATCCGGTCGTTCGATCTGCCCGTGATCGTGGGCGGCTGCGCCTCCTACACGACCGCCCTGCACCTGATGCGAACGGGCGCCGTCGGAGTCCTCGTGGGGGTCGGGCCGGGAAACGCGTGCACCACCCGCGGCGTGCTCGGGGTGGGGGTCCCGCAGGCGACGGCGATCGCGGACGCCGCGGCGGCCCGGATGGAGCACCTGCGCGAGACGGGCCGCTACTGCCACGTGATCGCCGACGGCGGAATGCGGACGGGCGGCGACATCGCCAAAGCTGTCGCGTGCGGTGCCGACGCGGTGATGATCGGCTCGCCGCTGACCCGCGCCTACGAGGCGCCCGGCCGCGGCTACCACTGGGGGATGGCCACGTTCCATCCCACCCTGCCGCGCGGCGCGCGCGTCAAGACGAAGCAGGTGGCCTCGCTCGAGGAGATCCTGGTCGGACCGGCCCACGACAACGACGGGACGTTGAACCTGTTCGGCGCGCTCGCCACGTCGATGGCCACCACCGGTTATGCCACGGTCCGCGAGTTCCAGAAGGCCGAGCTGCTGGTGGCGCCGGCGATCAAGTCCGAGGGCAAGGTGTACCAGACCGAACAACGCGTCGGGATGGGCCGGTAGGCGGACCAACGTGGCGGCGGCCGAGACCCGGACCCCTCGCCCGGTCCTCGTCGTCGACCTCGGAGCGCAATACGCGCAGCTGATCGCCCGCCGGATCCGCGAGTGCCACGTGTACTCCGAGATCGTCCCCCACGACCGGTCGGCCGCCGAGCTGGCGGCGATACGCCCGGCCGGTGTGGTGCTCTCGGGCGGCCCGGCCTCCGTGTACGAGGAGGGAGCTCCCTCCGTCGATCCCGGCGTCTTCGAGCTCGGCGTGCCGGTCCTCGGCATCTGTTACGGGCACCAGCTGATGGCGCAGGTGCTGGGCGGTGAGGTCGCCGCCACCGGCCAGCGCGAATACGGGGGGACGACGCTCCTGCTTCTGGAGCCGGGAGTGCTGCTCGAGGACCTCGCGGTGGAGGAACCCGTCTGGATGAGCCACGGGGACGCCGTCACGCGAGCCCCCGACGGGTTCCGGGTGACCGCCCGGACCGGTGAGATCCCCATCGCCTCGATGGAGGACCCCGAGCGCGGACTGTTCGCCGTGCAGTTCCACCCGGAGGTGGCGCACACGCCGAAAGGCCTCGCCGTCATGAAGCGATTCCTGTACGACGCCTGCGGCCTGTTGCCCGACTGGACCCCGGCCAACGTCATCGAACGCAGCATCGCGGCGATCCGGGAGCAGGTCGGCGACGCCGAGGTGTTGTGCGCGCTCTCGGGAGGCGTGGACTCGTCCGTGGCGGCGCTCCTGGTGCACAAGGCGATCGGGGACCAGCTGACGTGTGTGTTCGTCGACACCGGTCTGCTGCGCGAGAGTGAACCCGAACAGGTGGAGCAGACGTTCGGCCGGCACTTCCAGGTGCCACTCGTGCACGTCAAGACGGCCGATCGGTTCCTGGAGCGCCTGGCGGGCGTGACCGATCCGGAGGAGAAACGGCGGAGGATCGGCGAGGAGTTCATCCGGGTGTTCGAACAAGTCGCCCGGGAGCGGCGGGGCGCGCGGTTCCTCGTGCAGGGGACGCTCTACCCCGACGTGATCGAGAGCGGCTCCAGGACGGCGGCGAGGATCAAGAGCCATCACAACGTCGGTGGGTTGCCCGAGGAGATGGACCTCGAGCTGGTCGAGCCGCTCCGAGACCTGTTCAAGGACGAGGTGCGTTCGGTCGGGGCCGAGCTCGGCCTACCCGAGGAGATCGTCGGCCGGCAGCCGTTCCCCGGCCCCGGGCTCGCCGTCCGCATCGTCGGGGAGGTGACCGCCGAGTCGCTGCGGATCGTGCGATCCGCGGATCGAATCGTGCGCGAGGAGATCCGGCGCGCGGGGCTCGAGGAGGAGACCTGGCAGGCGTTCTGCGTCCTGCTGGCCGAGGTCCGCAGCGTCGGCGTGATGGGCGACGGGCGCACGTACGAGCATCCGATCATCCTTCGAGCCGTGACCAGCGAAGACGCCATGACGGCGGACTGGGCGCGGCTGCCGCACGAGGTCCTCGACAGGATCGCGGGACGGATCGTCCGCGAGGTGCCGGGCGTGAACCGGATCGCCTACGACATCACGTCCAAGCCTCCGGGCACGATCGAGTGGGAGTAGCGACGAGGAGGGTCCCGGGCGAACGCG
>DATHVC010000037.1:0-18006 GCA_035461565.1 Actinomycetota bacterium
GACCTGACGAACAGCACGGGCCGGGTCGCCCAGGTCTCGGCGTCGTTCGAGGCGGCGAGGTAGCGCTACGCCCCCCGACCGATCCCGCGGAGACGTCGTGCTCGTGGCCGTGTTGGCGGCGGGGCTCCTGGCCTGGTTCGCCTGGCCGTTCCTCGGGCACGGGCTGCGGTTCCCCGTTGGACCCGACGCGCCGGTGTACCTGTGGTGGGCGCGGATCGCCGGGGAGGAGGGGCTCGCCACCGTCGCGAGCCGACCGGGCGCCCCGGCGATCACGCTGGTTCTCCAGGGGGCGCTCGCGCGAACGGTCGTCGAGTCGGTGGCGGCCCTGGAGATCGCGCTCGGCGCGGCGGTCGGCCTGGCCGCCTCGGCCCTGCTTCGAGGGCGCGAACGCGCCGTGTGGCTGCTCGGCGGCGCGCTCGCCGGCACGTTCGCCGTGCACCTGGCCGCGGGGTACGTGGCCAACCTGCTCCAGGTCGTGGCCCTGCTGGCTGCGGCCGCGTTCCTGTCGGCCGGCACCGGATCGGCGTCGGTCGTGGCCGCCGCTGCGTTGGCGGCCGGTGTGCTGGCGCATCCGTCCTTCGCGGCGCTCGGGTCCGGGATCCTGCTCCTGGCCGCGGCGTTCGCCTGGCGGGGCGACCGCCGCGACGCCGTCCGCGAGGGCCTCGCGGTGATCGGCGGCTCGGTGCTCGGGGCCGCGGCGCTCCTGACGATGCCGACGGACCCCGCGAGTCCGCGCGGCGACACGTCGCGGGACGCCTTCCTGCGTCGCGCCGGGCTCCAGGACACGTTGCGCGGCTCCTTCCGCGACCGGTTCTTCGGCCGCTGGACGCGGTACGTGCAGTGGCTCTCCGTACCCCTGGCCGCGATCGGGCTCGGGGAACGCGACGGGTTCGTCGTGCGTTTCCTCCGAGCCTGGGCCATCGCGACGGCGGCGGGGATCGGTCTCGCGCTCGCCACCGGCCGCCTGCCGGCGGATCGCCTGGTGACGTTCGGCTTCGTCGTCCCGATCCTGTCCGCGCTCGGCCTGGTCCGTCTGGGCCGGCGGCTGGGCCGGCGGCGGGCCCTGGCTGCCTCGGCGGTCGGCGCCGCCACCGTCGCGATGCTCGCCGGCTCGATGATCGCGTGGGACCGCCAGGAGCCGTTCCTGTCGGTGGAGGAGGTATCGGCGGCCGGGGCCGCGAACGCGGCCGCCGCGCGGTTGGACCACGGGACGCCGCTGGCGTTCCTCGTGAACACGACCGACGGGACCGGCGGGTTCCTCGCCGCCCGCGCCGCGAACGTCCTGCGCGCGGCGATGCCGCCCGACCGGATCCGCGACGTGCTGGTGGTGGTTCCCCCGCTCGGAGCCGCGGCCGACGACGAGCGAACGGCGCTCGAGCGGATCACCGCGGACGACCTCCGGCAGGCCGAACGTCGCTCCGGGCGCCCGGCGACGATGTTCGTGCTCCGCCCGTTCAACAAGGTGGACGACCCGGAGGGCGCCATCGTCATCGAGGGGTCGACGTCCGTCTCGGACGACTCCGTCGAACCGCTCCATGCCTCCTCGCCGAGGGCGATCGTCCTGTCGGGCGCCGTGGCCCTCCTGGTGTTCGCGGCGGCGGGGTTCGGATGGGCGCGCGCCGTCCTCCGGGACGGGGCGACGGCGGCCGCGGCGGCGCCGGCGGCCGGCGCGGCCGCGCTCGTCCTGGGCGCGGTGGGCCTGGAGCGGCTCGACCTGCTCCTGGCCGATCCGGCCGGCGCCTGGGTGGTCCTAACGATCGCCGGCGGCGGCGGATACGTGATGTGGGGCGTCCTCGAGCTGAAGGCCCGATCGCACTCGTCGGCGAAGGTCGACCAGTAGCCAGACCAGCAGCCCGGTCACCACCGGCGTCACGACGTAGTGACCGAACAGGATGTTCACGTCGTACGCCGTCGCGAACCGCGCCGGCTCCGACGTCCATTGCGAGACCGTGAGCGCCATTCCCGTCGCGATCGCGGTCGTCCGCGGGACGAACGGGAGCAACCACACCAGCGGCAGGACCCAGGTCACGTACCACGGCAGCAGCACGGGGCCGAGCAACATCACCGCCAGGAGGCCCCATCCCCAGCTCGCCCCGTGGGTCCCGCTCGAGACGGGCGCCCGTCGCACCAGCGCGCGCACCAGCACCAGCACGACTCCCACGAGCAGCAGCGGGAACACGATCCGCGGCACGAACCCGAGCACGTCGCCGGACACGGCATCGAGCAGGCGCCGGAAGAACCGCGACGGCGCCAGCCAGCCCTCGTGGGTGGCCAGCTCCAGCATCCCCAGCGAGGGGTCGCGGGTGGTCAGGAACGGCGCGGCCGCGACGACGGCCAAGCCCGCGGCCACGCCCACGTGCCGAAGCGCGGCTGGCAAACGTTCCCCGCGCCGGCGGGACGCCACATCCGCCACGACGAACAACAGCAGCGGGACGGCCGCCGTCGCCTTGACCAACGTTCCGAGCGCCAGGGCCGCCGTCGCGGCGAACGGGCGGCGAGCCACCAACAGCGCAAACGCCCCCACCACCGCGAACGCCACCAGGAGGTCGTTGTGGCCGCTGCCGGCGCTTTGGAACAAGACGACCGGGTTCACCCCCACCAGGGCGATCGCGAACGCGGAGCGTTCGGGGCGGAGTCGGCCGACGACGCGCGCCACCACGGCCACCACACCCAGGCTCGCGGCGACGGCGAGCACCCGGAACGCGAGGATCATCGCGGCCACGCCGTCCACGAGCCGGACGACGAGCGAGGAGATCTGGGTCCACACCGGCCCGTAGACGGCCGGGGTGTCGACCCACCGCGGTCCGACGAACGCCGCGAGCTCGTCGCTCGGGAAGTCGGCCGGCGTCGCCACGTACGGGTTCGCGTGGTAGATCGCGGCGATCTTTCCGTAATAGGCATAGGAATAGACGTCCCGCGAGAACAACAACGGCAGGGACAACAGGGCCACGTGATAGACGACGGCCAGCACGACCACGGCGCGTATCGGGATCGCTCCGAGCCATGCCTGTCGAAGGACGAAGGCGAAGGCGCCGGCCGCAGCGGCCACGGCCGCGACCCCGACCGCCACGAGCGCCGAACCTTCGAGCGCGTCCAGCCCGACCAGCTCCGACACCCATCGAAACGGTCCCGCCGGGCCCCCGCCGGCCGGGAGGATCGGCGTGAAGGGCGATCCCGGCGTCGCCGCCACCGTCGCCACGACCACGAACGACGCGACGGAGGCGCCGAGCGCGGCCGCGGGCCTGCGGGACGACGGGGAGCTCACCGAGCGCGACTGTATCGCGCGGCTACGTTCCGGGTCCGGACAGACGCACGTCGCCGTCGACGGTGCGAACGAACACCTGCCAGTTGTAGTACGCGTAATACGACGTGGGCCGGCGCATCATGGTTCTCGCGTACGACCAGACGGCGGTGACGTAGGCGTCCACCGGGTTGTACGCGTGGAGCGCGGCCGCGTAGTCGTTCGGCGCCCCGGAGGCCCGCAGGTAGTTCGCCGCCCCGAGCACGGCATCGTGGGGGTCGCGCACGTCGCCGCCCATCCCGTAGGCCTCCCACGTCGAGGGAAGGAACTGCATCGGGCCCACGGCGCCGGCCGAGCTCCGGGACCGGATGCGGTGCATCCGCGTCTCGACGAGCATGATCGCGGCGAGCACCTCCCAATCCACGCCGAATCGCTCCTCGGCCTCGCGGAAGTGGCCGAGCAGGACGTCGGCCCCCGGCGCACGCCGGATCCGGAAGTCGGGGACCATGGTCACCGGCCGGAAGTGCTCGAACAACGCCCGGCCGGCTCGGACGTTGGCCGCGGCCTCGCGGCGAACGTCCCGGGGGAGCCGTTCGAGCGTTCGCGTCGCGCGCGCCGGACGGGCGGAGAGGGTTCGGTAGATGCGTTGTTCGTGCAGCGTCAGCAGGACGACGTCGCGCGGCGGCGGCCACGCGCTCGGATCCCCGGTGGTGAGCCAGGCCGCGATGGCATCGCGGTTGCCCCGGAACGTGGTCTCGAGCTCGAGGGCCAGCCGTCTCGCACCCCGTGGGATCTGCGCATCGGGATCGGGGAGCTCCGGCCCCGGCGACGGGGTCGGACCCGTCGCTCCGGTGGCCCCGGTGACGCCCGTCGAACCCGTCGCGGAGCCGTCGACCTGCGCGGTCTCCCCCGTGGCCGGATCCGGCCGCGGCGCCGCTTCGGAGACCACACACCCGGCGGCCACCGCGGAAAGCACGAGCGCCGCGACGAACCGCCTCATGACCCGACCGGCGCCTCCACCTCGATGTCGTATGGGGACTCGAGCAGCTCGCGAACGGTTCCGTCGGCCTCGAAGAACAGGAACCGATCGAGCCGCCGCATGAGCCAGCGGTCGTGGGTCACGACGATCACCGTGCCTTCGTACCGGGCCATGGCCTCCTCGAGGGCGTCGGCCGACGCGACGTCGAGGTTGTCGGTCGGCTCGTCCAGCAACAACATCGTCGGGGAGTCGATCTCCATGAGCAGGAGCTGGAACCGCGCCTGCTGACCTCCCGAGAGCAATGCGAAGGGGTTGCGCGCGGCGCGGTCGAGCTCGTACCGGCGGAGCGCCGACATGGCCTCGGTCACCCCGAGACCACGTTTGTGCAGCACGTCAACGAGCGCGAGCCCCTCCAGGTCCGAGCGATCGTGCAGCTGCGCGAACAAGGCTGGCTCGACCCGCGCCCCGAGCCGCCAGTCCCCGTCGTGCCGGACCGGCTCGCCGGCCAACAGCCGCAGGAAGTGCGTCTTGCCCGACCCGTTGGGCCCGATCACGCCGATCCGCTCGCCGAACCAGACCTCCGCGTCGAACCGCCGCACCACGCCGGGGATGGCCAGGCCCCGAACGCGCAGGGCCACCTTCCCGGTTCGGCCTCCACCGATGCGCATCCGGACGTCCTGGACCTCCGGCTTGAGCGGCGGGGCGTTCCGCTCCTCGAACCGTCGCAGCCGGTGTTCGGCCGACCGGGCCTTCGACGACCATCCGTCGTTGTACGCAGCCTTGCGCTTCATCTCCTTCACCATGTCGGCCAGGCGTTTGCGCTCCTCCTCGTACCGGCGGTGGGCCTCGTCGAGTCGGTCGACCCTGGCGTCGCGTGCCACGGCGTAGCTCGAGAACCGCCCGACGTGGGTCCACGCCGCCTTGCCCTCGAGCGTCACGATCCGCCCGGCCGTCCGGTCCAGCACGGTCCGGTCGTGCGACACCATGAGGATGGTGCGGCTCGACGCGTTGACCATGCCCTCGAGCCACCGTTTGCCGTCGATGTCGAGCGTGTTGTCGGGCTCGTCGAGCAGGATCACGTCGAAGGGCGACCGGAAGATCACCTCGAGCGCGAGCCGTTTGCGTTCCCCGCCCGAGAGCGTGTCGATCCGTCGGTCGGCGCAGCCCGGGTACCCGATACCGAACGCGTCGCGCGTGCACCGATCGAACACGATCTCGGCCTCGTATCCGCCCGCCTCACCCCACCGGGTCAACGCGTCCGCGTATTGGAGCTGGGAGGCCTCACCCGGATGATCGCGCATCCAGCGTTCGGCCCGGTCCAGCCCGGCGGCGGCCTCCGCCACCTCGGGGTCGGCGTACGCGAGGAGAAACGACCGCACCGTCACCCGCTCCGAGCCGCTCGCCGGCGTGCTCACGAACTGACGCATCAGGCCCACACGGCCGTCCACGCGGACGGTTCCCGAGGTCGGCGGCTCCAGTCCCGCGAGGATCCGAAGGAGCGTCGTCTTGCCGATGCCGTTCGCGCCGACGAGCGCGGCGTGCTCGCCGTCGGGCACGCGGAACTCGACGCCCTCGAACAACGTCCAGCCGCCCGGCAGGGCGTAGGAGACGTCGGCGACCTCGATGGAACCCACGGCCGACCACCGTAGCAGCCGGGTTCGGGGCCGCCAGCGGGTTCAGCCGCCAGCGGGTTCAGCCGGCGGCCGCTTCCACATCGTCGCGTTCGGCGTGGAGCTGGCCGCACGCCGCCCGAATCTCGCGGCCGCGCGTATCGCGGATCGTGACGTTGACGCCGGCGTCTTCGAGCAGCGCGGCGAAGCGGCGGATGCGCGCCGGGGAGCTCGGTTCGGTGGGCCAACCCGGGGTCGGGTTCAGCGGGATCAGGTTCACGTGCGCATGGAGTCGCAGCGCGATCGGGACCAGACGTTCGGCCTGCTCGTCCGAGTCGTTCGTCCCGGCGATCATGGCCCACTCGATCGAGGGACGCCGGTGGGTGCGTTCGCGCCACGTGACGACGGCGTCCTCCACCACCGGGAGCGGCCACAACCGGTTCGCCGGGACCAGCTCGCTCCGCAGCTCGTCGGTGGCGGCGTGCAGGCTGACCGCCAAGCCGACCTGCGGGAACCGCTCGCCGAGCCGGGTGATGCCGGGAGCCACGCCGACGGTCGAGACCGTGACGTGCCGGTCTCCGAGCCCGAGCCCGGACGGATCGGTCAGTCTCTCCAGCGCGCCGAAGGTGTGCCGTTCGTTCGCGAGCGGCTCCCCCATCCCCATGAAGACAACGTTCGTCAGGCGCCGAGGGGTCGAGGGCGGCAACGCGGCCGCCTCTCGTTTGCCCCACAGGACCTGTGCGGCCATCTCGCCGGACGTCAGGTTGTTCCGAAGGCCCATCTGCCCGGTGGCGCAGAACCCGCAGCCCATCGCGCAGCCCGACTGCGACGAGACGCAGACCGTGACGCGGCCGCGATACCCCATCACCACGGTCTCGATGACGTGACGGCCTCCGAGGCGGAGCAGGGCCTTGCGCGTGGCGCCCCCATCGGCCTCGCGCCGTTCCAGGACGTCCACGGCGATCGGCAGCTCATCCGCCAGCCGGGCCCGAAGCGGCTTTGGGACGTCCGGCATCTGTTCATAGGTCACCCCCCGCCGCCACAGGTGCCGGTAGAGCTGGCGAGCCCGGAACCGGGGTTCGCCCCACTCCGCGAGGCGGCTCGCAAGCTCGTCGATCCCCAGGTCGTACACGGTCGTCACTCGGCCAGGGTATCGCGAGGCTCCCGGCCAACCGACGGCGTGCGGGCGATAGGCTGCGGTTCGTGAAAGGTTCTCCGTTCGATCCGTTCCTCGCCGAGGGTCGCCCCGTGATCCTGGACGGCGGCCTCGGTACCGAGCTGAACCGGCGGGGGCACGACCTGCGCGATCCGCTGTGGTCGGCGAAGGTGCTGCTGGAGTCCCCGGAGCTGATCCGCGAGGTGCATTCGGCGTATTTCGCCGCGGGCGCGGACGTTGCGATCTCGGCCAGCTATCAGGCGAGCTTCGAGGGCCTGGCGGCCCGAGGGCTCGGGCGGGAGCGCGCCGCCGGCGTCCTGCGCCGCAGCGTCGACCTGGCCCGGGAGGCGGCCGCGGGCGCCGGTGGGCGACGGGTGGTGGCGGCCTCGGTGGGCCCCTACGGCGCCTTCCTCGGCAACGGAGCCGAATACACCGGCGACTACGACCGGGACGAAGACCAGCTCGTCGAGTTCCACGCCCCGAGGCTCGAGGCGCTGGCCGAGGCGCGCCCGGACGTCTTCGCCGTGGAGACCATCCCCTCCGTCGTCGAGGCGCGGGCGCTCGTTCGCGCCCTCGAACGCGTCCCGCAGGTTCCGGCGTGGATGAGCTTCAGCTGCCGCGACGGCGCACACCTGTGCGACGGCACCCCGTTCCGGGACGCCGTGGCGGTCGCGGCGTCGGCCTCCAACGTGGTGGCCATCGGCGTGAACTGCACCTCCCCGTTGCACGTGACGCCGCTGGTGGAGATCGCGGCCTCGTCTGGGACCCACCACCCGGTCGTCTGTTACCCGAACCGCGGAGCGTTCTGGGACCCGGTCCGCAAGGCGTGGGTCGATCCTCCTCGGCAGGACGCGCGGCCGCCGCTCCGCCCGGCCGAGTGGCGATCGACCGGTGCGTCCCTGATCGGGGGATGTTGCGGCACGACGCCCGAGGACATCGCGGCCATGGCGGCGGCCCTCTCGGCGTGATCCGCCGGGCGCCGTTTCGAACGCCGAGGAGTGGGTAGTCCGCAGGCACGAAGGTGACGTCGGCGGGTCCCGCGCCTCGGGAGGAGCCCGGGACCCGCACACGTCACGACGGGATCCACGGCCCTCCGACCCCCACCCCCCTCGGAGCGCCGACGGAGAAGGCCCGGCCGAGCGGCCGGGCCTCCTTCTCGTTCGGACCTTGCGACGCCGGCTCGTCACCCGAGCCGGAGCCCGCTCCGGTCACGGCGTTTGCTGACGATACCGAACGGTCTCGTCAGCGAACGTGGTCGTCCTCCGTGTCCGGGACGACGACCCGACGCTCCTCGAAGTCCGGACGATCCGGGTGGTCCATCTCGCGATGTTCGATCTCGCGGTCGACCAGCTCGGCGTTCGCGGGACGCGCGACCATGCCTCCGAGCGCGCCACCCAGTCCGGAGGCGACCAGCCCGATGGCGATCGAGAGGAACGTCGCCCACAACACGGTGTCGGCCGCCGGCTCGAACAACGGCACGGTGTCAAACTCCGTGATGGCACCCAGGTTGAGGACGTTGATCGTCGCGGGGACCCCGCCGGCGATCGTCAGCACGACCATGAGGCCCCAGATCGCGATCCCGTTGAAGAACCCCGAGCCCGCGCCGTGCACCCCGGAAAGCCACCCGGCGAGCAGCCCCGCGATGAACAGGCTGACGATGGCCGAGGCACCGACGTACCACTCCATGTTGGCCCGGATCTGATCCGCTCCGGCGCCGAAGGCCAGCGCGAACCACAACGCCGACAACATCGCCAGCAGGGCGATCCCGATCACCGCCCCGCCGAACACGGCGCCCCATCGGATCCGCTGTGGGCTCGGCGAGCCGACCGCCGCCTCCGAGGTGACGTATCGCGTCTGCGTGCGCATGTTTGACCTCCTTTCGGTGGGGCATCGATACTCGAAGGTAGCTGTACCCACCAGCGCCATCCCCAAGCGCGCCGGTTCCGGGCCTGCCCGGGGCCGGACGAGATCGCACGGTTGGGAGGATCGGTCGCCGGCAGCTGACGAAGCTCGATCGGACGCGCCCCGCGATCCGGCGTCGGACGGCGGCGATCCGCCCGGAGGCCCGGAGCGGCTCCTGCGGGCCGTCGACCGGTTCCAGCGACGCCGAAACGTCCTCGCGGTCCCGATCGCCGTCTTCAAGAAGCTGGGCGACGACCAGGGCGGCCACTGGGCGGCGCTGATCACCTACTACGGGTTCGTCTCGTTGTTCCCGCTGCTGCTGGCGCTCGCCACGATCCTGAGCTTCGTCGTGCAGGGGGACGAGCAGCTGCAGGAACGCATCCTGGACTCGGCGCTCGCGCAGTTCCCCATCATCGGGACCGAGATCCGGGACAACCTCGGCGCCCTTCGGGGGTCGGCGGTCGCGCTGGCCGTGGGGCTGGTGGGGGTGGTGTGGGCCGGGATGGGCGTCGTCCTCACGCTCCAGGGCGCCATGGACGACGTATGGAACGTGCCTCGGACCTCGCGCCGGGGGTTCGCCGGCAAACGGCTCCGCGCGCTCCTGGCCCTGGTCGCGCTGGGGTTGGCCGTCGTGGCGTCCGCGGCGCTCGCCACGCTCGGGACCAGCCGGGGAGAGCTCGGACTGCTTCGACTCGTCAGCCTGGTCGGGACCATCGCGCTGAACGTCACCGTGATCGCTGCCGCCTTCCGCTTCCTGACCGCTGCCCCGGTCGGATGGCGGACCGTGTTACCGGGCGCGGTGATCGCCGGCATCACCTGGATGGTCCTGTTGACGGTGGGGTCGTGGCTCGTGGACCGGCAGCTCCGCGAAGCGGGCGCGCTCTACGGGTTCTTCGCGATCGTGCTGGGGCTCCTGTCCTGGATCTACCTGACGGCGCAGGTGTTGTTGCTGTCGGCTGAGCTGAACGTGGTGCTGTCGCGACGCCTGTGGCCGAGAGGGCTGGCCGAACCTCTGACCGCCGCCGATCGCGAGGTGTTGGCCGCGCAGGCCCGGAAGGAGCGACGGCCCGGGATGCGGGACGTCCACGTGCACTTCGCCGACGACCCGGATCCGCCCGCGTCAGCCGACGCGTAGCGATTCCCCTCCTCACCCCCGAGCGGTTGAGCGACCGGGCCGGTGGGTAACTGCCGGCCGGACAACGCGGAGGCGCGGGCGGAACGGCGCGGAAGGAGCGGCAGAGTGATGGTCACGATCGGGGACGAAGAGGCGCGGACGTTGCTCGAGGAGGAGCGGACGCGGCTGCAGCAGATCCGAACGGCGCTGTCCGGCGAGTCCCCCGACGGGCCCTTGGAGGAGCAGGCGCTCGCCGAGCTCTCGGTGGTGGACCAGCATCCGGCCGATGTTGGGACCGAGATGTTCGAGCGGTCGCGGGACCTGTCCATCCTGCAACACATCGACGATCAGCTCGCCGACGTCGAACACGCCGTCGAACGGCTCCGCAAAGGGACGTACGGTACCTGTGAGGCCTGCGGGCGCCCGATCGACGAGGATCGGCTCCGCGCCCGGCCGGCGGCTCGCTTCTGCGTCGACGACCAGGCCCTGCGCGAGAAGGCGGGACCGTGATCGAGCGCGAGCCCGACCCGAACCGGGCCGGCCCCGAAGACAAGCGCGTCGGCGGCGCCCGAAGGGCCCGGCCCTATCCGGCGCCGTCGGCCGGCGACGACGTCGAGACCGACGTCGAGACCGGGGCCCCCCGACTCGTGTCCGGACCGAACTCGAACACGGCGTACCCGGTCCGGATCACCGTCTGAGCGACATTTCGGACGTGGACCCCGCCCGGGGTCACCCCGTGCTCGCGGCCTCGATGGGCATGGCCGTGGATGGCGAGATCGGCCCCCGCTCGGTCCACGGCTTCGGCCAGGAGATAACTTCCCAGGAAGGGGTAGATCTCCGGGGGCTCCCCCATCAGGGTGTCCCGGACCGGCGCGTAGTGCATCAACGCGATGCGGACGTCCGCCTGGACCGAACGCAGCGCCTCTTCGAGTGCGTCCGAACGTTCCTTCGTGTGCCGGATGAACGCTTTCATCTCGCGTTCGCCGAACTCGGCCCCGGCGCCGCCGGGGAACCCTCCACCGAATCCCTTCACCCCCGCCACAGCGACGGAGCCCGCGGGCGTGTCCACGACGACGGCGTCCCCCTCCAGGACGACCGTACCGACGTCGCGCAGGATGTTCGCGACCTCGGCCTCGCGGTCCAGGTGATGGTCGTGGTTGCCGAGCACGGCCACGACCTGGACGCCGAATCCCTGGAGCTCACCGGCGAGCGCCCGCGCCTCCTCCGGCGACCCCGACTTCGTCAGGTCGCCCGCGATCAGCAACAGCTCGGCCCGATCCGGAACGGTTGCGAGTTGCTCGCGAAGCGCAGGAGTCGAGTCGGGCCCGACATGTACGTCTCCCACCGCCGCGACCCGGATCATCGCACGCGCTCGGCTCCATCGGACTCGGGGTACCGGGCGACCGTCGTCCGATTCTCCACCTCCAGCCCCGGACACGTCTCCCGGACCACGTCCGCGACCGCATCCCGGCGTTCGGCCGTCGGGACCGTGCCGGTGACGAAGACCCGGCCGCCCACGATCTGCACCTCGAGCTCGGGTTCGTTCACGCGCGGGTCCTGCGCGAGCGCTTCCTGGACGTGCGCCGCCGTGTACTCCTCGGCGTTCTCGCTCATCACGCGTCCCTCCGCCCGGTGGCTTCGTACAGGGCCTCGATCGGAGCGCGCGGCACGACCAGGTCGAGCGAGTCGGCGAACAACAGGAGGCTGAGGATCCGGCGGACGCCGTGGCGCCGGGCCCGCTCCACCAGGTATCCCCAGTCGAGCTCGGTGTGCGCAACGATCGCGACCGCGTCGTACCAGTACCGCGGCGTGTCCTCGTTGGCGGCGACCGCCTTCATCACGACCAGGTCCTCCGGCGACGCGACCGGAACAGTCCGACCTCGGAACCGAACCGAGCGGGCGCGCGCCAACATCTGTTCGTCGAGCAGGATGTCGCCGGAGGACCGAGAGATCACGTCCACCAAGACGCCGTGTTTGAACCCCTTGGAGAGCCAGTGCGGGTATTCGACCTTCGTTCGGAACCCGCGCTCGGACAACACCTCGAGGACCTTCGGCGCGTTCTCCGGCCGCACGAACAGATCGATGTCCTCGGTGCCGCGGTCCCGACCGAAGACCGCCGAGCCGATCCCTCCGATCAACAAGAACGGGATCCCGGCGTCGTGGAGCGCCTGCATCGTCTCGTCGAGAACGATGAGCAGGGCATCCTCTCCGACGCCGTCCGGAACGCCGTCGACGGCGGTTTTGGGCACGATCATCGCCCTTCCGTCACCTCGGATGCACCTCCCGCTCCGTTCGCTCGAGGGCCCGTCGTGTACCCCGGGCCTCGGCGAGGCAAACGGTCCGGCCACCCCACACCCCGTGGTCACGCCGCCCGAGCGGTGGGCTCCTCCGAGATCAGGTCGAGCACGGCTCGTTCGATTCGTTCCCGATCGACGTCTCCCGGCCGGCCGGCAACGGGCGTCCGCCGGAGCACCTTCGCGATGGTCTCACCGCGTTCGTACCGATCGACCACCCGCGGGTCCACGTACGACGCGCGGGCCACGGCGGGCGTGTTGCCCAGGTATTCGGCGACCTCTCGAACCGCCGCCGCCACCTCCCGCCGCAACGATGCCGAAGTGGACGCTCGGCCCGGGTCCCGGCCGGCCAGCGATACGGCCGCGAGGACCGTCGCGTGCCACGTGCGGAAGTCCTTCGCGCTGAACCCATCGCCGGCGATCTCGCGGAGATAGGCGTTGATGTCGGCGGACCGGACGTCCCGCCATCCCTCGTCGCCGTCGAGGTACGCCAACAGCTCGTCCCCGCCCGACCGCCGTCGCTTCATCGCAGCGACGGCGCGAGCGAGCGCCGCGTCTCGCACCTCTTCGACGCGACGGGCACCTCCCTTCGCGGCGAAGTCGAACCGAACGCGCTCGCCGTCCACCCGGACGTGCTCCTTCCTGAGCGTCGCCAGGCCGAACGACCCGTTCCGGCTGGCGTACTCCTCGGAACCGATGCGGAAGAACGCGCGATCCATGAGCCGGACGGCGCAGGCAAGCGCCTTCTCTCGCGGTACCCCCCGTCGCCGCAGGTCCGCCGAGACGCGTCGGCGCAGCCGGGGCAGGGTCTTCGCGAAGGCGATCATCCGGTCGAACTTCTCCGCATCGCGCCGAACGCGCCAGGCGTCGTGGTAGCGGTACTGTCGGCGTCCGGCGGCGTCGGTTCCGACGGCCTGGATGTGACCGTGCGGGTCGGGGCTGATCCATACGTCCGTCCACGCCGGCGGGATGGCGAGCGCCCGGATGCGCTCACGGGTTTCACCGTCGACCGGACGGCCCCGCGCGTCCCGGTAGTGGAAGCCGCGAGCGCGGCGGGATCTCGTGATCCCCGGCCCCTCCACCGACACCCGTCGCAACCGCATCGATCCGCCTCCGGGCCAAGGACTTCCCGGGTCGCGAGGGCCACAAACGCTGGCCCGCCGCGTCGTTCTGACATCCCCGCGTTTCACCATGGGTGCGAGGGGTACCTCAGGCGCGAAGCGGCAACGGAGGCGATCACGATGATCCTGGTTCGTCACGTGATGGCGGAAGCACCGAAGACCCTCAGTCCGGACCGGGTCGTGGCCGACGCCGCCGGCCTGATGGAGCAATATGACGTGGGCGTCATCCCGCTGGCGGACGAGGACGGGTCCCTGGTTGGGGTCGTGACCGACCGCGATCTGGTGCTCCGCGTCCTCGCCAAACGCCGGGACCCACAGGAGGTCACGCTCGGCGACGTCGCCACGAGCCACCTCGTCACGGTCTCGCCCGACATGAACATCTCCGAGGCGAGGGATCTCATGTCGGAGCACCGCGTCCGCCGCCTTCCCGTGGTGAAGGATGGCCGGCTGGTCGGCATCGTGTCGCTCGGCGACATCGCCGTGAGCGACGCCTCAAAACGCGCGGTCGGTGAGGTGCTCGAGGACGTTTCGGAGTCGCCCAGCACCCGAGGGATCAGCAACGAGCCGGAACGCGGCACGCCCGAACGAACCCGCGGAGGCGATCGGCGCGCCTCTTGACGGTCGGCGCCTGGTCACTCCCGCTCGTCGGATCCGAACGTCGCCGCCTCCCGGAGCTGCCGCAGGGTCTGCGCCAGGATCCGGCTCACGTGCATCTGCGAGACCCCGACCTCGCGGGCGATCTCGGACTGCGTCAGCCCGCGGAAGAACCGGAGGTACAACACGGTTCGCTCACGCTGCGGGAGGCTCCGGACGGCGGGGGCGACGCTCTCCCACTCGTCGAGCACCGCCATCGACGGGTCCTCTGATCCGAGCACGTCGATGGGGGCGGCGCCCTCCTCGTTCACCGGCGCGTCCAGGGAGCTGGTGGAATACGCCTGGCTCGCCTCCATCGCCTCGAGGATCTCCTCGGCCGTTGCATCGCACCGGTCCGCGATCTCCTCGATGGTCGGCGAACGGCCCAGCTCCTGGGACAGCTCCGGCAACACGGCGTTGATGCGCAGGCCGATCTCCTGGAGCCGCCGCGGGACTCGGACCGCCCATCCCTTGTCCCGGAAGTGACGCTTGAGCTCACCGACGATCGTGACCGCCGCGTAGGTCGAGAACTGCACATCGCGGTCGAGGTCGAACCGGTCGATCGCGTTGAGCAACCCCAGGCTCGCCACCTGGAGCAGGTCGTCGGACGACTCCCCACGCCCCGCGAACCGGCGCGCCAGATATTCGGCGAGCGGCAGGAACCGGCGCGTCAACTCCTCGCGGGCGGCGGCGTCGTCGGGCAGGCGCGCGAACAGCTCGCGCTCGTCCATCTCCTCGTCCACGATGCGTCGTGAGCTCGGGCTCATGGGGCGCCGCCCAGCGTGCGTTTCACGAACCGGATCGCCGGCACGCCGTTCCACATCTCGAGCCGAACGTCTTCGGCCAGCGCCTGGAGCACCGTCCACGACAAGGACTGATCGAATCCTTCGGGCGGCCACGTCGTGGAGACGTCGCCGGCGACGACGGCCTCCAGCCGCACCTCGGTGGGACGAAGCTCCAGCCAGAGGGTGTTCGGCCCGCCGCCGAGCGACAGGAGCTTGGCCGCCGCCTCGTCGACGGCCAGGCGGAGGTCGTCCACGCCGTCCAGCGTCAGCGGGAGCCGGCCGGCCACCGAGCCCACCACTCCGCGCAGCACGTGAACGAACTCCGGGAGGGCCGGGACCGAAACCCGGACCTCGTCGCTCCCCGACGGGTGACGTGCCGGTTCCACCTATACTGGACCCCCCGCGACCACGATCTGGCCGGCCCTCGACCGGCCACGCGGATTATCGACCACGGAGGACCCGATGGAGCTGACCCTGGAGAACGGCACCGCCCGGGAGTGGACCGTCGTCCGGGTGGCCGGTGAGCTCGACCTCCACACGTCGCCGCAGCTCCGCGACCACGTCCTGGGGTTGCTCGGCCAGCCGCCGGTGCGGATCGCGCTCGACATGACCGACGTCTCTTTCATGGATTCGAGCAGCCTGGGGATCCTGGTGTCGTGCCTCAAGCGGGTTCGCGAGCGCGACGGTCGACTGGTCCTGATCGGAGTCACGGGATCACCCATGAAGGTGCTCTCGCTCACCGGGCTGGACCGCGTCTTCGACGTCGTCTCGTCCGAGGCCGATCTCTCCGACTGAGCCGTCACCCCGCCTTGCGCGCCGGCTCACGCCGCAGGCGCGGAAGCACCTCCTCGGCGTAGAACCGCAGGCCTCCCTCCTGGTCGGGTCCGATCTGGTGGACGAACACCCCGTCATAACCCGCGTCCAGGAACCCGCGAACGGCGTCTTCGTGCCGTTTCGGATCCGGGCCGCAGACGACGGCCCGGGCGAGCTCGTCTTGGGTGACCAGCTCGGCGGCCTGCTCGAAGTGGCGCGGCAGCGGGAGCTCCTGTCCGAGCTCCCCTTTCATGGCGGCGTTCGGCCACCAGCGCATCGCGGTCTCGAGCGCCCGTTGCTCGTCGTCGGCCCAGCACACGGTGAGCTGGCCGAGCGCCGGCTTGCCCGCACCTCCCGCCCGTTCGAACGCCTCCGTGAGCTCACGGTCCGGCGCGACCGCGATCATGCCGTTGGCGACGCGCCCCGCCGACTCCACGGCTTTGGGGCCGCCCGCGGCCAGGTAGATCGGGGGCGGAGTCTCCGGCAGGGTGTAGAGCTTGGCGTCCACCACACGGAAGTGGCGGCCGTGATGGTCCACCTGGTCGCCCGCCCACAGAGAGCGGATCACGTCCACCGCCTCTTCCAGCATCTCCCGCCGCTCCGACGCGGAGGGCCACCGCTCCCCCGTGACGTGTTCGTTCAGGTTCTCCCCCGTGCCGAGGCCCAGGAAGAACCGGCCCGGCATCATCTCGGCCACCGTGGCGGCCGCCTGCGCCACCAGGACCGGGTGCACCCGGATGAACGGGCAGGTGACCGCGGTGCCCACCCGCAGGCGCTCGGTGACCGAGGCGACCCCGCCGAGGACCGTCCACGCGAACGGGCTGTTCCCCTGAGTGGACGTCCAGGGGTGGAAGTGATCCGAGATGGTGGCGAAGTCGAATCCCGCCTCCTCGGCCAGGCGGGCCAGCCGCACGAGTTGGGACCCGCCCTGCTCCTCCGCCGACAGCGTGAATCCGAACTCGCTCACCCGTCACCTCCGTCGTCTCGCCCACCCCCGTTGCCGTTCCCGTTCCCGACGCGGTTCCCGTTCCCGACGCCGTTCCCGTTGCCGTCGCCGTTCCTGTTGCCGTCGTCGTCCCGGCTCTCGCCCTGCTCGTCCTGGTCCGCGGGTGGCGCCGGCATCGGCGGGGGTGGGAGCAGCCGGTACCCCGACAGGTCCGGCTCGGGGAACCCGATCACCTTCATGCGCGCGGTCGCGGTGAGCATGAACTGATGCCAGATGGCGGCCGGGATCGACCCACCGGTCACCCCGGACAGCCCGCGCACGCCCACCATGGGGACGTTCCCCTCCGGATGACCCACCCAAACGCACGCAGCCAGCTGAGGGACGAACCCGCAGAACCAGGCGTTCGCGTACTCCTGTGAGGTCCCGGTCTTGCCGGCGACGGGGCGGTCGACGAGGGCGGCGGCTGTCCCGGTCCCGCGCTCCACGACCCCGCGCATCGCCCAGGTCAGGACCGCGGCGTGGCGCCGCGACAACACCCGCGCGCCGTCGACGTCCACCGGTCGATCCAACCGCCGGCCGTCCTCACGGACGACCCGCACGGGGGTTGGCTCGCGACGGATGCCGCCGGCCGCGATCGTAGCGAACGCCGAGGTCATCTGGAGGGGCGTCACCTCCTCGACGCCAAGGGCGATCGAACACACCGGGGCGAGGGGGCCGTGGATGCCCATCCGCTCCGCCACCCGGGCCACCGTGTTCGGGCCCACCTCAAGCGCGAGCTGGGCGTAGATCGTGTTGACCGAACGCGCCATGGCGTCGGCGAGCGACATGGTGCCGAACCCGGCGTCCGAGTAGTTGCCCACGTCCCACGGCTCCCCGTTCGTGGAGCACCGGGGCTCGTCGATGGTGAGCCGCGAGGGCCCGGCCATGAGCGTGAGTGGTGAGATGCCGGCCTCGAGCGCGGCGGCGAGGACGAACGGCTTGAAGGCGCTGCCCGTCTGGCGTTCGGCCTGCGTGGCGAGGTTGAACTTCATCCGGTCCCAGTTCCGCCCGCCCACCAGCGCACGGATCTCGCCGGTGCGGGGATCGATGGCCACGAGCGCGGCGGACGGATCGCCCGGCTCACCGAGCGCGTTTCGGACCGTTCGCTCAGCCGCGCGTTGCCAGCGAAGGTCCAGGGTCGTCTCGACTCGGAGCCCACCGGACACGGCCCGGCGCCGGCCGTACCGCTCCCCCCGGAACCGCTCGACGACGTCGGTGAAATCCGGCGCCTCCGAGAACGAGACCGGCCGGAGATCCAGCCCAAGCGGCCGCGCCGCGAGCCGGCTCGCGCGCTCGGCCGACAGGGTTCCGATCGCCGCCATCTGCGCGAGCACGTAGTTGCGGCGACCTTCGGCCCGTTGCGGCCAACGAAC
>DATHVC010000038.1:0-9210 GCA_035461565.1 Actinomycetota bacterium
GATCGCCGTGGACCCGAACGACCCCAACACGCTCTCGGTGATCTGGGCCGACCGGGGCACGCCGAACCCGAACGCCACCGAGGGCTGCTTCTTCACCCTGCCCGGGGAGGCCCCCGATTACGACCCCTGCGACGCCGGACCCGGCTCGGACACGGACGTCTACGTCAGCACGTCCACGGACGGCGGCCAGACCTGGTCCGGCCGCAACCTGCTGGACGGGACGTTCGGCCACCAGTGGTTCCCGTGGGCCGCGTACCGGTCCGATGGCACGCTCGTGGCAGCGTGGGACGAGGACATCGACCCCGCGGCCGACGGCCGGGCCGACGCCTTCCAGCACGTCCTGTGGGACGGGACGTCCAAGGAGTACCTCGGCTCGCCCGAGAACATCGACGTGTCGGTGACGCACTGGGCCGGCCAGTACACGACCGCGTGGCCCGCGGTGTGCGGCCCGGAGGGCTATGCCGAAGGCGAGGGCAAAGACTGCAACGTCTTCCACGGCGACTACACGGGTCTGGCGGTCGGGCCGGACGACGACATCCACGTCGTCTGGACCGGGCTGAACCGGTTCGTGGTCTCGCCGCAGATCGACTTCTACACGGGCGACCTGCACGACGGGTACGCGCAGGACGCCATGTACGCGCGCCGGTCCTAGATCGGGGCGGTGGTTGGGGAGAGGGCGCCGGGGCCTCCGGCGCCCTCTCCCGGTTCCCCGTGGGCTAGCATCTCGTCGTCAGGTCACGAGCCGAGGGGGACCGCGATGACGACCGTGAGGGCCGCGCTGCTGCAGACCGACTGGGCCGGGACCCAGGAGGAGATGATCGACAAACACGAAGACGCGGCGCGGGAGGCGGCCGCCCAGGGCGCTCAGGTCATGTGTTTCCAGGAGCTCTTCTACGGCCCCTATTTCTGCCAGGTCCAGGACGCCGAGTACTACAGCTACACCGAACCCATCCCGGACGGCCCGACCACCAAACGGTTCCAGTCGGTGGCGAAAGAGCTCGGCATGGTCATGGTGCTGCCGATGTACGAGATCGTTCAGCCCGGGCTGTACCACAACACCGCGGCCGTGATCGACGCCGACGGGACGTACCTCGGCAAGTACCGCAAGCAGCACATCCCGCAGGTGAAGGGGTTCTGGGAGAAGTTCTACTTCGCGCCGGGCACCGGCGGGTATCCCGTGTTCGAGACCGCGGTGGGCAGGGTCGGCGTGTACATCTGCTACGACCGGCACTTCCCCGAAGGCTGGCGGATCCTGGGTCTTCGGAGCGCCGAGATCGTGTTCAATCCCTCCGCCACCCACCGGGGGCTGAGCGAGTACCTGTGGCGGCTCGAGCAACCGGCCGCCGCCGTGGCGAACATGTACTACGTCGGCGCGATCAACCGGGTGGGCATCGAGCCGCTCGGCGACAACGACTTCTACGGCCAGAGCTACTTCGCCGACCCGGAGGGGCAGTTCGTCGGCGAGGTGGGCGACGCCTCCAAGCCTGAGCTGATCGTCCGCGATCTCGACCTGAACAAGATCCGCGAGGTGCGCGACCGCTGGGCCTTCTACCGCGACCGCCGGCCCGACGCCTACGAGGAGATCGTCGCTCGCTGAGCCTGACCGCGGGCGCGCTTGCGTCGGTCCCGGCCCCGTGAACGATCGTCAGGGCGTCGCCCCCAGCTCCGCGGCTGCGTCGTCGACCTCGATCAGGAGGCCCCGGGCGTCGCATTCGAGCAGGATGGCGCGGGCTCGATCGAGGAGGCCGAACGGACTCTCGCCGACTCGCGCCGTGGCCCGGGCCAGGTCCACCAGCGCGTGCGCGTGGTCGAGCCGGAGCTCGAGACGCTCGAACGCGTCGGCCGCTCTGCCGATCAGCTCGCGCGCCCGGTCCGGGTCGGTGGACAGCAGCCCTTCGACCAGGACGGCGTTCGTTCGCGCCAGGGGCCAGACCCCCAGATCGGACAGATCCCGGTAGGTCTCCGCCTCGTCCCGGCGGCCGAGACGAAGGAGGACGCGGACCAGCGCCGGGAAGGCCTCCGGGAAGTATTCGCGGTTGGCGGCCCGGAGCATCTCGACCACCTCGGCGAGTCGCCCCGCCGCCGCCTCGAGGTCACCCTGGAGCAGGGCGCGAATCCCCTCGTACCACGGTACGAAGAACCCGGACTGCGGTTCTGGGTTCGCCTCGAGGATCGGAACAGCCTGGTCGTACAGGGCCTCCGCCTCGTCGAGGCGGCCGCGGGCCTGCAGCACTCCCGCGAGCGCCATGAGCCGCATGCCGCGAAGCGGCACGTCTCCCGCGCGCTCGGCGTGTTCGATCGACTCCCGCTGGAGCTCCTCGGCCTCCTCGAGCCGACCGACCTGCTGCAGGATGTCCCCGGCCGTGCCGGCGAGCCATCCCGAGAACGCCACCGCGCCGGACCGGCGCGCGAGGTCGAGCCCCTCCCGGGCCACCTCCTCCGCCCGCCGGAGCTCCGACGCGCCGGCGAGGACCGTCGTGAAGTTGTTGTAGCAGCGCAGCAGGTTGGTGTGGTCGCCGACCTGCTTCGCCAGCTGGAAGGCCTCCTCCATCGTGGCCAGCGCCTCCTCCAGCTGGTTCTTCTGCCACAGCGTGTTCGCGAGGTCGTGCGTCGCCCGCGCGTGGATGCGCGGGGACTCCTCCCTCGACATCGCGACGACGCGGCGCAGGAGCGGCTCGGCCTCGTCGCCCCGGCCGCGCCGCCACAGGTACCAGGCGAGCGTGTGCAGGGCGTCGGCGAGGTCGGCGCCGTCGCCGAGCGGCTCGAGGGTGGCCACGGCGGTCCGGCCAGCCTCCTCCGCCTCCGGGTGACGGCCCTGGACGAACAGCGGCATGACCAGGCGGCTCCAAGCCCACCCGATGCCGGCCCGGTCCTCCAACGCCTGGTACCTCTCGAGGGCGCGACGGACCACGTGTTCGGTCTCGGCGGCCGGATCCGTGGCCCAGCTCGCGTCCACGTGTTTGCGGGCGAGGTCGACTCGATCCGCGATGGGCAGGCCGAGGGCGTCCGCGAGGTCCTCCGCCTGGCGGAACCACCGCACGGCCAGGGGGCGCTGCCAGAGGGCCGCGGCGCGGTCGCCGGCGGCCACGGCCCAGCGGAAGGCGCTCGAACGCAGCTCGGTCGTCCGCTCGCCGGCCTCTCCCAGCTCGTCGAGGTAGGCGAGCGCCTCGAGCAGGTGGGTGGCGATCAGCTCGGCGATCTCCTCGGCGCGGTCGCCGGCTCGCCGCTCGGCCCAGCGCGCGACGCCGGCGTGTTTGTCGGCGCGCAACGTCTTGGGCAGCGAGTCGTACGCGCCGTCGCGGATCAGGTTGTGCCGGAACGAGAACTCGTGTTCGTCCGAGAAGGACGACGGCTCGTGCGGGACGACGAGCTCCTTCACGCGGAGCCGACCCAGGGCGCCGCGCACCTCGTCCAGGTTTCGGCCGGTGAGCTCGGCGACGGCGCCGAGCCAGAACACGCGTCCCACGACGCTCGCGTCCTGCAACGCGGCCTTCTCGTCCGCGGGCAGGCCGTCCAGCCGGGCCGCGATCAGTCCCTGGATCGAACGCGGCACCTCCACCTGGTCGATCGGGAGCGACCCCTCCCATCTGGCCGCCTCCGTCGCCCGCAGCACCCCGTCGTCGATCAGCTTCCGCACGATCTCCTCGACGAACAGCGGGTTTCCTTCGCTCCGCTCCACGATCATCCGGGTGAGCTCGGGCGTGACCGGCCCCGGGAGCAGCTCGCCGACCATCACCTCGCCTTCCGCTTCCGACAGCGGGTCGAGGTAGATCGAGGCGGCGTTTCGCTTGCCGCCGCCCCACGTCGGCCGGGTCTCGAACAGCTCGGGGCGGGCCGTCGCGACGAACATGATCGGACCCTGCGCCCAGTCGGCGACGTGCTCGATGAAGTCGAGGAGGCCGTCGTCGGCCCAGTGCAGATCGTCGAGCACGACGACGAGCGGGTATCGTGCCGCCAGGCGCTCGAGGAACCGGCGCCACGCCTCGAACAGATCCTCGCGGCTGGTTCCGCGGGACTCTCCGGCGCCGACCAGCGCGCGGATCTGCGGCGAGACGCTCTCGTCGCCGAACAGCTCGCGCACCGCCGCGTCGGCCTTCTTCGCGGCCACCTCCGCCGCGTCGTCTTCGAAGATCTCGCACTGCGCCTTGATCGCCTCGGCGAACGCGGAGTAGGAGGTGTTGCCGTACGCCAGACACCGGCCGCGCCGCCAGTACACCACCTGCGGCAGCCCCTCCACGTACCGCTCGAGCTCGGCGACCAGGCGCGTCTTCCCCACGCCGGCCGGCCCGATCACGGTGACCAGTGCCGGCCGGGATTCGCTCTCGACGCGCCGGAGCGTCTGTTTCAGGACCGTGAGCTCCTCGTCGCGCCCGATGAGCCGGGCCTCGAGACCGAGCCGGGGCCGCTCGCCGCGGGTCCGGGCCTTGATCCGCAGGGCGCGCCACGCGGGGACCGGCTCGGCCTTGCCCTTCAGGTCGAGCGACTCGAGCTCGCGATACTCGATGACGTCCTTCGTGCTGGCGTACACGCCGGGCCCGACGACGATGTGCCCGGGCTCCACGGCCGCCTGCAACCGCGCCGCCGTGTTCACGGCGTCGCCGGTGAGCATCCGGTCGCGAGGACCCGACACCCGCTCGACGTCGACCAGGACCTCGCCCGCCTCCAGGCCGATCCGCATCGCCAGCGTCGGCTTGCCCTCGGCGGCGAACCCTCGGTTCAGCTCGGACAGGACCGCCTGCATCTCGATGGCGCAGCGGACGGCCCGCTCGGCGTCGTCTTCGTGCGCCCGCGGCACGCCGAACACCGCGAGCACGGCGTCGCCCATGAACTTCTCCAGGAGCCCCTCGTACCGGGCGACCTCCTCGGCCAGCCGGTCGAACGTCCGTCCGACGAGAGCCTGGACGATCTCGGGATCCTCGCGCTCGGCGAGCGCCGTCGACCCCACGAGGTCGGCGAACAGCGCGGTCGCGAACTTGCGCTCCTTGCGGTGCGACGTTGCGCCGGCGGGCAGCGCGGCGCCGCAATGATTGCAGAACCGCGCCCCCTCGGGGTTCTCGTTTCCGCAGGCGGCGCAGGACGGCATGAAGGAAACCCTACGCCGATACGGGCCACGGGTTCCCGTCCCGCGAGCGCGCCGACGGGCGCCCGACGTCTCGGCGAACCGGTCGTCGAGCACGTCCTCGTCATCGCCCCCGCTGTCTCCAGCGCCTAGATTGGGTGCCGTGACCGCCGATCCCGACCTGGGCAGGATGCGATCGCTGCTGCGCGGCGCGCCGCTGATCGACGGCCACAACGACTGGCTGTGGGAGCTGCGCACGGGCACGGCCCCCGAGGAGTGCCGGACCGATCTTCCGCGCCTGGAGGCCGGCGGGGTGCGCGGGCAGTTCTGGTCCGTGTACGTCCCGTCGGACCTGCCAGGGCACGAGGCGGTGACGGCCACGCTGGAGCAGGTGGACGCCCTGTACGACCTCGTCCGGCGGCACCCCGACCGCCTGGAGCTCGTCCGGACGGCCGACGACGTCGAGCGCGTCGCGGCGGCCGGCAAGGTCGCCTCGATGATCGGAGTCGAGGGGGGCCAGTCGATCGGCTCGTCGCTCGGCGCGCTTCGCGTCCTTGCCCATCTCGGCGCCGGGTACCTCACGCTGACGCACGCCGACGACACGTCGTGGGCCGACTCGGCCACCGGACGCCGGTCCCACGGCGGGCTGACCCGGTTCGGGGAGGAGGTCGTGCGCGAGCTCAACCGGTGCGGCGTCCTGGTCGATCTCAGCCACACCTCGGACGACGTCATGCGGCAGGCCGTCGAGGTGAGCGAGGCGCCGGTGATCTTCTCGCACTCCTCGGCGCGTGCCCTGTGCGACGTCCCGCGCAACGTGCCCGACGACGTGCTCGAACTCGTCCGGCGAACGGGCGGGGTGGTCATGGTGACGTTCGTGCCGTCGTTCCTGACGCGGGCCGGCGAGGCCGCGTACGCCGCGGCGTCGGCGGAGACCGAGCGGCTGCGCGAGCGCCATCCCGACGACCCGGAGGCGGTCCGGGCGGCGATGACGACCTGGTACGAGACGCACCCCGACCCGCCGGCGACGGTCGCGGACGTCGCCGACCACGTGGACCACGTCCGCGATGTCGCCGGGATCGACCACATCGGCGTCGGGGGCGATTTCGACGGCTCGGTCTGGATGCCCGGGGGGCTCGAGGACGTCTCGGGGTATCCGGCGCTCTTCGCGGAGCTCGGGACTCGTGGCTACGGGGACGACGAACTCGCGAAGATCGCCGGCCGGAACGTGTTGCGCGTGATGCGCGAGGCCGAACGGACCGCCGACCGGCTCCGGGCGGATCGTCCGCCGTCGAATGCGAGGATCGACGACCTCGACGGGTGATCGAGGGGCCGCTAGCATCCGCAGGTCGTGGCACGCCGTCCGCCCCCCAGCCTGCGCCGGGCCTTTCGTCCCGCGGCGATGTTCGGGTTGTCCCTGCTGCTGGTGGCCGTGTTGTGGGAGCTCTACAAGTGGCTCGGGCCGCAGGAGGGCGGCACCGTCTTCGGGCTCCGCCTCCTGCCGCGGGCCGAGGACCGGGCCATGCCGCACGTGTGGGACATGCTGCGTCGCTTCGTCGAACCGGAGCGGCGAGGTTCGGACGGCTCGATCGCCCTAGTGGTCCTGCGCGGAGCGTGGTTCTCGTTCCGGATCGCGTTCGCCGGGTTCGTGCTCGGCGCCGTGGTGGGGCTGGCGCTCGCGGTCGTAATGGCGCGGTTCCGCGCGGTCGAACGGGGGCTGTTGCCATACCTCGTCATCTCGCAGACCGTGCCGCTGATCGCGCTCGCCCCCCTGGTGGTGAGCTGGGGCGGCCGGCTCCAGATCGGCGGGTTCGAATGGCCGAGGTGGCTCTCCGCGGCGGTGCTGGGGGCGTTCCTGGCGTTCTTCCCGGTCTCGGTAGGGGCGCTGAAGGGGCTCACCTCGGTCCCGGCGGCCTCGCTCGAGCTGATGAGCTCCTACGCGGCGTCGTGGCGACAGACCCTCCTCAAGTTGCGGTTCCCGGCGGCCGTGCCGTACCTGGTGCCGGCGCTTCGCCTGGCCGCGACGGCGTCCGTGATCGGCGTGGTGGTGGCCGAGATCTCGACCGGGTTGGCCGGCGGGATCGGGCGGCTGATCATCGAATACGCCCGCGCCGCCACCAGCGACCCGGCGAAGGTCTACACGGCCGTGTTCGGAGCGGCGGCGCTCGGCCTGGTCATGACCGGCATGGTGGTCGGGCTCGACGCCGTGTTGATGCGCCATCGCCCGCGGGAGGCCGTCGAATGACCAACGCCGTCGAGCTCCACGGCGTCTCGAAGATCTTCAACGTGGGCCGGCCGAACGAGGTCCCGGCGCTCGTTGACGTGGACCTCACGATCGAGCCGGGCGAGTTCGTCTCGTTGATCGGCCCGTCGGGCTGCGGCAAGTCCACGCAGCTCCGTCTGATCGCGAACCTGCTCGAGCCGACCGTCGGCGAGGTCCGCGTCAACGGCAAGCCGGCGCGCCGGGCTCGCCTGGACCAGGACTACGGGATGGCGTTCCAGCAGGCCGGCCTGTTCGAGTGGCGCACGGTGGCCCGCAACGTCGAGCTGCCCCTGGAGCTCAAGGGATGGGACCGGGAGCGGCGGCGAGAGCGGGCACGGGAGATGCTCGAGCTAGTGAAGCTGCCCGAGTTCGCCGGACACTACCCGTGGCAGCTCTCCGGCGGCATGCAGCAGCGCGTGGCCATCGCGCGAGCGCTCGCCGCCCACCCGCCGCTGCTGTTGATGGACGAGCCGTTCGGCGCGCTCGACGAGATGACCCGCGAACACATGCAGGACGAGCTCCTGCGGATCTGCGGCGAGACCGACACGACGGTCGTGTTCGTGACGCACTCGATCCCGGAGGCGGTGTACCTGTCCACTCGGGTGGTCGTGATGTCTCCGCGGCCCGGCCGGATCACCGGGATCGTGGACGTGGACCTGGGTCCGGAGCGTGACGTCGAGACCCGCGAGGCCGCGGCGTTCTTCGAGAAGGTCACCGAGGTGCGAGAGGCGCTTCGCGGCGTGGACCGGTCCCACCTCGAACCCGCGGTGGAGCCCGAGTGAGATCGCGAGGGCTCGTCGGGCTGGCTCTGCCGCCGCTCGTGTTCGGCGCGGCGTTCCTGGCCCTGTGGGAGAGCGCCGTCGCGGCGTTCGACCTCCAGCCGTATTTCCTCCCGCCCCCGTCGGCGATCTGGACACGGTTCGTCGAGAACCTCGGGCTGATCTGGGACGCGACGAAGGTCTCGGGGACGAACGCGCTCGTCGGCCTGGTGGCCGGAACCGTCGCGGGGGTCCTGCTGAGCTTCGTGCTCGCGCGGTTCCGCCTGGTGAACGAGCTCGTCATGCCGCTCGCGGTGGCGCTCAACGCGATCCCGATCTTCGTTCTGGTCGCGGTGTTCAACAACATGTTCTCGATCACCAGCGAGGTGCCGCGCCGCCTGATGGTGTCGATCGTCGTGCAGTTCATCGTCCTGGTGAACGTGACGCGAGGGCTGCGCGAGGTCGATCAGACGCATCTGGAGCTGATGCGTTCCTACGCGGCGAGCGAGGTGGCGATCCTGCGGAAGGTGCGGGTGCCGAACGCGGTGCCGTATCTGTTCACGGCGCTCAAGATCGCCGCGCCGGCCGCGGTGATCACGGCGTTCGTGTCCGAGTACTTCGGCGGATCGCAGAACGGGCTCGGCAACCGGATCGTCGCCAACATCGCCATCGCGCAGAACGCGGCGGCGTGGGCCTACGTGCTGGGAGCCTGCCTGCTCGGACTGATGTTCTTCCTCTGGGCCGTGGGCCTCGAACTCGTGGCCACCCCTGGGGGCGTGGGCAGCGGCGACCGGGATGCGGCATGATGCGCGACCGGAGTGGGGGCTCGAGAAGGAGCCGCGGGCGGGCGGACGGGCCCGCGGGGGTGACCTGGACGGGGGGACCCGGAGGAGGGGGAGCGCGCATGAAGGGGAAGCGGTGGTGGACGGTGGCGGCCGCCGCGCTGGCGATCTCGCTGGTGGCGGCGGCGTGCGGGGACGGCGACGATGGCGGGGGAGGCGGCGACGCCGGCGACTGTGAGTCGGTCGACGAGGTCAGCCTCCAGCTCCAGTGGGTGATCCAGGCTCAGTTCGCCGGGTACTTCGCCGCGCAGGACGAGGGGTTCTACGCCGATCAGTGCCTGGAGGTCACGA
>DATHVC010000039.1:0-4830 GCA_035461565.1 Actinomycetota bacterium
CCAGGACCCGCGCATGGTCCGCGTGTTCGAACGGTGGGGCTTCATCTGGGGCGGCGACTTCGTCCTGCCCGACGGCATGCACTTCGAATACCGCCGCGCACCAGAGACCTGAGGTCGTCCGGCGGCCTGTGGTCGTACCTCTACGGGCTTCGGCGAGCGCTGATCGACGATCGGACCCACCTCCGCTCTAGTAGCGAGGCCCCGCCAGGCTGGCCGGTCCGGCGGGACCTCGGTCCTGCAACGGCCCGATCTCAGCGATCCGATCACCTGACCAGATGTGCTGATTCCCGTTCGATCGACAGCTCGCCCGAGACATCGGTCGGGGTAACCGGACCCCGGCGGAGCGGCTTCATGCCGAACAGGAAGCGGGTGACGTTCAACCGACGGACCGCAAGCTCGTACAGGACGAGCGTGAGCGAGAGCGAAAGAACCGCGACCAGCGTGTATTTCGGCCACAGGCCGAGGTTCAGGTCCACCACGAAGAAGGCCACCGCGATGATCACCGTCTGGTGCAGGAGGTACGCGGGGTAGGAGGCCTCGCTCGCGTACACCAGCCCGCGGATCGGCCGGCGCAGGAAGGTCTGCCCGGCCCCGAGGAGCGCGAGCACCCACACCCACGCGTTGACCTGCTCGAAGAGGGCGAAGCCGGCCTCGGCGAGCGAACCATCCGCCAGCCGGGACTCGACTCCGTCGACCCACATCGTCATCGCGGCGCTCATGGACACGGCCGCCCCCGCGAACAGCACCTTCCAGTGGCGGTGGATCAGTCCCTCCGCCCGGGGATCCGCCATCAGCAGGTATCCGGCGACGAACAGCGCCAGCCCGTAGAACGGGTTCTGGGCGTCGTCTTTCGGTGACGGAAGGTCGTTCGTCAGCAGCAGGATCACCGGCATCGCGAACAGGAGCCAGCGCGCCCCGACCGTTCGGTCCCGCAGCCGCCGGAACAGCGGCAGCGCGACGAGCGAGAAGATGAACAGGAAGCCGATGAACCACAGGTGCGCCGGGGTCCAGCTTCCGGTGTAGCCACTGAGGTCGCCCTCGACGGTCCAGTAGTCGGCCAGGAACCCGCCGACGGACACGTCGCGGCCCCGGTGCAGGAGCGCCAGGAACGCCTGCGGCGGCACGATCACCGCGATCCCGAACAGGAACGGGACCAGCAGGCGCTTGGCCCGCTCGGCCCGGTATTGCCCCGCGGAGCGGTGCCGCAGCGCGAGCCAGGTGGCGGCGCCGGCCAGCACGAACAGGAGCGGCATGTGCCATGGGTTCAGGAACTGGATGACGGCCCACGAGAGTCCCTCGCTCGTCTGACCGTTCTTAACGTAGAAGGTCTCGAACGAGTCGAACACCCGCGCGCTGTGGAACGGGATCAGCAGCAGCACCGCGAGCACCCGGAGCGCGTCGAGGTCGTATCGGCGGCTCGTCGATCCGTTCATCGTTTCCCCCTTTCTCTCGACGCCGCGATCGTGCTCCCGCACGGGGTCCGCGCCATCGGCCGAGGGGTGGAATCGGCCTCAAACCAGGGGTTGATGTCCCGGGGAAGGCGCGGACCTACAGTGAGGCCATGGACGGGCAGACGCGCCGGGCGGGGCCGAACCCCTTGGTCGTGGACGTCGGGCTCGCCTCGGGCCTGGCCCTGGTCGCGCTCATCGAGATCGCCCGGGCCGATGCCTTCGTCGGCCCGTCGGACACCTCGTGGAGCGTGTCGTTCGCCCTGGCGATCACGGCGCCGCTGGTCCTTCGCCGCCGGTACCCGTTCGCCGTTATGAGCGCCGTGGGGGGCCTGGCGGTCCTCTACAACGTCCTCGACATCCCGCCGGACCCCTACACGTTGACCTTCGCCGTGCTGCTGGCCGTCTACTCCGTCTCGGCGTACGCGCGTCAGAGCCTGGCGATCGCGGCGGCCGTCGTGACGGCGGTGGCGCTGGTCGTCGTGAACCTTCCGGCGTTCGACGAGAACGACTTCGCGGACATCGTGAACCAGTTCCTGCTGCTCGGCGGGGCCTGGGTGGTCGGGCAGAACACCCGGTACCGGTGGCGGCAGACCGCTCTGCTCCGCGAACGCGCCGATCGGCTCGAACGCGAGCAGCGCGAGCGCGAGCACCTGGCGATCCTCGAGGAGCGCGGCCGGCTGGCGCGGGAGATCCACGACGTGATCGCACACAGCGTCGGCGTGATCGCCGTCCAGGCCGGCGCGGCCCGGGCCGTGGCCGAGCAGCGGCCAGACCGGGCGCGCGAGGCGCTCGGCGCGATCGAAGACGTGAGCAAGCAAACGCTCGCGGAGCTGCGGCGGGCGCTCGGCGCGCTGCGCTCGGCCGACGAAAGCGCGGCGCTCCGTCCGGCGCCGGGTCTCGCGGACCTGGACGAGCTCGCGGGGCAGATGGGCCGGACCGGCCTGCACGTCTCGATCCGCCACGAAGGAGAGCGGCGGGCGCTGCCGCCGGCGGTGGACCTGTCCGCGTACCGGGTGGTCCAGGAGGCCCTCACGAACGTCGTGAAACACTCGGGCGCGCCGAAGGCCGACGTGACGATCCGTTTCGAGCCGTCGTGGTTGGAGGTGGTGGTGGCCGACGAAGGCGGTGCCCGGCCGAAGGCCCCCGGCGACGGCACCGGCCACGGCCTGATCGGCATGCGCGAACGCGTGGGGGTGTTGCGGGGCGAGTTCGAAGCCGGTCCCACCGAGACCGGGTTCGTCGTCCGGGCCCGATTCCCGATGACGCCGGCCGAGGCGCCGGCATGACCCTGCGGCTGCTGCTCGTCGACGACCAGGCTCTCGTTCGGTCCGGGTTCCGCATGTTGGTGGAGGCGCAGCCGGACATGGAGGTCGTCGGCGAGGCGGCGGACGGGCACGAGGCGGTGGCCGAGGCGCGCCGGGCCCGCCCGGACGTCGTCTTGATGGACATCCGCATGCCGAAGATGGACGGGATCGAGGCCACCCGGCTGATCACGGAGGACGAAGCCACGTCGACCTGCCGGGTGTTGATCCTGACCACGTACGACCTGGACGAATACGTGTTCCGCGGCCTCCGGGCCGGGGCGAGCGGATTCCTGCTGAAAGACGTGGCCCCGGAGGACCTGGTGAAGGCGATCCGCGTGGTCGCCGACGGCGAGTCGTTGCTGTCACCTTCGGTCACTCGGCGACTGATCGAGGAGTTCGTTCGGACGCCGGACGCCACCGCCGAGATCCCGCCGGGTCTGAACACGCTCACCGAACGCGAGCGCGAGATCCTCGAGCTCATCGGCCACGGCCTGGCCAACCGGGAGATCGCCGAACGCCTCTACCTCAGCATGGCCACGGTCAAGACCCACGTGAACCGGGTCTTCTCCAAGCTCGATCTGCGCGACCGCGCCCAGGCGGTGGTCCTGGCCTACGAGAGCGGTCTCGTCCGACCCCACCCGGGCGGCGCGGCCGGATCCGAGGACTGAGGACCCGGTCCGGACGTGCGCGAAGGGAGCAGCGAACATGCGCAGTCTGCACGTGCCGAGGAGCCGGCGGTCGAGCCGTCGACCCCCGTGCATGCCTCCCGCGGCAGGACGCGCGTGGGTTTCTGCTCCCTTCGCGTGTCACCCGTAGGCGACATCCCGACCATACACCCGCCCGCCCCGCTCGCGCGACCGATCGGTCAGCCCGTCGGGACGTCCCGCCGCGAGGCGAACTTCGAGCGCACGACCAGATAGCCCAGGATCCCGATCGACGCGGCGGCGGCGGCCACGCCGGCGGCCACACGCGTCCGCGGGTGCGTCGCCGTCTTGACGATCCGGGTCCGCAGCCGGACCGGCCGGCGAAAGTCACGGATGTCCCACCCGCGTGCCTCGGCCTCCTTCCGGAGGTCGCGGTCGGGGTTCACGGCGACGGGATGCCCCACGGCCTCGAGCATCGGCAGGTCGGTGATCGAGTCGGAGTACGCGTAGGAGCCCTCGAGGTCGAGCCCGAGGCGTTCGGCGAGCGACCGGATGGCCTCGGCCTTGGACTCGCCGTACGAGTAGAACTCGAGATCCCCCGTGTATTTGCCGTCCACGATCCTGGCCCGGGTGGCGATCACCCCCGACACGCCGAAGTGGCTCGCCAGCGGCCGGACGACCTCCTCGGGTGAGGAGCTGACGATGAACAGCTTCCGGCCCTCGGCGTGGTGCAGCGCCATGAGGTCGAGGGCCTCCTGATAGACGTACGGGTCGATCACCTCGATCAGGACCTCGCGCACCAGGCGCTCGACGTCATGGCGGTCCCATCCCTTGGTGAGCTGGAGCATCCCGTCCTTGAGGCGCTCCATCTTCTTCTCGTCCGCGCCGACCAGGGCGTAGACGAGCTGGGCGTACGCGCCGCGGACCAGCTGCCCCCGGGTCACCATGCCGGCCCGGTACATGGGCCGGGACAGCGCGAGCGAGGAGGACCGGGAGATGACGGTCTTGTCGAGATCGAAGAACGCCGCCTGCATCCTGGATCAAATGGTAGAGGAGCCCGCCGACGGTTCCCGGCAGGCTCCTCGTGAAGCTTTCGTGGAACGAGGGTCAGAAGCTGGCCCGGCCGGCGCACACCTCGCCGGTGGAAGTGTTCCTCGCCCGCGCCCGGAACCGGTCCGTGCCGGACCGGTCGTCCTCCAAGATCCGGACCTCGAACGAGCCGCTCGCGCCCCCGGTCGTGCGGCGGCCTCGGAACACGACGTCGTCTCCGTGCCGGATCCGCACGCGCCACCGATCGCCGGACACGTTCTGATCCACCTCGTATTCGACCTCGATCCGCCCGTCCTCCGGCGAGAGCTTCAGCTTCCAGTCGCTGGAGGCGCTGCAGGAACCCTCTCGGATCACGTCCCGGTCGCCGGCGGCGGCGATCCC
>DATHVC010000040.1:0-7061 GCA_035461565.1 Actinomycetota bacterium
GCCCGAACCGGCGCTCGATCCGGTCGACGGCGCGCTCCACCTCACCCCACCGCTCACCTCGCAGCAGGGCAAGCTGCTCCTCGCCGGCCGCCTCTAGTCCGGTCGCGGCCACGCCGAGCAGGCGCACCCGCCGACTCACACCCGGCAACGTCCGGAACAATCCGGCGGCCACCTGGTTCAGGTCGGCGGCCACGTCGGTCGGCGGGTGGATGGTCCGGGATCGAGTAAGCGTCGTGAAGTTGGCCAGGCGGACCTTGAGCGTCACGGTCCTGGCCCGATAGCCGTCCTCGCGCAGGCGGGCGCCCACGCGTTGGGACAGGGCCAGGATCTCTCGCAAGAGCTCGCGTTCGTCGTCGAGATCCCGTTCGAACGTCTCCTCGTGGCTTACCGACTTCGGCGGCTCATAGGGGACGACGGCGCGAGGATCCTCCCCTCGCGCCAGCGCATGGAGGTCCCGGGCGTGGTGCTCCCCGATGAGCCGGCCCAAGACGACCGGCGGCGTCCGCGCCAGGTCGCCGACCGTCTTGATCCCCAGGCTCGACAGGACCTCCATCGTCTTCTCGCCGATCCCCCAGAGCGCCCGGGCCGGGAGGGGGTCCAGGAACTCGGCGACCTCGCCGGCCCGGACGATCACGAGCCCGTCGGGTTTGGCCCGTTTGGACGCCAGCTTGGCGACGAGTTTGGTCGGCCCGATCCCGATGGAGCACGACACCCCCACCTCCTCTCGGACGCGGCGACGGATCTCCCGGCCGATCCCGTCCGGCTCCCCGAACAGCAGGAACGCGCCCGAAACGTCCAGGAAGGCCTCGTCCAGCGCGATCGGCTCGACGAGCGGGGTGACGCCGAGGAGGATCTCGCGGAACCGGTTGGAGTGCGCCTTGTAGGACTCGAAGTCCGGCGCGACGAACACCGCGTCCGGACACAGTCGCCGGGCTCGGACGGCCGGCATGGCGTTGCGGATGCCGAACGCTCGGGCTTCGTAGGAGGCCGACATCACCACGCCGCGCGTCCCCGCGCCGCCCACCACGACGGGCCGACCGGCGAGCGAGGGGTCCTTCAGGGCCTCGACCGACGCGTAGAAGGCGTCGAGGTCCACGTGCAGGATCGGCTCGCGTACGTTCGTCCGCGCCATCGCCCGGAGGGTACTCGCCGCTCGGGCGCTCGGTCGGGCTCCGGGCGGCCTCACCATCCCAGACCCACGCCCTCCGCCCGACCGAGCGACGACTCCGTCGACCCGGTCAGCTCGGCGGTGCGGGTCATCGGCCGGCGGAGCCGCCGCTCGAGTGCCAGAGCTTGCGAGGAACGGTCGCGAGTGCCGGTGAACTCACCCCGGCGAGGGCGTCGGCCAGTTGCCCGTCGCGTCGGGCGTGGTGGAGCGAGACGAGGTCCCAGACGTCTTCGGCCACGACCGACACCCCTTTTCGCCCGGTCCGCCGGACGGCGCCCGCCACGGCGAGCACGAACGAATGGAACACGGTCCGGGCTACCTTTGGCTGGACGCTCTCGAACACCGTGACGTCGATCGGACCCGTCGCGTCGTCGAGCGTCAGGAAGATGATCCGCTGGCCGCTGCGGATCGCCGGGGTCTGTGAGGCCACCTTCACCCCCACCACCAGCACCCGCTCGTCCTTCCGGCACCGCCACAGGTCCCGGGCCCGGGTCGCGCCCAGGTCCGCGATCAACGACTCGAAGAAGCTCACCAGGTGCCGGCTGGCGTCCAGCCCGAGCACCTCGAGCTCGGCCCGGACACGTTCGGCGTCGGTGTACTCCGGGAGGGAGATCGCGGTGCCGGGGATGGCGACCGTGGTCAGGTCCAGCGCCAGCTGGTCGCCTTCCCACTGGGGGGCCGTGGTCATCGCCGTGTAGAGGCGATCCCGCCGGGTCCCGCCCGGGAGGGCGTCGAACCCACCCGCGTGTGCGATCGCCTCCACCACCGGCCTCGACACCGTGGTCCGCCGCAGGAAGTCCCCCACGTCCCGGAAGGAGCGATCGGCGCGAGCCATCAAGATCGACCGGATCTCCGCGTCCGAGATCCCGTGAACATCCTGCAACGCCAGCCGGATCCCGTACCGATGTGGCCCGGCCGACCCGGCCACCTCTTCGACCACGTACTCGCGCTCGGACGCGTTCACGTCCAGCGGCAGGATCGGGATGCCGTGCAGCCGCGCGTCCTCGAGGATCAGCCGCCGCGGGTACATCCCCGGGTCGTGCGTGAGCACCCCGGCCAGGAACTGCGCCGGGTAATGCGCCTTCAGCCAGGCCGACTGGTAGGTGGGCACCGCGAACGCCGCCGCGTGGGCCTTGCAGAACCCGAAGCTGGCGAACTCGGCCACGGCCCGCCACGTGGCGTCGGCGACGTCGGCGGCCAGGCCGCGGGCCACCGCCCGCCGCAGGAAGTCCTCGCGCAGCGCCGGCAGCAGGTCCTCGCGGTCCAGGTGCCGGCGGATGAAGTCGGCATCGGTGAGGTCGTAGCCGGCCACCGCGGCGAGCGTCCGCATGACCTGCTCGTGGTAGACGATCACGCCGAACGTCTCACGCAGGGCCGGCCGGAGCGCCGGGTGGACGTAGGTGGGGCGATCCATCCCGGCCCGCCGCCGCAGGTACGGGTTGATCATGTCCGACTTCACGGGGCCCGGCCGGAACAGCGAGATGTCCACGATCAGGTCCTCCCACCGCTCCGGCTGGAGCTTCTGGAGGAGCTCGCGTTGTCCGGGGCTCTCGATCTGGAAACACCCGAGCGTGTCCGAGGCCCGGATCAGCTCGAACGTGGGCCCGTCGTCGAGCTCGATCCGGTCGAGGTCCACCTTCACGTGTTCGGTGCGGGCGATCTCGTCCAGAGCGTGGCGCATCGACGACAACATCCGGACCCCGAGCACGTCGAGCTTCAGGTACCCGAGCAGCTCGACGTCGTCTTTGTCGGCCTGGATCATCCGGTAGCCCTGGAACGACCGTTCGAGCGGGACCCGAGTCGCGAGGTCATCGCCCGAGAGCACGATGCCGCTCGGGTGCAGGGCGATGTGCCGGGGGAAGCCGTCGAGCCGTTCGGCCACCCGGAACAGGTGCTCGAGCTGGCCGGCGTTCAGGTTCGAGCCCGCCAGCTCGGGGAGGCGTTCGATCGCGACCTGGAGGTCTTTCGCGCCGATGTGGGGGAAGGACTTGGCGATCGTGTCGACCTCGGGCTCGGGGAGGCCGAGCGCCTTGCCGACCTCGCGGACGGCGGCGCGGGCGCGGTAGGTGTCGACCATCGCGACGCAGGCACACCGGTCGTCCCCGTAGCGCGAGAGGATCAGGTCGTAGACGTCTTCGCGCCGGGCCGACTCGACGTCCACGTCGATGTCCGGGAGTTCGTCCCGACGGGGGTTCAGGAACCGCTCGAACGCGAGGTCGTGCCGGATCGGGTCCACGTCGGAGATCCCGGTCAGGTGGCACACCAGCGAGCCGGCCGCGCTCCCCCGGCAGGCACACCGGATGCCCATGGCGCGGACGTCGGCGACGATGTCGGCCACCGTCAGGAAATACGCCGAGTACCCGAGGCGATGGATCATCGACAGCTCGTGGTTCAGCCGGTCCCTCACGCGCGTCGTGGCCTTCATCCCCCGGCGCTCCAGCCCGCGCCAGGACCGCTCGGCGAGCACGCTCGAGGCCGAGCGTCCGGCCGGAGTCGGGAAGTCGGGGAACCGCACCGAACGCAGGTTGAGGTCGAACGTGCACGACTCGGCGATCTCGAGGGTGGTCGAGACGAGGCCGGGGTGTTCGGCGAACAGGGCGCGCATCTGCGTCGCGGGCTTCAGCCACCCCTCCGCGTTGGTGCGGGTGACGTTCGTCCGGCTGACCGGGACGAGCTCGCGCATGCACTCGAGCGCGTCGGCCAGGAACGCATCGTCGGGCGCGAGGTACCGAACCGGGTTCGTGGCGACCGCGCGCACCCCGGATCGTTCGGCCAACCGGAGCAACGCCCGGACCTCCCGGTTCGACCCCTCCTCGAGCCGGTGCTCGACCGCAACGAACAGCCGCGCCCCGAACGCTTCCCGGTACGGGTCGAGCGCCCGACGCCCGGCGTCCATCCGTCCAGCGGTCGCGAGCCGTCCCGGCGGCGAACTCGGCCCGAGCAGCGCCACCAGCCCGCCCGCGTGCGCGCACACCTGCTCCGGCGTGACCGACGGATCCCCCCGCTCCCCGATCAGGTGCGCGTCCGTGATCAGCCGGCACAGGTTTGCGTACCCCGCCGCGTCCCTTGCGAGCAGGACCACGTACGGACCACCGGAGCCGGGCCGGGCGGAGGGCGTGGGTCTGGGATGGTGAGGCCGCCCGGAGCCCGGCCCGGCGACGGCGCGTGAGCGATCGGACGGCCGCCCGGAGCCCGGCCCGGCGACGGTGCGTGAGCGACCCAGCGGCAAGGTCCCCGACTCCCGCACCGTGAGCGAGGCGCCGAGGATCGGCCGGACCCCTTCGCGTTCACACGCGTCGACGAACCGGGCGGCGCCGTAGACGCCGTCGCGGTCGGTGAGCGCCACGGCCGGCATGCCGAGCACGGCCGCCCGCCGCGCCAGCGCCTCCGGCGATAACGCCCCCTCCTTGATCGAGAAGTAGGAACGGACGTCCAGGTGGACGAACCCGCCGATCACCGCCGATCACCGGTCGTCCGCGAGCGCCGTCAGTCCCACAGGCGCTCCATGTGCCATCGGTCGCGGAGTCGGTCGTGATAGAGGTCCCACACCGCTCCACCGCGGGCCTCGACGCGCCAGTATTCGCGGTCTCGGCCGTCGGCCCACCACCGGCCCTCGATCCGCCACCGCCCGATCACATCGGCGACCTCGTATCGCCGTCCCCGCCAGACGAACGCCGACGGCATGCCGGCGTCGCGTTCCACCCGGACCTCGACCTCCTCGTCGTACCGCTTGGCCATCCCGCGCCCCGTCGACCACCTCCCCCTCGAGCCGAGAATCGAACGTATGTTCGAGGGGGAGAGCCACCGTACACCCGGGCTCGGACAGCGGTCAAGGCCGGCTACGAGGGCCGGATCCACACCTGCGGATCGTGGGCGAAATGCACCCGGGCGGGGCCCAGCGCGCGCAACCGCGCCGTGGAGTCGAGGTAGGCCTCGCGCAGGTCTGAGCCCGGCTCGGGAACGCCCGAAGGTTCCTCCCCCGCCCATTCGCGGACGCCCTGGACCGCCTGCCCGGCCAGCACGACGGGGCCATCCGGTGACCCGACGACCAGCGACTGGTGGCCGGGGGTGTGTCCCGGCGTCGGGAGGAGCCGCAGGCCCGGCGCCACCTCGACCTCGCCGTCCACCACCTCATACCGGAGACCGGGCGCGTCGACCCACTCCGCGACCGTGTAGTCGGGCTCGTGCACCTTCGACCATTCCGAGGCCTGCACGAAGATCGGCGGTCCGCCGGGCAGGCGGACGTTCTGGCCGGCGTGGTCGAAGTGGAGATGGCAGTTCGCCACGCCCGTCACCTCGGCAAGATCGATCCCGTGGTCGGCGAGCGCCCGCTCGATCGGCGTGGTCCGCGGCGAGAACAGCTCGTCGATCTCGTCGTTTCCGAGGCCCATCCCGGTGTCGAACAGGAACACCCCGTCGCGGTGGACCACCGCGTGCGCGACGACTGGCCAGACCGTCGTCCCGAGACGTTCCCGATCCTCCTCGGGCAGGATCAACTCCGTGACGAGCATCGGGATCACCCGAGGCTCGGTCACCTTGTCTCGCTCCGGTCGTACCACTCACGGTGGCGGATGCACCGACCCTCCGTGTCGAACTCGCATACGAGCACCCCGTCGAGCTCGATCACGGCACGACCGTCATCGAAGGACACGCTCCAGTGTGCCACGCCGACGTTGCCGGACACCGCGATCGGCTCGACCTGCCACCGGAACCCCGGCGGTGACCCGCCGTCGACCCAGGCGCGGACGATCGCGTCGCGGCCCCGAGCCGGTTCCCGGAACGGCCCCCAGGAGTACTCCGCCTCGTCGGCGAACAACGCGGCGACCTCCTCGGCGTCGTTGGAGGCCCAGGCGCCGAAGTACCGCGCGAGCCACGCTCCGAACGATCGGCGGTCCACCGAGCCGATCCTAGTCGCGGGCGGCGGCTAGGCTGGCGAGCGTCATGGAGCCCGACGCCTTGGTCGTCTGCGTGCCGAACTTCAGCGAGGGGCGGCGGGGGGACGTGATCGAGCGGATCTGCGAGGCCCTCGACGGCCCGGCCGGCGCCCGGCTCGTGCACCGGCAGGCCGATCCCGAGCACCATCGGCTCGACACCACGGTGGTCGGCTCACCCGACGCCGTCCGGCGGAGCGCGCTCGCCGCGACCGCGGTCGCGCTCGAGTCGATCGACCTGACCCACCACTCCGGCGGGCACCCGCGGATGGGCGCGGTCGACGTGATCCCGTTCGTCCCGCTGCGGGGCATCTCGATGGAGGAGGTCGTGGAGCTGGCCCGGTCGTTCGGCCGCGAGCTCGCCGAGGCGTTCGATCTTCCGGTGTACCTATACGACCGCGCCGCGCTCCGGCCGGAGCGTCGGAACCTGGCCGATGTCCGCCGCGGGGAATACGAGGGGTTACGCGACGCGGTGGCTCGAGGCGACCGCCTGCCCGACTTCGGCCCGGCGCGCCTGGGACCGGCCGGCGCGACGGCCGTGGGAGCGCGCAAGCCGCTCGTCGCCTTCAACGTGTATCTGACCGGGACCGCCGAGGCGGCCTCCGAGATCGCGAAGGAGGTGCGCGAGTCCGGCGGCGGACTGCCGGAGGTGCGCGCCATCGGGTTCGAGGTCCCCGATCGAGATGCGGTGACCGTGTCGATGAACCTGGTCGACGTCGACGTCACCACACCCCGCTCGGCGTTCGACCGCGTGAGCGAGCTCGCCGTCGAGCGCGGCCTCACCGTGCTCTCGTCGGAGATCGTCGGGTTGGTCCCCGAGGCCGCGCTCGGGCCCGACGACGAGGTCCACCTACGACTGGAGGGATTCGATGCGACCACCCAGATCCTGGAGCGGCTCGTGAACGCCGAGGGCATCGCCATGCAGACGGTCGAGGACTTCCTCGACCGGCTCGGATCAGATT
>DATHVC010000041.1:0-6068 GCA_035461565.1 Actinomycetota bacterium
TTCGTCGCGTTGTGCGTCCCGCTCACCGAGGAGACCCGGGGGATGATCGACCGGGCCGCGCTCGCGAAGATGCGGCCGCGCGCACATCTCGTGAACGTCGCCCGCGGACCGGTCGTGGTGACCGACGACCTCCTCGAGGCCCTGCGCGAGGGACGGATCGCCGCCGCCGGCCTCGACGTTACCGACCCCGAGCCCCTGCCGCCCGACCACGGCCTGCGCCGGCTGCCGAACGTCTTCATCTCGCCGCACAACGCCGGGCGCACCGTCGAGTCGCAGGCCGAGGCACTCGAGCGGATGCGCGAGAACGTCCGGCTCGTGCTCGCCGGCAAGCCGCCGCTCGACCCCGTCTCACCGTAACCGGTGGACCGGATCAGCAGGCCTCGAACGCTCTCATCGCGTAGCTCAGCATCGTGTAGTAGCCGACGGTCAGGACGAGCTCGACCGTCGCCGGGGTGCCGAGCAGCGCGCGCACGGCATCGAAGGTCTCAGCCGAGACCTCGCCGGTGCGACACAGCTCCGAGACGAACGATACGAGGAGCCTCTCGCGTTCGCCGAGCCCGCCGGCGGCTATGGCCTCCGGAACGACCCCGGCGATCCGCGCCGAGTCGAGGTGCGAGTCCCAGACGAACGCGCAGCCGTTCGCCCGGCCGGTCGCGAGCGTGACGAGCTCGCGGTCGGCGTCGGCCAAGCGCGAGCCGAAGCGAACGACGTGCCCGAGCTCGGCGACGCGGCTCGCCAGCTCGGGCGCGTGAAGGAGCAGCGCGAACGGGCGGGTCACCTCGCCGCGACTCGCCACGACGAGGTCGAAGGCGGCTCGCCCCTCGGGATCGAGCCCATCACGGTCGAACAGAAGCGGGATGCGTGCCATGGCGGCCGACTGTATCGCCCCGGCCGAGACCAGCCCACTGGGGTTCTGCTAGTCCTTCTGGCTGCCGATCGTGCGAAGGAACGGCCAGCCCGCGGCGAAGTGCGACTCCGTGGTCCCGTAGGGGCACTCCTCGCGAAGGTCGAGCAGGTACTTCTTGAACCGTGGGTTCTCGAAATCGAACGCGCCCAGGAGCGGGCTGGCGTTGGCGTCGCGTTCGGTCATGGGGTCGAGGTCGAAGACCTGCTCGATGAACGCGAGCACCGAGCTGAACTCGTACACGGTGCTGTCGATGAAGCCGCCTTCGGGATTGTCGCCTCGCCGCGTGTACGGCGAGATGATCAGCGCCGGCGTGCGCGGCCCGAGCCCCATGATGTCGAGCTGTGGCGGCGGGACGTTGTCGTAGAACCCGCCGAAGTCGTCCCAGACCACGACGATGGCCGTCGCGCGCCAGTATTCGCTCCGCATGATCGTGTTGATCTGGTGCACGGTCCAGTTCTCCCCGGCGCACACGCTCTTCCCCCCGCCGGGATGTTCGTTGTAGGACTCGGACGGCACGATCCACGACACCTGGGGCATCTCGCGATTCTCGACGTCGGCGACGAAGTTCTCCGGCGGCTCGACCTTGTTCCACATCGGCCCGTACCGGACGTGTTCGATCATCTGGAGCGCGTTCATCCAGGCGTTCTCGTTCGCGTAGTACTTCCAGCTGATCCCGGCCTCCTCGAGCTGATCGGGCAGGACGGGGATGTTGAAGCAGAGACGGATCTGCTCCCAGTACCGTCCGAGCTCGTACGTGTTGTCTCCGTTGGCGGTGATCTCGCGCTCGAGCTCCATGATGCGCTCGGCGTGTTGGCGAGTGTCCCGCGGCGTGAACCGCGTCGCGGTCTCGTTGTCGTCGTCGCAGTACGAGCCCGGGGTGTCGGTCTGCCCCTTGTTGTCCACGATCCAATTCGCCTGCGCGGCCACGGTGTACAGGTGCTCCGGGAGCGTCGGACCGTACATCGACGTGAAGAAGTGGTCGGCCAGCACGAACCGGTCGGCGTACTCCCAATAGTTCGGGAGGGTCTCGCGATCGTGGTAGTTGTAGCCGCTGAGGTCCGAGCCGTAGGCCAGGGCCCGTTCGCCCTCGATCGGGATCACGCCGTTCATCCGGTTGAAGCCGTTCATCTTCCCGCCGTTTATTCCGACGAGGCCGCAGCGGAAGCAGTGCGTGAGGTCGTGCGGCTGGGTATCTTCGGCCTTGGTGAGCTGCACGACGGGTCCGTCGCGGCACCCGTCCTCCGAACATTCGATCGTCCCGCCTTCGGTCGTACCTTCGGCCCCCGGATACGTGGCGAAGTAGTGGTTGAACGTCCGGTTCTCCTTGACGATGAACACGACGTGTTCGATCGGAGTCTCCCCGGGCACGATCCCCGATCCCTCGCCGTCTTCCCCGCCGGTCTGCCCGTCCCCGCCGCCTCCGGCTGCCGCCGGCCCGGTCGGTACGACGTCGGCGGCGCGGTCGCCGCCCTCGTCTCGAAGGGCGCTCCATCCGACGGCCGCTCCCGTGACCAGGACGAGGATGGCGAGGAAGGCCCCGAAGCTTCGACGGCGGCGGACACGCCGTCGGTCGAAGCGCAGGCCCCGCGGCACCGGCACGCGGGACCCAGGTCCAGGTTCGTAGCTCACGGGGCACAGCCTAACGTCGCCCGGTTCTCGTCCCTTCCCCGCGACGCGTCGCTCCGGCCTCGACCAGCAGGAGGAGCGTCAACGCTCCGAGCGCCACCCAGAGCCGCACGGGCGGCCGACCGTCGAACCCGGGCGGCGCCGGACGGCAGAGCTCCCTCAGTCGTTCGCGGAGCGACTCCAGCTTGGGGCGGGCCGACGGTTCCGACGCGACGTTCTCGAGCTCGCTCGGATCCCGGTCCAGGTCGTACAGCTCCTCCTCGCCGGTCGAGTACCGCACGTATTTCCACGCCTCCGAGCGCACCGCGCAGAAGGTCGGGACGGGGTTCGACCCCTCCAGGTGTTCGATCAGGAAGTCCTCGCGCCAGCGGTGGGTCCGTTCGTCGAGCAGTGGCAGGAGGCTTCGGCCGTCGGCGTCGAGCTCGAGCCCGACCGCCTCGGCGACCGTCGGCGCGACGTCGATGTTCAACACGAGTGCGGCCACGGACGGCTCGTCATGCCAGGCCGCGGCGTCCCATCGAAGGACCAGCGGGACACGGATGCTCTCTTCGTACGGGGCCTCCTTCTTCGTCCATCGATGCTCTCCGTGGTGGATGCCGTTGTCCGAGGTGAACACCAGCAGCGTGTTCTGGAGTCGGCCCGTGCGCTCCAAAGCGCCCACGATCCGCCCGACCGCACGATCCACCGACTGCAGCGCGCGATACTGCTGCCGCCGGAAGGCGTCCAGACGTTGCCCTCCCCCTTCGCCGAGGCGCGGGAGCGCCCGGACCCACGCCGGCTTGTCGCCGACGTCCGCCTCGTCGAACGATGGCGGGCGCGCCACGCCCAGCCCGGCGAACGCAGCGTCATCACGCGGGTGGGGCACGGCCGGGGCATGGGGCGCTGCCGGGGCGAAGAGCACGAAGACCGGTCCGCTCGCGGCCTCAAGGAACGCCACCGTCTCCTCGGCCAGGACGGTCGTCGAGTATTCGGTTGCGCTCGAACCGTACGTGCGCACCTCGCCGTCCACGGTCAGGCGGTAATCGAAGTAGCCCGCACGCACGAAGGCGACCCACCGGTCCCACCCGGGAGGAACGACCCCGGTCAACGCCCGATGCTGGTAGCCGTCCAGGTATTTGCCGAACAACGCCGTCGTGTACCCGGCGGCGTCGAGCCGCGTCGCCAGCGTCGAAGAATCGTCGAACGCCTCCACCCGCCCGAACGGCGGCGTCTGCCGGTACACCCCCGTCGTGTGCGAGTAGTCGCCGGTCAGGACGCTGGCCCGGCTCGGACAGCAGATCGGGTTCACGACGAACGCTCGGTCGAAGGCGACCCCGGGCTCGACCAGCTCGCGCTGCACGATCGGCATGGCCCACAAGGTGTCCCAGCGCTGGTCGTCGGTCACGATCAGGATGACGTCCGGCGGGTCGGGCGGCGATTGGGCGCGTGCGCCGGAGGCGGGGGCCAGCAGGACCGCGGCGAGGGCCCCGACCCGCAGGAGCCGGCGAGTCACCCGCCCGTCAGGTCGGCCAGGCGCTCGGAAAGCCGTTCGCGCTCCGCCGAGTACGTGGGGTCGGCGATCACGTTCGTCAGCTGGTGGGGATCGGCGGTGAGATCGTACAGCTCGCGCTCGCCGGTCTCGTACTCGACGTACGCGAACGCCGGCGTGCGGATCTGCCGCCATACGGGGATCGTCCGGTCGTCGAACGACTCGAGCACGACCGCGCCGTCCCAGGCGCCGTCGCGCCCCTCGAGCAGCGGCGCGAGACTTCGGCCGTCGAGGTCGGGCGGGATCTCCACCTCGGCCAGCTCGGCGATGGTCGGCGCGAGGTCCGCCGTGGAGACGAGAGCGTTCTCGACGCGCCTCCCGGCTCCCGGGTACCGCACCACGAACGGGACGCGAACACACTCGTCGTACGGACAGGACTTGCGCACCCACCGATGTTCGCCGAACGAGAACCCGTTGTCCGAGACCACCACGACCATCGTCTGCTCCAGATCGCCACGCTCCCGAAGCGTCTCGACGACCCGGCGCACGAGGTCGTCCACCGCGAGCAGCGACTCGAGCGACCGCCGCTGGTCGTCGAGCAAGGCCGCCCGTTGCTCCTCACCGATCGCGGGAAGCGCGCGAATCCACGCCGGCTTGTCCTCGACGTCCTCCTCGCCGACGGCCGGCCCCGCGTCGAGTGGGAGGTCCTCGAACGCCCCGTCGTGCCTGTTCGCGGGGGTCCAGGGAGGATGGGGAGCCGTGGGCGCGACCCACAGCAGGAACGGCCGATCTCCTGGGGCCTCGTCGATGAACCCGGCGGCGAGGTCGGCCAACACGTCGGTCAGATAGTCCGGCTCGTCGTGGCCGTAGGTGACCGGCCGGCCCTGTTCGATCAGCTCGTAATCCACGTACGTGCTCGTCTGGAGGCCCTGGCGTTTCCCCCACCACCGGTCCCATCCCGCAGGGACGAGCTCGCGCTCTCGGAACGGATAACCGTTCAGGTACTTGCCGGCGAGGCCCGTGAAGTAGCCCGCCTCTCGGAGCCACGCGGCGAACGTGGAGGTCTCGTCCAGCCGGGGGCCGTCCGCGTTCGTCAGGACGCCGTGGACGTGCGGCAGACGGCCCGTGAACATCGTCGCGCGCGATGGGCAACACACCGGGGAGCTGGCGAAGGCGTTCTCGAACACGACCCAGGGTTCGCCGGGATCGGCGAGGGACGACTCGAGGTACGGCATCGCGGGCGGCGAGTGCCCGATCGAATCGGCGCGCTGATCGTCGGTGACGATCACGACGACGTTCCACCTCTCGCCGGGCTCGGAACCGGTACAGGCCGAGGCCGCAAACACCAGCCACGCCGCGGAGACGGCGGCGAGCGCGCGGCTCATGCCGGACGTTTGCGGAGCTTCCAGATGTTCTCCGAGGGGAACCGTCGGGCCCACCGCAGCGGCGCGAACCACGGGTAGGTGGTGCGAGCGCCCGCCGCCGGACGAGGCTCGATCAGGTCCTCGACCTCGAGCCCGTTCCCGCGGAACAGGCGGATCCACTCGCCGTACGGCAACATGAAGTCCACGGTCTCCTGGTCCCACGGCCGCATGTCGAAGTAGTCGCGGGCCAGCCGCTCCGTGACGCGATCCTTCGCGTCGTCCCAGCAGACGAACTGGAACGGGCTGGCGTGACCGAACGCGAACAGGCCGCCGGGACGCAGCACCCGCGCCACCTCGGGCACGGTGCGCCGCGGGTCGGCGAACGTCATCGCGCCGTGATCACACATGACCACGTCGAATCGTTCGTCGCCGAACGGGAGTCGTTCGGCGTCGCCGGCCACGAACGGCACGGGGCGCCGGGCCCGGCGGACGGATCGGGCGGCGTGTTCGAGCTGGCGGATCGACAGGTCGAGCCCGACCGGGCGCGCACCCATCCGCGCCAGCCACCTCGACCACTGGCCGCCCCCGCACCCGAGCTCGAGCACGACGCTGTCGCGAACGTCGCCGAGCACCCGCACGCGCGACTCCGGGATCGCCCACACCCCCCAGGCCGCGGTCCGGCGGCCGAGCTGGGCCGCGTGGT
>DATHVC010000042.1:0-5584 GCA_035461565.1 Actinomycetota bacterium
CTCCTGACGAGCCTCTGGTCGAGCCTCCTTAGGCCTGCATCGAAGGGTCGACCGCGACCTTGGAGAACGCGGTCGTCCCGGCGAACTGGTCGAATTCCCAGACGGTGACCGCCGGGCCGATCGTCGTGATCACGTTCGGCCACAGGTAGGGAACCCAGGGCACGACCTCCTCCATCAGCTTCTGGTCCAGCGCGATCCAGCACTGGTTGGTCGCCTCGAGGTCTCCCTCCAGCGCGACCTCCTTGCAGTTGTCGATGTCGGCGTCGACGCTCGGGACCTCCACGAAGTCGATCCCGCACTCTTCGGCCTTCTCCGGGGTGAGGCCCACCAGCGAGTAGTTGAAGTTCCCCTCGCAGGCGATGCCCCGCCCGTCGTGCAGGAAGCCGACGAACGACGACGAGTCCGGGAAGTCCTTGCCCCACCCGGGGTTCATCGCGATGGGCGTCTCGTTGGCCACGGTCTGGATGATCGTGTAGTGGTCCTCCGCCTCGCGGACGTCCACCTCGATCCCGATCTGGGCCAGCGAGTCCACCACCACCGGCTCCGCCTCGGTCCACGGGGACGTGTTGCGGTTGACCATCACGACGCCCGAACACTCCGGTGCGTCGCACAGGCCGTCCCCGTCGGTGTCGTAGGCGGACTGGCGCATCTCCTCCATCGCCGCGTCCACGTCCCCGGCCCAGTCGGGCGAGGGATACGGGTCGTACTCCTCGTTCGTCGGCGTACCGCCCGTCAGCGCGGGCGGCTGGATGTGCGTGGCGATCTCACCGTTAATGGGGCCGCCCCACGCCTGGAGGATGGCGGCCTTGTCCATCACCAGGTTGACCGCATTCCGGACGTGGATGTCGTCGAACGGCGGCGTGGTGAGGTTCATCGTGATGTACCAGGTGCGGTCGTCCTGGCCGAACATGAGCCGGTCCTCCAGCTCCTCGCTGGTCGAGTACCGCTGGAGCACGTCGGCCGGCGGGTTGCCCGATCCGACGTGGCCGTCGATCTCACCGCGCTCGATCCTGTCGAAGATGTCGGCCAGGTTGGTGTTCACGTCGATGGTGATCCGGTCGACGTAGTTGGCCCGGACCTCCGGGCTGTCGGTGGCCGGGTCGTAGGCCGGGTTCCGCTCGAAGTACGAGTGGTCCTCCGGGTCGAACCCGGAGATCGGCCCCGACGCCGTCAGGGCGTCGCAGCTCGAGGCGTCGAGCGCCTCCACGCCCTCGTACTGGTAGGGACCCGAGGACACCACGTACCGGCCGTATTCGCCGGCCTCCGCGAAGCACCCGGCGACCTCCTCGGGCATCGGGCCGGTGGCCGGCATCGAGACCAGGAACGGGAACTCCGGCGACACCCGTGTCAGGTGGAAGACGATGGTCTTGTCGTCCGGCGTCTCGATCCCGGGGATCCCGCCGGGACCCGGGTCCTCGCCGACCTCCAGGCCGTCGATGATCCCTTCGTAGTAGAAGGCGTACTGGGCCACCAGGGACTCCGTCGCCATGCGCCGGAAGGCGTATTCGACGTCGGCCGAGGTGATCTCCCGGTTGACCGGATCACCGAACATGATCCCGTCTTTCAGCGTGAAGGTGTACGTCAGTCCGTCGGCGCTCACCTCCGGGAAGTCCGCCAGGTCCTCGACGAGCTCGTTGCCGCGTTCGCCGTCGTGGTAGTAGGTCAACAACGTGCGCTGCAACAGGTTCGTGAAGATGCCGAACGACAGACCGAGGTATTCACCCGTCGGATCGCCGCCGCTGGTGTACGCGATGCCGTCGGTCTCGATCCGGTAGGTGCCTCCGGTCGTGACCCCGCCGTCCTCACCGGTGGTGGCGGTCGGCCCGGTCGCGCCTCCGTCCCCGTCGTCCCCGTCGTCGTCGTCGCCGCCGCAGGCCGCGGCGACGAGCGCGAGCGAAAGGACGAGCGCCAGGATGCTCAGATACCGTCTCTTCGTCACGATTCCCCCCTCCCCCCTCTCGATGGTCCTTCCGTGGTTCCCGGTCTCGATCGTCGATGCCTCGGGATGTCCCCCTCCTTCCTCACGTTGTCACGCGGGTTCGGCCGCCTCCGTCGCTACGGCCCGTCTCACTCGTTTGGTGGATCCGCGGGGATCCAGGGCGTCCCGGAGCCCGTCCCCCACCAGGTTGAAGGCCAACGTGGTGAGGAACAGGAGCAACCCCGGGAAGAACATCGCCCACCACGCCACCTCGAAGATCGGCGCGGCCTGGGCGATCAGCCGCCCCCAGTCCGGCTGCTGGTCCGAGACCCCCAGGCCGAGGAAGGACAGCGAGGCGGCGAAGATGATATTCGTCGGGATGATCAGCGTGGAGTACACGATGATCGGCGCCACGAGGTTCGGAAGGACCTCGCGGAACATGATCGAGGTATTGCCGGCTCCGAGGGTGCGGCTCGCCTCGATGAAGTCGCGCTCCCGGATCGACAACGTCTGGCCCCGGACCAGCCGGGCGATGTTCGGCCAGCTGAAGAGCGCGATAACGAAGATCACGACCGGCACCCCCGGTTTGACCACCCCCCACAGGCACCCTTCCTGCGCGCGCGAACACGTGGACACGATGCCGATCGCGAACAGCAGCAGCGGCATGGACAACATGACGTCGATCGACCGGGAGATCGCCGTGTCGGCCCAGCCCCGGAAGTAGCCGGCGGTCATCCCCAGCACGACGCCGATCGCGACGGCGATCAGGGTGGCGGCCACCGCGATGACCAGGGACGTCCGCGCGCCGTACACGACCCTCACAAAGAGGTCTCGGCCCGATCGATCGGCGCCGAACCAGAAGTCCCGATTGGGTCCCAGCGGCAGACCGAAGTCGTTCAGCATGCTTTCCTCGCCCCGGTTGAACAGCTCGTTGGGCCCGTGGCCGGCGACGTAGCGCGAGATCAACGGCGCGCACAGGGCGACGACGACCAGGAAGACGATGAACGCCAGGCCGGCCAGCGCGACTCGATCCGACCGGAAACGCTGCCAGAAGAGCTGCCCGGGCGACTTGCCGACGACCCGTTCCGGCTCCAGCGACGACGACGCCTCTTCGAGGCTGGTTTCGGCCTGGACCTGAGCCATGGGTCGATCGAGTCCCAACTCTCCGGAAAGGGCCTGTCATCCTAGCGATGGACGGCCAGGAGGGTGCAACCGCTCACGCCGCAATATACGGGCTACGGCGGCGGGGGAGATTGCGGGGGCCCGGAGGCCTCAGGCCTCCGTCGGGATGACCGCCCGAACCTCGGAGAAGTGGCAGGCGTCCGGGTGCGGGCGGCTCCGCGGGACGAGCTCTGGCTCCTGCTCCGCGCAGATGTCCTGGGCCTTCCAGCAGCGCGTCCGGAATCGGCACCCCGACGGCGGGTCGGCCGGGCTGGGGACGTCGCCGGTGAGGATGATCCGCTCCCGCCGGTCCCGGACGGTCGGGTCGGGGACCGGGACGGCCGACAGGAGCGCCTGGGTGTACGGGTGGGCCGGGTGGTCGTAGATCTCCTCCTCGTCCCCGTACTCGATGATCTTCCCCAGGTACATCACCGCGACGCGGTCGGAGATGTGACGCACCACGGACAGGTCGTGCGCGATGAAGATGTAGGACAGCCCGAACTCGTCCTGGAGGTCTTCGAGAAGGTTCACCACCTGGGCCTGGACCGACACGTCGAGAGCCGAGACCGGCTCGTCGCAGATGATGATCTCCGGGTTGAGGGCGAGCGCGCGCGCCACCCCGATCCGCTGCCGCTGCCCGCCGGAGAACTGGTGCGGGTAACGGTTGCTGTGGTCAGGGTTGAGGCCGACCCGCTCCAGCAGTTCCTGGACTCGCGAACGTCCCTCGCGCCGGGTAATCCCCCGTTCGTGGATCTCCCACGGCTCGGCGATGATGTCCCCCACCGTCATCCGGGGGTTCAGCGACGAGTACGGATCCTGGAAGATGATCTGGATCTCGCGTCGGATCTGGCGGAGCTCCTTCGCGTTCAGCTCGAAGATGTTCCGCCCGCGGTAGTACGCCTCGCCGCCGGTCGGCTCGTAGAGCCGGAGGAGGACGCGGGCGACGGTCGACTTGCCGCAGCCGGACTCCCCGACCAGGCCGAGCGTCTCGCCCTTGTGCAGGTCGAAGCTCACGCCGTCGACGGCCTGGACGTCCCCGACCTTCTTCTTGAACACGATCCCGCGCGTCAGCGGGAAGTACTTGACGAGGTTGCGGACCGACAGGAGCGCCTCCTGGTCCGCGGGCTCGCCCCCGAGCGCCCGTGCCCGCTCATCCAGCATCGCCCAGGACCTCCTCGGCGAAGTGGCAGGCGGACAGCCGGTCCGGGGCGACCAGGCGGAGGGTCGGGACCTCGTCCCGGCAAACCGGGAAGCGGGCCCGCGGGCACCGCGGGTGGAACGGACAGCCGGAGGGGATCCGCATCAGGCTCGGCGGCGACCCCTTGATCGGGTCGAGGCGATGGCCCTTGCGATCGACCCGAGGCAGGGAGCTCATCAGGCGCTCGGTGTACGGGTGCGACGGTCGCGCGTAGAGGTCGCCCACCGTTCCCTGCTCCACGAGCTTGCCCGCGTACATGACGCTGACGTTGTCCGCCACCTCGGCAACGACCCCCAGGTCGTGCGTGATGAGGATCATCCCCATCTGGGTCTCGGCCTGGAGCTCCGCGAGCAGCTCCATGATCTGGGCCTGCACCGTGACGTCGAGCGCCGTGGTCGGCTCGTCAGCGATCAGGATGTCCGGGTCGAGCGAGATGCCGATGGCGATCATGACGCGCTGCCGCATGCCGCCGGAGAACTGGTGCGGGTAGTCGCGCAGCCGCTCCTTCGCCGACGGGATCCGGACGCGCTCCATGAGCTCGAGGGCCTTGGCCATGGCCTCCCGCCGGGACAGGCCGCGGTGGACGCGGAACATCTCGGCGATCTGGTCGCCCACCGAGAACACGGGGTTCAGGGCGGACAGCGCGTCCTGGAAGATCATCGCGATCTCCGAGCCCCGGATCGAGCGCCGCTCCGGCCCCGAGAGCTTCAGGAGGTCGACCCCCTTGTAGAAGATCTCGCCCCCCGCCACCCGCCCCGGGCGGTCGATGAGGCCCATGATGGCGAGCGCGCTCACCGTCTTGCCGGAGCCGGACTCGCCGAGGATAGCCAGGCTCTCCGCCGGGTCGAGCGTGTAGTTGATCCCGTTCACCGCGTGCACGTCGCCGTAGTCGGTGTTGAACTCGACCGCCAGGTCCTTCACCTCGAGCAGGTGGCCGGAGTACGAGCCGTCCAGCTCGACCAGGGAGCGCTCCTGGGTCCGGGCCATCCGCTACCGGAGCCTCGGGTCCAGGGCGTCCCGGAGGGCGTCCCCGATGATGATGAAGCAGAGCACCAGGGTGGACAGGAACAGCGCCGGGAACAGCAGCAGGTGCGGGCTCTCGAGGATCCGGTTCTGCGCCGCGCTGATCATCAGCCCCCACGAGATCGCCGGCAGCTGGAGCCCGACGCCCAGGAACGACAGGGCGGCCTCGGCCGAGATGATGATCCCGACGCTGATCGTCCCGTACACGATGACCGGCGCGATGCCGTTCGGCAGGATGTGCACGCGGAGGATCCGCCAGTTGGACGCGCCGAGGGCCCGAGCCG
>DATHVC010000043.1:0-11882 GCA_035461565.1 Actinomycetota bacterium
CCTCGCGCCGCGCGGCGTCGGTGGGTTCGGCTACGACCCGGCGTTCGTTCCCGAGGGCGACACGCGGACCATGGCCGAGCTCCCGGACCTGGACAAGGATCGGATCAGTCATCGGGGTCGCGCGCTCCGTGCATTGCGCGACCGATTGACCGGAGGGTAGCCGTGCGCGTGGTCTATTCGGCCGAACATCGCCGTCACGAGCCCCGGCACGAGGTCGCCGACGGCGGCGCGATCGGCATCTACGAAACGCCCGCTCGTGCCGAGACGATCCGGAGCGCCCTCGAGGCCGAGGGCGGGTTCGAGATCGTGGAGCCGACCGAGCACGGTACGGGGCCGATCGTCGCCGTGCACGACGAGGCGATGCTGGCGTATCTGGAAGCGGCCTGGCGCGACTGGCGTGAGTCGGGGCAGGAGGCCGACGAGATCTTCCCCGACACGTTCCCGCTTCCCGCGTACCGAGAGGGAATGGGCCCGGGCCGCGAGACGCGTTCGCCCCGGGGCCGGATCGGCCGGTGGTGCTTCGACACGGCCACGCCGATGGTCGAGGGCACGTTTCCGGCGGCGCGAGCGGCGGTGGACGTGGCGCTCACGGCGGCCCACCTCGTGCTGGACGGCGCTCCGAACGCCTACGGGTTGTGCCGTCCCCCCGGCCATCACGCCGCGCGTGCGATGTTCGGCGGGTATTGCTTCTTCAACAACGCCGCGATCGTCGCCGAGGAGGTCGCTCGCCGCACCGGCGAGCCGGTCGCGATCCTCGATGTGGACTACCACCACGGCAACGGGACCCAGCAGATCTTCTACGAGCGTTCGGACGTGTTGTACGTGTCGCTCCACGGCGACCCCCACCGCGCGTACCCGTATTTCTCGGGGTTCGCGGAGGAACACGGGTCCGGGGCCGGCCTCGGCACGACCCTGAACCTGCCGCTCCGGGAGCGTTGCCCGAACGAGGACTACCTGGCCGTGCTCGACCGTGGGCTCGAGGCCGTCACGGCGTTCGGCGGGGACGTCCTGGTCGTCTCGCTCGGAATCGACACGTACGAGCGGGACCCGATCTGCGACCTCGCGCTCACCACCGAGGCCTACGCCGAGGTCGGGCGCCGCGTCGGGGCGCTCGGGCGCCGGACGATCGTCCTCCAGGAGGGCGGCTACTACGTGCCGGATCTCGGCGAGAACGTTCGCCGGTGGCTCGCGGCGTTGGAGGGGCGCCCCCGCTGAGCCGTGAGCTCCTCGGGCCGGAAGATCGGCCCGTAGGCGATCACCAGCGCGGTGACCCAGGCCACCGGGTAGGCCAACATGGCCATCCCTTCGGGCCGGGAATCCGATGCGAAGCCGTGCTCGAAGACGAGTCCTATCGGACCGTTGAACAGGAGTTCGAGCCCTCCTCCGATCACCAGCACCCCGAGAAGGAGGAACCACGCCACGCGGCGGCCCTCTCGGAGGAGGGTCCACATGACCACGGCGATCCCGATGGCGCCCAAGGGCCAATAGACCAGGCCCATGAGCACGTGAACGCGGGCGTGCGGCCTGGAGGTGAGGGCGTCCAGACCCTCGGTGATCCCGAAGTACGAGTGCTCGAAGACCGGGATGAAGAGGCCCCAGATCGCGATCCACGCCGCCGCGTTCAACGGGCCGACGGTGGTTCGTCGGAGGGCCAGCACCACCGCGGGCGACACGGCGACGGCGAACGCGAAGGCGCCGGTGGCGATCCACCCCGCAGACAGCGGATCCTCACCTCCCGAGCCCGGTCTGAGGCCCGGATTGCGGGCCACGCGGGACGGGACGGTAGCCGACGTGGCCCGACGTTGCCACAACGGACCGGTACGTCATCGCATCCCGGGTCGCGGGTTCCGAGCGCCAATCAATGCCGCCTGGTCGATCCGGCGCGCGATCGGGGAAGATGCCGGATCATGTCGAACCTACGAGCGCTGCTGCGTCAGACCGCCGACCACGTCGCGGACTTCCGGGAGGACGTCATGGGCCGGCCGGTCGGCCCCACCGCGTCGGTCGAGGATCTTCGCGCCGCCTTCGGCGGGCTACTGCCGGAGGAGGGGACCGACGCCGAGGCCGTGATCGACGAGCTCGTGGCCGCGGCCGACCCCGGCATCGTGGCCAGCGTCGGCCCGCGGTACTTCGGGTTCGTGATCGGCGGGTCGCTCGACGCCGCCACGGGCGCGGACCTGTTGACGACCGGCTGGGACCAGCCGGCGTTCAACCTCGCCACCTCCCCTGCGGCCCTCGTCGTCGAGGAGGTGACCGGCGCGTGGCTCAAGGAGATCTTCGGGCTCCCGGCGCACGCGTCGTTCGGGTTCGTGACGGGGGCGCAGGGCGCGAACACCGTGGGGCTCGCCGCGGCGCGGCACCGGGTGCTCGCCTCGGCGGGCTGGGATGTCGAGCGGCGGGGCCTGATCGGCGCGCCGCGCGTCCGGATCGTGGCCAACGAGGAGCGTCACGGCACGATCGACCGCTCGCTCCGACTGCTCGGGTTCGGCGCCGACGTCCTCGAGCCCGTCGCCACCGACGGGAACGGAGCCATCGTCCCCGACGAGTTGGCGCGGGTCCTGGACGGAGGGCCGGAGGCTCCGACGATCGTGTGCCTCCAGACCGGGAACGTGAACACGGGGGCGTGCGACGATCTCGCCGCGACGTGCGAGATCGGGCACCGCCGCGGGGCCTGGGTCCACGTGGACGGCGCGTTCGGCCTGTGGGCCGCCGCGAGCGCCTCGACCCGGCACCTGGTCGAGGGGATCGAGCTCGCGGACTCGTGGGGAACCGACGGGCACAAGTGGCTGAACCTGCCGTACGACGGCGGGTTCGCGTTCTGCGCCGACCCGGAAGCCCACGCGGCCTCGATGGCGTACACCGCCGCCTATCTCGTCGGGCAGGGGACGGCCGGCGTGCGGGCCCCGGGCGACTACGTCGTCGAGTCCTCGCGGCGCGCCCGCGGGTTCCCGGCGTGGGCCGCGCTCCGCGAGCTCGGCCGCCGAGGCGTGGAGGACCTGGTCGACGGGTGCTGCGCGCTCGCGCGGCGGTTCGCCGAGCGACTCGGCGCTGTGGAGGGCCTCTCGGTGGTGAACGACGTGGTGCTGAACCAGGTGCTCGTGAGCTTCGGTGACGACGAGCGAACCGACCGGGTGATCGATGCCGTGCAGCGCGACGGGACCTGCTGGATGGGCGGGACGACCTGGCGCGGGCGGCGGCTGATGCGCATCTCGGTCTCGAACTGGACCACGACGGCGGAGGACGTCGACCGTTCGGCCGCCGCGATCGAGCGGATCCACGCCGAGCTCGACTGAGATTCGGTCAGCTCCGGATCTCGAAGGAGGCGCCCGCGGCTTCGGCATGCAGCCAGAGCCCGTCGTCGGCGAGGACCGACCGGATCCGCGCATCGTCCGGGCGAGATCTCTCGGACGTGAAGACGAGGTCGAAGCGATCGCCGCGAATCCCCGCGGGATGGGCGACCTCGAACGTCACCCGGTCGCTCACCCCGGCCCGCGCTCCGGCGATCCTGGCGGCGGAGATCGACGAGCCCTCGACGTCGAAGCCGTGGAACGACGATCGTGGGAACCGAACGGCCAGCGCGATGAGGGTCGCCCCTTCACCACATCCGGCCTGGGCGACTCGGGCACCCGAACGCAGCCGGGCCGCCGCGAGCTCAGGGAGGACGAGGTCCTCCAACGCGGACGGCCCGGCGTGCGGCGCGGTCATCTCACCGACCGGGCGTCGAGACATCCAGGGCGTCTGCCACGGCGACCACCGGGAGGATCCGGCTGTGGGTTCGCCCGACGAGCCCGGCTTCGAGCATGGCCGTCTCGATCGCGTGGGCGTTCGGGGCCTCGGCGAGCACGAACACCTCGTGCGTCGACCGGTTGACCCACGAGCCCCGCACCTCGACGTCGTTCCCCGGCTTCTCCGTGAACACGTCGAACGCTCCCGAGAGGAGCTCCTCCTCGGCCTTGCCTCGGAACGCGCAGTCGGTCGGACTGTGCGTTTGCACCACCATGTGCAGCATCGCCCGCTCCTTTCGTTCCGCCGTCGATGCGACGCTAGTGAGCGGCGGCGGGGGCCTTCATCGGGAGAACCACGCAATCCGCGAGCCGCCGCTGGGTCGGATCACCCACGCCGGGCGGCGAGCCCGTGTTCGTGAGCGTAGGCGGCGGCTTCGGTCCTCGAGCTCAGGCCGGCCTTGGCGAAGATGTTGGAGAGGTGCCGGGCGACGGTCTTCTCGCTGATGAACAGGGCCTCCGCCACCTCGCGGTTGGAGCGGCCGGCCGCCACCAGGGCGAGCACCTCGGCCTCGCGTGCCGTCAGGCCGTCCGGGAGCCACGGCCGTCCCCGGAGCTGGTCGATCCGTGCCAGATCCGGCCCCGCGCCGAGCCGGTCGAACACCGATCGCGCAGCGTCGAGCTCGAGCTCCGCACCATCCGCGTCGCCGAGCGCCCGGCACGCCTCGGCCATGCCCATCCGGACGCGGGCGGCGTTGTACGGGGCGTCGAGCGCCTGCCAGGCGGAACACGCCTTCCGTAGGGTCTCCAGCGCTTCACCCGCCGCCCCTTCCGCGAGTCGGACCCGTCCTCGCGCGTCGAAGGCGGCGGCGCGGAGCCCGGAGGTCTCGAACGTGGCCGCGAGCTCATCCAGTTCCTCGCTCGCCGTGTGGGCCTGCTCGACCCGTCCCGCCGCCAGGGCGATCTCGACGAGACCGGGCAGGAGCCGAGCCCGGGCCAGCCGATCTGAGGTCGCGGCCAGGGACGCCGTGACGGAGGCCAGGGCGGCCTCCCTCCGCCCCTGGGCCAGCGTCATCAGGGCGGTGCCGGGCTGCGGGTCACGTCCGAGCTCGCGGGCCTTCGCGTAGGCGTCGGCCGCGCCGTCGAGGTCCCCGCGGAGCCGCCGGATCTCGCCGACGGAGTAGAAGGCTTCGGCCTCGCTCGTGCGGTGGATCCCCGCGACCTCCTGGCACACCCGGGTCGCCTCCGCTTCAGCGTGGTCCCAGGCACCGCGGACCTGGAAGAGCTGGGCGCGGTGGACGCGGCAGACGCCGGTGAAGACCACGGCCGGCGACACGCGCTCGCACCACCTGGCCAGAGCGTCCGTCCACTCGCCGGCGCGGCGAAGGTCCGCGAGCTCCATGCAGGCCGCGACGAGGTGGCAGTAGGCGTTGCCCGTCCAGTCCGGGGCGAGCTTGTCCGAGAGAACGGTCAGCATGGCTTCGTCGAGCAGGGCCATCCCCTCTCGCACGTCGCCGATCCGGATGCGGGCCCGGCCCTCGATCACCGTGCCGATGGTCATGAGGGTCGGGTCGTCGAACCGGCGGCCGAGCTCCTGGACGCGGCGTGCTCCGTCGACCGTCGCGCGAGCGTCGGGGCCCTCGAGGCTCGCCTCGGCGTCCAGGTACATGACGTACCCGTGTTCGGCGCTTTCGGGCTGGTCTCGGAGCAGCCGCTGCGCGCGGCTCATCCAGCCCGAGCCCACGACCTCGTCGCCGCGCAGGTAGAGGTTCGTCGCGACCCCCAGAGCCGAGATGGCCGCCTGACGGGGGCGATCGCCTCCCAGGTAGAGCCGGTAGGCCTCCTCGTAGGCTGCGAGCGAGCCCTCGACGTCTCCCAGCCACCACGCCGCGTCCCCCAGCGCGTTCGCGTCCTCCGCCGAGAGCGGCCCTCGCTCTCGGGCGGCCAGGAACCCCGCCCGGGCCGCTGCCCAGTCCGCCCGCGCGAGTGCCTCCCGTGCGGCCTCCAGTGGGCGCGTTGATTCCACGACGCAGGAACGTACCGGTTCCAAGTGCGTCGCGCCCTCTCCAGCCGGTAGCGTCGGGCCATGCACGCCGTCACTCGTTGCTCCACCGACGAGCTCGAGCGCGGAGAGGTCGCGAGCCTGCGTGCGCTGCTCGACGCTGCCTGGGCGGGCATGGAGGAGGCGTTCACCGACGCGGATTGGGAACACGCCGGGGGCGGCGTCCACTTCGTCGTTCGCGAGTGGGGCGAGATCGTCTCGCACGCCGCGGTCGTCGAGCGGCGGCTGCACACGAACGGCCGGGAGCTCCGGACCGGTTACGTCGAGGCGATGGTGACGCGGGCGGACCGGCAGCGTCGCGGTCTGGGGACGGCGGTGATGCGGGACGTTGGCCGTCACATCCGGGAGACCTTCGAGCTCGGCGCGCTCGACACGGGCGAGTTCGGCTTCTACGACCGAATGGGGTGGGTCCGGTGGCAGGGCCCGACGGCGGTTCGAACGCCCGAAGGTGAGGTCCCCACACCCGACGAAGACGGGCTGATCATGGTGCTGTTCACGCCGGCCGTGCCCGAGCTCGAGGTCACGGCCCCGATCAGCTGCGAGTGGCGCCCGGGCGACGTGTGGTGACACTCGCTCATCCGAGCGGCGCGAGCAGCGACTTCCTCCCCTCGAAGGCGAACAGCAGCAGGTCCACCATCCGGAACGTGTTCTGATCCGGGCCGAACGTCGGTCGCCACGCCGGGTCGCGCCCGATCGAGACCACGCTGCCGCCCATGACCCGATGGAACGTCTCCGCGACGATGCGCGCGCCGGTCCCGGATGGGGTGCGAGAGGGGGGATTCGAACCCCCACGCCCTTTCGGGCACCGGATCCTAAGTCCGGCGCGTCTGCCGTTCCGCCACTCTCGCGGTGGTCGAAGCTCTGACCAGCGTAGACGGTGGGGGAGAAGGCTGGACCACCTGACGCACCGGACCTGAGTGAGGCGCACCGGACCAAGAGGAGGTGCTCGGGATGCTCTCACTCAGGACCGGGACGACCGACAGGTGGTCGAGCGGGACGCGGGATGGGCAGCCGGAGCCTGCGCGACTAAACCTTCAGGTCGTTGAGCGGCCGGACCATCAGGACTGGCGTGTCCGACTTCCAGTACCCGGGGAAATCGCGAGCGAGGATGAAGCCGTTCGCCTCGTAGAACGCGCGGGTGGCTTGATAGCCGTCAGGAATCTCGTCGGGGCCATCGCTCGGTGAAACGGTCAGGGCGAGGATGAACTTCCTACCCTCCTCCCGGGAGTCATTCGCTACGTGGTCGAGCAGCGCCCGCCCAATCCCTTGTCGTCGGCGGTCGGCGCGGACGGCCATCCACGTAACCTCCAGGCATTCGCCAAACCTCGGCTCAAGCGTCAGAAACCCCACAACCTCGCCTCCGTCCTCGGCGACGAGCCCCCGTTGTCCCCGAACCGCCGCGGCGCATTCCCGTCGCCCCTCCTCGTCTCCAAAGTGGTAAGGGAGGGTCGCCACGATGGCATCACATGCTTCAGCATCAGTGACGACGAGCTGACGAGTGACGACTGTCACGGTTCCACCTTCCACTCCTCGTCACGGCGGAAGTCTGAGCGTAGTGCACGCCGGCCTTCGGTACCTCGCCCGCCGGCGTGCATCAAGCTGCCCCTCGCAGTAGTTCAGCCGAAGGCTGTGCGCCTCATTCGGACGTGGAGAGCGCCGCGCGCTGAACGAGCTCCGGGCCGCCCTGGACGAGGAGGGGCAGAAGAAACTGACCGGATCAAGGCGATGGTCGAGCTCCGCCGGGTGAACTCGAAAGCGGAGATCGCCGCCAGCAGCTTCTGATCGCTCGCGTGGCAAGATGGGTCGGTGATCCGCCGGCCCACGGTCCTCGCCGTCGTCGCCTCCCTGCTGCTCGCCGGTTGTGCGAGCTCCACGGCCGAAGAGCGTCCGGTCGACGTTCGGCGCCCCACGGCGGGGGCCGCCTCCTCCCCGGATGCCGCCTCGTCGTCGCTGGGGTCGCCGTCGACGGCCGATCAGCTCCCGGCGCTGCTGCCGGACGAGGGCGACTACTCGGCCACTCCCCGGGCGCGGTTCACGCCCATGTGGGATCGACCCGGCGCGGGGGAGCAGGAGGACTTCCTGCTCGACACGAAGAACCCACACGGGGAGCTCACGCCGCTGCTGATCGAGCGCGCTCGGTACGTGGACGGTGAGTCCTGGTACGAGGTCCTCCTGCCGATCCGGCCCAACGGCGCCACGGCGTGGGTCCGGGACCGGGACGTGGACATCCGGAAGGAACGGGAACGGATCGAGGTCGACTTGTCCCGGCGGGTGTTGTGGCACTACGTGGACGGGGAGCTGATGCGGAGATTCCGCGTGGGGGTCGGGACTCCGGCGACCCCCACCGGCGTCGGGCGGTTCTTCGTGTGGGTGAAGGTGCACTACACGCTGGAGACGGGACCATACGGGTTCCTGGCGCTCGGGCTGTCCGGGTTCTCGCCGGTCCTGTCCGACTGGCCGGGGGAAGGGCGAATGGCCATTCACGGCACCGCAGACCCGAACGATCGCGGACGTGCCGTCTCCCACGGATGTGTCCGCGTGTACAACGACGACTTGCACCACCTCGTCGACGTCCCGCTCGGCACGCCCGTCGAGATTCGGGCCTGACGCCGCCGATCGATCGGCGGCGTGCCGTCCTAGGAGCGGAGCAGCCGGAGGGCGCCGGCCAGATCGGAGACCCCCGAGATCTCGACGGTCTCCGCGTCGAGCTCGACCACCGCGTTCCCCGGAACCAGGAAGACGTCGGCCCCCGCGTCTTCGGCGGACCGGAGCTTCGACGCCATGCCCCCCACCGGCCCGACCTCGCCCCCGACCTCGATGGCGCCGGTCGCGGCGATGGTCCTGCCATCGGCGAGATCGCCGTTCCCCAGGAGATCGGAGACCACCAACGCGTACGCGAGTCCGGCCGAGGCACCGCCCACGTTGCGTTCGGCGAACCGGACCTCGAACGGCAGGTCCACGGACAACCCTCGCGTGGTCAGGAGCACCCCGATCCCGATGATCGAACCGTCGGACGTCGCGATGCGTTCGGTGCTCACGTCGACCGCGGTCCGGGACCCTCCGCGTTCGATCTCGAGACGGAAGGTCGTCCCGGGAGGGCTCGACGTGAGGACGGCTCGGAGGTCCGAGGCCACCTCCACCGGCCGGCCGTCGATCGAGATGACGACGTCCTCCGCCTGCAAAAGCCGAGCCGCCGGCGAGCCGTCCACGACGTCCACGACGACCGCTCCGGAGCCATCCATCGAGATCTCGAAGCCGGCCTCGGTCGCGGCGGCGGCGGCGGCGAGCTCCCGGCTCTGCCGGAACACCTCTCGTTGCTCCCGGGCGAACCCGGGACCGGCGTCGGTCGGCAGGATCGAGGCCGTGGAGACCACGTCCCGTGCCGGGTCGAACGCGGCCACGAGCGCTCCGAGCGCGTTCGGCTGCGAGAGGCCGACCGGCGTGACCAGGTAGCGACCGGTGATCTCCTCGACCTCGACGCCGGAGATCTCGACGTCCCGGGTGATGTCGATCGCGTCCTGGGGCTCGATCACCACGAGCGGCGGGTGGTACAGGTAGCCCCCCACCAGCAGCATGATCGCGACGACCATGACCCACACGAGGAGGCCGGCGGCGCGGGCAGGGCGTGGTGGTTCGGCCCGGAGCCGTCGGGCCTCGATGGCCCGAGCCACATCCGCCGCGGAGAGCATCCCCTCCACCCGTCCGTCGTCCACGACGAGCACGCGGCCGCCGCCCGCCTGGAGGGCCTCCAGGCCCTCGGACAACCAGTCCGTGCGCCGGACTGTCCGCAGCTCGGACGAGGGGATCATGACGTCGCGGACGCGGGCACTCGGGTCGGCGCCGGACGCGGCCACCGCTCGCAGCGATACCAGCCCGACCAGGCGGTCACCGTCCACGACGGGGTAGACGCTGCGCCCGCCCGGCCCGCTCGCGAGGTCGGCCAGGCGCCCCACGTCCAGGTCCGCGTCGACGGTCTCGGGGTCGGGGGTCATGAGGTCCTCGACCCGACGTCCACGGATCACGCTCTGGAGGACGCCCTGGGTCGCCTCGGCCTGCGACGCCTGAAGGAGGAACCAGCCCAGGAGCGCGAACCACAGACCGCCGATCCCGGCGCCGGTCAGGAGGCCGAGGACGGCGATGGTGATGAGCAGCCATCCGAACAGGCGGCCGGCCCGAGCCGCCGTGACGGTGGCAGCCTCGAAGCTCCCCTGCCGATGCCACAGCCACGCTCGCAGCACCCGGCCACCGTCGAGCGGCAGCGCCGGCACCAGGTTGAACGCGGCCAGGATCAGGTTGATGCGGCCGAGGTAGTCGGCGACCCCGCGGACCGCGGCCGGCCAATCGGCGGCGTCGCCGACGGCCGCCACTCCCAGGAACACGGCCCCGAGACCGAGCGACGTGAGCGGGCCGACGATGGTCATGCGGAACTCGCCGCCCGGCGAACCCGGGGTGCCGGAGAAGCGCGCCACCCCGCCCAGCAGCCACAACGTGATGCCTTCGATCTTCGCGCCTTCGTGGATGCCGACGAACGCGTGCGCGAGCTCGTGGAGCAGGACCGAGCCGAAGAACAACAAGGCGGCGACGACGCCCATCACGAGATAGGTCTGCGCCGAGAGCCTCGGGTAGGTGGCGGGGAACAAGGCCGACCCGAGCGACCACGCGATCAGGACGAAGATGAAGATCCAGGACCAGTTGACGCCGATCTCGACGCCGCGAACTCGGAACAGCGTGATCGACGACTCCACCGCGCCTCCTTCGGATCCAGCGTATCCGAGGCGTGGTGCGGCGCCCCCCGCGGGCGAGGGGCGCCGCGTCGGTCCACGTGGGGTGATGGTGGCGCCGGCGATCAGACCCGACGGCGGTACTTGCCGATGGCGAGCGGCACGAAGATCGCCTGGATCACGATCAGCCAGATCACCGAGCGCAGCACCGGGCCTGCCACCTCACCGCCGAGCATGAGCCCTCGCGTCGCGTCGATGACGTGGGTGATCGGGTTCACGTTCGCGAACGCCTCGAGCCATCCCGGCATCGTCGCCGTGGGCACGAAGGCCGAGCTGGCGAACGTCAGCGGGAGGATGATCATGAAGCCCCAGGTGTTGACCGATTCGGGAGCACGAGCGGCGATGCCGATGAACGCCATCGGCCAGCACATCGTCAGCCCGAACGCCGCCGCCAGCACGAAGGCTCCCAACGCGCCGGCGACCCCGCCCTCGAACCGGAATCCGAGCGCGACGCCGAACCCCACCATGATCAGGATGCTCCACGCGATCCGGACGCCGTCGGCCGTGATCCGGCCGCCCACGACGGCTGAACGCGCGATCGGCAACGACCGGAACCGGTCGATCAGCCCGCGTTGGAAGTCGGAGTTCAGTCCCAAGGCCGTGGTGAACGGCGTGAACGACAACCCCTGGATCAAGATGCCGGGTAGGGCGAACTGGAGGAACTCCCGGCTCGAGCCCGCGATGGCGCCGCCGAACACATAGACGAACAGGACCAGGAACATGAGCGGCTGGATCGACATCTCGACCAGCTGCTCCGGGTTCGCCTTGATGTGAAGGAGGTTCCGGCGGGCGATCGTGAGCGTGTTCGTGACCACGTTCGTCCGTCCCGGCTGGATCAGTGTCGCGGCGCTCATGTCCGACTCCTCTCGCTCTCGTCGTCGGCCGTCCCGATCGCGGGCTCCTCTTCCGCGAGATGGCCGGTGATGGACAGGAACACCTCGTCGAGGCTCGGACGCCGGAGCGACAGGTCGTCGACCTCGATGCCCTCCTCGTCCAGGCGGCGGACGGCCCGCCCCAGGGCCGACCGGTCCGCGATGCGAACGGTGACCAGCTGGCCGTCGGTGTAGGGGTTCTCGCCCTGCGCGGCGAACTCGGCCAGCACGCGTTCGGTCAGCGCGAGGTCGGACGGGTCGGCCGGCTGGGCCTGGAGGACCTGACCGCCCACCCTCGACTTCAGGTCCGCCGGTGTGCCGGCCGCGATCACGAGCCCGTGATCGATGACCACGATCTCGTCGGCCAGCTGATCCGCCTCCTCCAGGTACTGAGTGGTCAGCAACACGGTGGTTCCCTCGGCCACCAGGGCGCGGATCATGCCCC
>DATHVC010000044.1:0-12467 GCA_035461565.1 Actinomycetota bacterium
CCCGCGACCGGTGCGTTGATCGGTTCCCCGGCGCGTTCGCGCCTCGGGGGGTTACGTGAAGATGCTCACGCCTCCCGGTCCGACCAAGAGGCCCACGATGATCAGGGCGATCCCGGCCAGCACCGAACCGCGGATCAGGGCGACGACGCCGGCGATCACGAGGATCGCCGCGATGATCCACAGCAGCGTCGCCGCGTTCCCATTGTTCGCCTGCATCAGCATCGCGTACAACATGTCTTCCCTCCCTTCGAAGCGTCGGTCAGGTCACGCGCGGGAGGATGTACCAGGCGATGAACGCCAAGATCGCGAGGACGATGATGACGATCGCCGTGTATTTGATGGCCGCGTACCCGACGATGCCGCCGCCTTCCTCCGGCATCGGCGCCCGGTCGTGTGCGTGGTGCTCGTCGCGGTAGGTCATGTCCCACCTCCTGTGGACGTCCCACCGCAAGCCCGGATTCCCGGCGGGAGCCCCCACTAAACGCGGGTTCAGACCACCCGTGCTTCGAACCGCCATCGGCGGGGTAGGCCTCGAGCCACATGAGCCGGCCGAGGACCCCCAGCGGGGGCCGCGAGGACGAGAGCCCCAAGGCGCGCCTGGACCGCGAGCTGATCGAGCTGCTCAACGAGCTCCGGGTGGCGCTTCCCGGGGTCCAGGTCCTGTTCGCATTCCTCCTGACGATCCCGTTCACGGACCGGTTCGTCGACCTGACGACCGTGCAGCGCGACCTGTACTTCGCAACGTTCTGCGCCACGATCGTCTCGACGGCCCTCCTCCTCACGCCGACGGCGTACCACCGCCTTCGGTGGCGGCGCTTCGACAAGGAGCGGATGTTGCGCATCGCCAACCGGACGGCGATCGCGGGAATCGTGGCGCTCGGCGCGGCGATCTGCGGTGCCTCGTACCTGATCGGGGACCTGCTGTTCGGACCGGTCGGTGCCGTGGCCACCGCCGCGGCCGCGGCCGCGATGATCGCCTCGTTGTGGTTCGCGCTCCCGCTGACGCGGGAGATCGACGAGGACTGACGGGTCCCTCAGCCCAGCGGCAGCGAGAACCGGACGGCGCGCCGGGTGTCGGCCTTCACGATCTCGGCACCGGGAAACAACGAGGCGATGAGCTCGATCCGGGCCGGTGATCCCAGGGCGTCGAGCGCCGCTCGTTCGGGGGAATCGCCGGCGTCGGGGGCCTCGATCTCGAACCACACCGCATCTCCGGTGCGCCGGGCGCTCACCTCGATCGGGGCTCCCGCCACGAGCGCGTCCACACACGCCTCCGAGATGGCGAGCTTCACGTCTTCGACGGTCTCCCCGGCGACCTCGTAGTGGCGCGCGATGGCCGCGGCGAAGGTGCGCGCCGTGCCCAGGTGATCCGCCCGGGACGGCAGGTTCAGATGGAACTCCTCCCGGTTCACGACGGAATGGCCTCCTCCACGGTGGGGTGGATCGCGAACACCCGATCGAGACCGGTCACGGTGAACACCCGCAGGACGGACCGGTCGCGGCACACCAGCGACAGCTCGCCCTCGCTCTCCTGCATGCGCTTGTACCCCGCGACCAATGCGCTAAGGCCGCTGGAGTCCATGAACCCCACGTCCTCCAGGCTCACGACGAGCCGTCGGGCGCCGTCGTGGATCAGCTGCTCGATGCGAACTCGGAGCGTTGGGGCGGTGGACAGGTCCACCTCGCCGTCGACGGCGAGCACGGTCCACCCGCTCTCGTCGCGCGTTCGGATCCGCAGTTCGACGGCTCGTCCCTCCCGACCTCCACGAACGACCGTTCGCGGGGTGAGGCCTAGTATAGGCATCTCGTGAACGAGGCCTCGGGCGACGCCGTGCGGGTGAGCGTTCCCGCGCGGGCGGAGTTCCTCCACGTCGTCCGAACGGTCGTGGCGAGCGTCGCGGCGCGCCACGACCTGACGATCGATGCGATCGAGGACCTGAGGATCGCGGTGGACGAGGCGTGCGCCCAGCTCCTCCGGGCACGCGGCACGGAGGTGATCGTGGAAGTCAGCGCCCACGCTCACGGGATCGAGACTCTCTGCCGGACCGACGCCGTGGTCGCCATGTGGCCGCCGCGGGAGCTCCAATCGTCGCTCGCGGCCCAGGTGCTGCGCGGCCTCACCGATTCGGTGGCGTGGGAGCTGTCGGCGAGCGGCCCCGCCGTGCGCATCGGGAAGAACGGCCTCGGGGACGGAGGTGGGCCCCCGGCGTGACGGCGCTCGCCGAGCTCGACGACTCCGCGCTGTTCGCCAAGCTGCCGGACGACCGAGCCCGCGAGACCCTGCTCGTCCGCCACCGCCCGCTGGCGTTGTACCTGGCGCGCCGGTTCCAGGGCCGGGGCGAGAGCCTGGAGGACCTCGAGCAGGTCGCGGCCATGGCCCTGCTCAAAGCGATCGACCGCCTGGATCCCAAACGGGAGCTGAAGTTCTCCACGTTCGCCACCATCACGATCATCGGCGAGCTCAAACGACACCTTCGGGACCGGGGGTGGGCCATCCGGGTCCCCCGGCCGATCCAGGAGCTCGCCGTCCTCGTGACGCGGTGCGTCGGCACGATGACCCAGGCGCTCGGCCGCTCACCCACCGTCCCCGAGATCGCCGAACAGGTGGGCGAACCCCCGGAGAAGGTGCTGGAGGCCCTCGACGCCTCCCGCGTCTACACGACCGATTCGCTGGACACCCCGGTCGGCGTGGACGACCAGGCGCCGGTGGACCGGCTGGCCGAACACGACGAGCGGTTCGATCGGCTGGATTCCTGGCAGAGCATCGCGCCGCTGCTGGCCCATCTGCCAGAGCGGGAACGCCGGATCCTCTATCTCCGCTTCTTCGAGGAACGGACCCAGAGCGAGATCGCGGACGAGCTCGGGATCAGCCAGATGCACGTCTCCCGGCTGTTGTCGCGCACCCTCTCGGGACTCCGGCACGGGTCCTCGGCCTGACCGCGGCGGTCACGTCGCCTTCGGGTTTGGCCTGCGCCGATCGCGGGTACCTGCCGGCGCATGAAGGAGCCGATCGACCTCGAGGAGCGGCTGGCCCTTCGCGGGAAGTTCCCCGGAGTTTCCGGGCGCGGGCCGCGGCGGCTGGCGGCAGGGCGCGTGTGCGCAGAGGAACAGTGCCGGACGGTCCTGTCGGTCTACAACGACGGGGACCGCTGCTGGGAGCACACGGCGCCGTCCCCGTACCTGTTGAACGTCCGGCGTTTCCGGACGACCAAGCTCCCCGCCTGATGACGCGCGGTTTGCCCCTCGTCGTGGCTGGGTAGACCTCGCTCCGACATGGAACTGATCGCCTGGCTCATCGTCGGACTGGTGGCGGGGGCCGTCGCTCGTTTGCTCGTGCCCGGTCGGGATCCCATGGGCCTGTTGGGGACCTTGATCCTGGGATTGGTGGGTTCGCTGATCGGCGGGTTCGTCGGCAGTCTCCTCGTGCGGGGGGACGACGGGTTCTCACCGGCGGGTCTCCTGGGCTCCATCGCGGGGGCCGTGATCGCGCTCCTGGCCTATCGAGCGGCCGTGTCGCGCCGGACGGCGTAGCCGGCGATCGAGCGGGGAGGCCGGTCCGCCCCCCTGCCCGAAGGACGGTGGCCCCTCCACCGCCTGCGTCCGGACCGGCCTCCGCCCTCCTCTTCCACGCGTGCCGAGGCCGACCATCCGAGTCACGACCGACCTCGGGGCGTCATGATGCCGGCGATGGAGCCACTCTCCTCGCTCGCCCCCGACGCGCTGGCCGGCCGGGTCGCCCTGATCACCGGAGGCGGGACCGGCATCGGCGCGGCCACCGCCCGTGCGTTCGCCTCCTCCGGGGCCGCGGTGACGATCTGCGGCCGGCGGCCCGAACCCATCGAACGCGTCCGAGCCGAGCTGGAGCGGGCGGGCGCCCAGGTGCTGGCCCTGCCGAACCTGGACGTTCGTGAACCCGACCAGGTTGGGACCCTCGTCGACGCCGCGCTCACGCGGTTCGGCCGCGTGGACGTGCTCGTCAACAACGCCGGCGGCCAGTTCGCGGCCCCGGCCGAGGCCATCTCGAACAAGGGATGGCGGGCCGTGCACCGTCTCAACATCGACGCGGTCTGGGATCTGACCAGAACGGTGGCCGAACGGGCGATGATCCCGAACCGATCCGGCGTCGTGGTCTTCATCGGGTTCAGCCCGCGCAGAGGGGTCCCGCTCATGATCCACGCGTCGGCCGCGCGCGCCGCGCTCGAGAACCTCGCGAGCGGGATCGCCCTCGAGTGGAGCCGGTACGGGATCCGCGCCGTCTGCGTGGCGTGCGGCGCCATCGACACGGAGGGCCTCCGCGGGTACGGGGAGGCGTGGGTGGAGGAGGCCGCCCGAACGGTCCCGCTCGGGCGCCTCGGCCGGCCCGAGGAGGTGGCGGCCACGATCGCCTTCCTTGCCAGCCCCGCGGCGGGATACGTCACCGGCACCACCGTGGTGGTGGACGGCGGTGCCGACGCGTGGGGGCTCGGCGTCCCGCCGCCGCGCGATTGACCCGAGACGTTCGCGTTCGCAACACGTGCACGTCGGCGTGCCGTGTTTGTCTTGGCCCGCGGAGGGGTACCCCTCGGCAGGAAGCCAGACGGCGGCGCGAGGTTCGCCCTCCGCGGCCGAAGCTCCGGCCACCAGGGCCCGGCGCCGGGGCAGCGCCGCCTCGATCAGGGGTCGTCCCCGGGTGTCGCTCCGGCGACGTCCGGGGAGGGCTCCGTTCCCAGAAGGCCGGTGAGACCCCGGCGGGAGGAGGAACCGTGCCCAGCATGATGAAGTGCCTGGCCTGCGGCGACCGCCGGCCCGTCGAGGGCGGCCGGACGGTCTGCCGGTGCGGGCGATCGTGGGCGCGTCCCGACGGTCCCGTCATCGAGATCCAGGGGCCGGTTCGCGTGCTGGTTCCCGACGACGACGTCGAGACCGTGGACGGCGTGCCGTGGACGGCCGTACCCGAGCGGCCCATGGTCGTTCGCCGCGCGGTCGCCTGACGGTCAACCGTCCAACCGGCGGATGGACCATACGCGGTAAGACGGCGCGCGTTCGTCCCGAGAGCTCCGGCAGGTGAGCTGCTCGGGCTGGGAGGCCCCCGCCGCGACCGACACCTCGAAGCGCCCGACGGCGGTCCCGAACGTCGCCACCACACCACCGGCAGCTCGCGCTGCGTTCTCCAGGTCGACGTCGTCCACGCCCGTCAGCCGTTCGCGGACCCGCAGCGCCTGCTCCGCCGCCTGGACCGACATCAGCCGGCAGGAACGTCCCCGCAGGTGCTCGAGGTCCACCCGTCCCTCCACGTACGCCCGGGCGATCCGCGGACCAGCGTCGGGCGTCACACGTCCGTAATACAGGCCGTGGGGGAACACGACGAGGTTGCCGGCGAACCGGTCGCCGCCGATGTGGCTGGTCTCCCAGGTGGCATCCGGAAACGCCTCCGTGAGGGCGGCCGCGGTCGGCCGGCCGAGCTCCGCACAACACCGATCGTGCCGGCCGTGCGTGCACACGAGGAACAGCGGCCGTTCGTGGAGTGCTCCCAGCCCGGCCGGCTCGGCCCCGCGGATGCGCTCGAGCTCGATCGAGGTCGCGTCCCGGAACCGGGGCAGCTCGATCCGCTCGATCCACGGCCGGCCCGGCCCCGCATGCACGGCGAACCCGGTGGCCGGGCCGGCCGTCGTTCGGCCGAATCGGCGGATCAACAGGATCCGTACGTCAGCGGCGCGTGAGCGGCGCAGGAGCTCTCGGCCGACCACGGCGAGGTCTCGGCCGTCCCGAAGGGCATCGATGCCCCACGGTCCGGGATGTTCGAGCAGCAGCCAGTCGCGGACGACCGACGCCGTCCCGGCCATCGGTTCGCCGCGGGCGGCACAAGCGACCGCGCACCGGAAGTCGTCCATCGAACGTGCGTCAGGCGGCGGGCCGAAGCAGGCCCTCGCGGATCAGCCGTCGAACCAGGACGAGGCGGCTCTGCTCGTCCGGGAGCTCGGACGCGAGGTCGCGGACGAGCAACGACTCGGCCTCCGCGATCCGGCGCATCGCGGGCTCCAGGTAGCCGGGCATCCGCAGCCGGCGGTCCCCGAGGAGGACGGAGAGCCGGTCCCCGTCCGGGCGCAGGACGCACACGGAGCCGCGACGGCGCACCACCTCGCTGTCGTCGCCGATCTCGTCGAGCGCGAGCTGGTCGACGAGCGCTCCCCGCAGGATCGGGAGCCGGGTCGAGAGGAACCGTTCGAGCCCGGCCTCCACGGCGGCCTCGGGATCCACCCGCTCCAGGCGCTCGGCGAGCACGCGGACCCGTCGCCCCAGCTCCGCCGCAACCACGTCCTGCTGGCGGGTCCATCCGGCGGGAACCGGTTCGTCGAGTGAACGATCCCGCATGGCCGTGTCCAGCGCGGCCGAGACCAGCTCGCGCCACACCCTGACGTGGACTCCCACGGTCAGGTGGCCCGACAACGTGTCCTGGGTCGTCGCGGCGTGCGGCGTCCCCGTCGGCAGGTACAGGCAGTCGCCCGGCGCGAGCACGATGTGACGTGGCGCGCGCGGCGCCTCACCCGGCGCGGCGTGCACCTCCCAGTGTTTGCGGCCGAACGCCTGGAGGACGAACACGTCGTGCGGGTCCTCGTGGAGCGCCAGACCCTGTGCCCCCGCGGGGGTCACGTACGCGTTCACCTGACAGTGGTGGCCGAGCTCGACCTCGAGCCCGCGGTTGAGCTCGGTGACCGGGTCCCAGAACCGGTGCAGGCCCTGCAGGACGATGGTGGCGCCGCGGCGGAACAGCTCGAATGCGCGGGCGGGATCGATGATCCCGGAGACGGGTTTGGACCCCGTGGTGGCCGTCCGCGTGTATTCCGACTCGGCGATGGTGCGATCCGAGCGCACCAGCCGGAACGACGGCGTCCGGATCGAGGTCGTCGAGAGGATCCGGTCCACGTCATCGAACGTCAGCAGGTCCGAGTACCCGGCGGCGTCCACCCCGGGAAAGACCTCGGCGCGCCGGCCCCAGACCTCGTGGAGGAACGCCGTCGGGTCACCCGCGCAGCGTACGAGCGGAAAACCCGCCGCCAACACGTCCGGCGGCGAGGCCATGCGGCTCACGAGGGCTGGTCGACCCCGTCGGTGTCGCGGCTGTCGGTGGCGTCGGTGTCCTGCGGGTCGCTCGTGTCGCTGTCCTGCGTGTCGGTTCCGTCCGCCTCATGGGTGTCGGTGGCGTCGGTGTCTTGCGCGTCGGTGCCGTCGGCGTCACGGGTGTCGGTGGCGTCCCCATCCACCAGGTCCGTGGCGTCGCCGTCGCGTCCGTCGCCCGTCTTGGCGTCGGTGGCGTCTTCGTCGCCGGGCCGCTCCTCGGTGGTCGCGGCGGCGCCGGGCGAGACGGTTTCGATGTCGTCATCGCTCAGGGAACGCGTCGGGGCTTCGTCCATGGTTCGGCCTCCTTCCGGTGGATCCATTCCCGGATCGCTCGACGACCATACGCGGAACGCGCCGGCTCGCGCATCCCGTTACGGCCGAGGGCCTAGACTGCCGCCCGCATGGCCAGACCCTTGCGCGTGGGGATCCAACTGCCGGAGGTCGAGCACGTCGTTCGGTGGCCCGAGATCGTCTCGATCGCCCGGGCGGCCGAAGAGAGCGGGTTCGACTCCGTCTGGGCCGGCGATCACCTCCTGTACCGGGGCGACGGCAGACCCGAGCGCGGCCCGTGGGACGTGTGGTCCACGCTGGCCGGCCTGGCCGCCGTCACCCGCCGGGTCACCCTGGGTCCGCTGGTGGCGTGCCTGGCCTTCCACCCGCCGGGCGTGCTGGCGCGCATGGCCGCCGCCGTGGACGAGATCTCGGGCGGGCGGTTCGTGCTCGGGGTGGGCGCCGGGTGGAACCGAGCCGAGTTCGAGGCCTTCGGGTTGCCGTACGACCGCCGCGTCGAGCGGTTCGCCGAAGCGTTCACCGTCGTGACCGCGCTGCTTCGCGGTGACCGGGTGACGCTGGACGGCCGGTTCACGCGTGTCCGCGACGCCGTTCTGCTCCCGCCGCCGGAGCGGCGTGTCCCCGTGGTGATCGGGAGCACGGGCGAACGCGTGCTCGGCCTCGCCCTGCCGCACGTCGACGCCTGGAACACGTGGTACGACCTGTACGGCAACACGCCCGAGGGGTTCGAACGCGACAACGCCACGGTGAGCGCGGTGGCGCGGCGTGTGGGCCGCGACCCGGCCGAGATCGAACGCAGCGCCTGCGTGTTCGTGGCGATCGACCGCTTCGCGGGCGGCCGACCGATCACCGAGGACGCCCCTCCGGTGGAAGGCCCACCCGCGGCGATCGCCTCCCACCTTCGCGACCTCGCCGACGCGGGCGCCGACGAAGCCATCCTCGTGGTCAAACCCCCGACCGAGGAGTCGGTGCGGGCGCTCGGCGGGGTCCTCGCGCGCCTCGATCGCGGGTAGTCGCCGCGTGCGCATCATCCTCTGGCACGGATGGCTGCTCGAGGGGTCGGGGTCCAACGTCTATACGGCCAGGGTGGCGAGGATCCTCCGGTCCCGGGGTCACGACGTCGTGTTGATGTGCCAGGAAGGCCATCCGGAGCGATATGAGTGGATCGACGCGGCCGGCGCCGTCGACGGCGGCGGGGTGGCCGAGCCGGCACCGACCGGGGCGTCGCCGTCGTCGGGGCGCTGCGTGCTCCTTCGTCCGGAGATCGGCGCCCTGTTGCCGGTCTTCGTCCTCGACGACTACGAGGGGTTCGAGGTCAAGCGATTCGTCGACCTGTCCGACGGCGAGCTCGCCGCGTACCTGGACGCCAACGTGGCGGCGCTTCGCTCCGCGGCCGCCTGGCACCACTCGGACGTGACGATCGCCGGACACGCCATCCCCGGAGGCGTGATCGCCCGGCGAGCGGTGGGGCCGGGTCGATACGTCACGAAGATCCACGGGAGCGACCTCGAATACGCCGTGCGGCCGGACCGGCGGTACCGCGAACTCGCGCGCGAGGGCCTGCCGGCCGGCCGGGCCGTGACGGGGTCCGGCCGCGACGTTCTGCGCCGGTGCTCGGAGCTCGTGCCGGGCATCGAACACCTGCTGCGGGTCGTGCCGCCCGGCCTGGACGACGCCGTCTTCCACCCCCGGTCGCGGCGACGGGCGCTCGTCGAGGTGGCCGATCGCCTGGCCGCCGACCCCGACGTCTCGCGCGGCCGCCCCGCGCGCCTGGACAACGAGGTTCGGGGCGCCCTCGCGGCGCGGGACGGCCGAGCTCTCGATGAGCTCGCCACCCGGTACGACCAGAACGTGCCGGACCCCGCCGCGGCCGAGCGACTGCGAGCGTTGGCCGGGTACAACGGGCCGGTCGTCGGCTCGTTCGGCAAGCTGATCCCGCAGAAAGGGGGGCACCATCTCCTGGCGGCGGTGAAGGGTTCGCGCCACCGGCCGCACGTCCTCGTCGTGGGGTTCGGGTCGCACCGGGAGTGGCTCCACGCCTTGACCGCGGCGTTCGAGCTGGGCGATCGAGACTCCCTCGAGTGGCTCGCCTCGGCGATGGACCTTCCCGAGGCCGCCGGCGATGCGGCCGAATCCGTGCGGGCCACGTTCACGGGGCGGCTCGACCATCGATACGCGCCGGAGGTCCTGGCGGCGATGGACGTCCTCGCCGTGCCTTCGATCCTCGACGAGGCCTTCGGCATGGTCGCCGCGGAGGGCGCGGCTTCGGGGGCCCTGCCTCTGGTCGCCCGGCACTCCGGTCTGGCCGAGATCGCCGGAGCGCTCGAGGCCGCCGTGGGTCGCGACGGCCTGTTCTCCTTCGAGCCGGGGTCGGCGGCGGTGGTGAACCTCCGGGCGGCGCTGGACCGGCTGCTCGAGCTGCCGGAGGAAGAGCGGCGGGACCTCCGCGCGCTGGTGAGCGCGACCGCGCGAGAACGGTGGTCGTGGACCGCCACCGTCGACGGCCTGCTTCGCGCCGCCACCGAGACGTAGGACCGAGGCCGGGCCTCCGAGGCCGTCGCCGGGCCCGGGAGCCCGGGCTCCCCTCGCGCCGCGCCACGGGCGGTGAACACTCCTCGGTCCGCGGACGGTTGGACTCGCGTATTCCCGGGAAGGACTGCAGGGACACTCAGGTGGGGGTTCCTTCGCGCCAATCGGGGGTTGGCATGGCGCCGTCGCTCGACCATCCAGCGCTCGTGTACCAGACCGTCGAGGAGTTCCTCGAGCGGATGGTGCCGTTCGTGGTCCAGGGGGCCGAGCGGGACGAGCCCGTGTTCGTGGCGGTCGGGCCGGGCGAGCTCGACGCGCTCCGCGCCGAGGTCGGCGAACGGGAACCGGTGCACTGGCGCGACACGACGCAGTGGCATCCCCACCCGGGGACGCGGCTGGGTGCGTTCCACGTGTTCGTCACCGACGCGGTCCGAGCCGGCGCCGGCCGCATCCGCCTGGTCGGAGAGCCCCTGTGGCCCGACGATCCGCCGGGCCTGGCTCGCGAGTGGGCCCGGTACGAGTCCGCGCTCAACACCGCCCTGGCTCCGTTCCCCGTGACGGTGGTCTGCACCTACGACGCCTCACGCCTGGCCCCCGACGTGCTCGACGACGCCGCCCGGACGCACCCCACCCTGGGTGTTGGGACGGGGTCAAGACCGAGCGAGGCGTACGTCGAGCCCGCCTCGCTGGTGGCCCGCTGGACCGATCCCCTGGCCCCGCCGCCACCCGAGGCGGAGGTGCTGCCGGGTCCGGTGGACCTCGGGGGCGCGCGCGCCTTCGCCGGGGATCTCGTGCGGCGGTCCGGAGGCTCTCCCGGGAGCGCGCACGACCTTCAACTCGCCGTGAACGAGATCGTGACGAACGCCCTCGTCCACGGTGACGGCGACGCCACGGTGTGGGCGTGGGTCGACGACGGCTCCGTCGTCTGCCAGATCGACGATCACGGGCCGGGCGTGGCCGACGCCCTGGCCGGGTACCGGCCGCCCAGGCCCGATCAGCTCCGGGGCCGCGGGTTGTGGCTCACCCGCCAGGTGGTGGACCTGCTCGAGATCGTCCCGACGTCGAGCGGCACGTCGGTACGCGTCCGGGTCCGGATCGACCGGTGAAGGTCGGCATCGTCGGTGCCGGCTTCGTCGGCGCGGCCGCGGCCAACGCCCTGGTGCTCCGAGGGGTGGCGACCGAGATCGTCCTGGTCGACGTGGACGAGGACAAGGCGGTGGCCGAGGCGGCGGACGTGGCCCACGTCACGCCGTTCGTGGCGCCGGTCCGCGTCATGGCCGGCGGCATGGAGGACCTGGCCGGGTCCGCCGTCGTTGTCCTCACCGCCGGGGTCGCGCAAGCCCCCGGGCAGACGCGGACGGACCTGCTCCAGCGCAACGCCGGGATCGTCGGCCAGATCGTCCCCGACGTGGCCAAACACGCCCCGGACACGACCCTGCTGGTCGCCACCAACCCGGTGGACCTGATGACGCTCGTGGCCGAGCGCCGGGCCGCCGATGCCGGGGTTCCCCCCGAGCGCGTGTTCGGAACGGGCACGATGCTCGACACGGCCCGGTTCCGGCAGATCCTCGGGGCCCGGATCGGCGTGGACGTCACACACGTCCACGGCTACGTGATCGGCGAACACGGCGACTCCGAGGTGCTCGTGTGGAGCAGCCTGGACGTCGCCGGGCGCCCACTCTTCGAGTTCGTGCGCACGATGGGCGGCTCGTGGACCGAGGAGGACCGCCGCGCGATCGAAGACGAGGTCGTGAACGCGGCCTACCGGATCATCCGGGCCAAGGCCGCCACGTATTACGGCGTCGCCGCGGTCATCGCCCGTGCGGTCGACGTCGTGGTGCGCGACCGTCGGTCGATCCTCACGGTGAGCGCGTGGACCCCCGCCTACGAGTGTGCGCTCTCGCTCCCCCGCCTGGTGAGCGGGTCCGGCGTCGTCCGCGAGGTGGGCGTGGCGATCGACGCGGACGAGCGGGCGCGGCTGGAGCGATCGGCCGAGGTCCTGCGCGAGAGCCTGGGGCGGCTCGAGGCGGGATGATTCGGGCTCCGGCCCGTTGGGAACACCCCTTGGTGAGGGATCGTCGACGATCTCGACCCACAAGGAGGAGTTCCCATGGAGACCCGACCACACGACGACCGGTTCGACGACCGGGACGACCTCGAGCCGCGCGAGCGCGTGGCGCCCCGCGAGACGCCGGAGCCGCAGTCCAAGCCGCGACCGAACTTCGCTCGCGGGCAGGAGGACGACCCGACGTCCGTGGCGAAGCTGGTCGAGCCGCGGTTCAGCCGCGGGCAGGCCGAGGACCCGGAGGAACACCTCCAGGTCCACCAGGGCGACTTCGCCGAGGGGCAGGCCGAGGAGCCCCGCCATCCCGAGGCGGAGCTGAGCGGCCGGTTCGCCCGCGGGCAGCAACTCTCGGACCCGGACAACCCGAACGCGGACCCGGACGACCCGAACACGGGCTGACCGCACGGGACCGAAACGACGCCCCCCGGCCGACGGCCGGGGGGCGTCGTCGCGTCATTCGGACTCGTATTTGAAGGAGATGTTC
>DATHVC010000045.1:0-2651 GCA_035461565.1 Actinomycetota bacterium
CAGGAACGCCCGACGCACAGGGCGTTCAGGATGCCGGCGGGGATCCCGATCGCCCCGAGCACGACGAGCAACACGAGCATCCGACGGCTCGTCACGGTTTCTCCACGCTACCGCCGGCGCCGTGGGTTGTCGCCATCGGTCGGGTGGTGTTTGGTATGCCGTTCGTGGCCAGCTCCCCTCGCCTTCCCGTGTTGTTCGTCGCCCTGTGTCTGCTGGCCGCCGCCTGCACCGGTTCGGATGCGGCCCCCCGGCCGACCGGAACCGGCGGTCCGACCGGCGGGCCCAGGCCCACCGAAGGCACGGGGGAGAGCCCGGAGCTCGCCGCCGGCGAGATCGCGGAGCTGGCGTGTTCGCTTCCCCATGAGTGGTTGCTCAGGACGTGGCGAGGCCATCACGCCGAACGCAGCGCCGAGCTCCAGATCCTGCCGATCGAGCCCAACTACGTCGGTGCCGGCCTTCCCCACGTCGGCCCGTGGCGCTACACGCAGGACATCCCGATGTTCTGGTACGGGCCCGGCCACGTCGCGCCGAGCGGCGAGGTGGCTCGGCCGGTCACGCTCGCCGGGATCGCGCCAACGCAGGGCGAGCTCCTGGGGTTCCCGTTCCGAACGCCCGACGGCTCACCGATGCGCGAGGCCGTGGCCGGCAACGCAACGCCGCCCAAGCTGATCCTCACCATCATCTGGGACGCGGCGGGGATGAACGTCCTCGAACGCTGGCCGGACGACTGGCCGTACCTTCGCTCACTGATCCCGCAGGGAACGTGGTACGAACGCGCCACCGTCGGCACAACCCCGACGAGCACGGCGCAGACGCATGCCACCATCGGCACGGGGATGTTCCCCCGCAACCACGGCATCTCCGCGCACCGGATGCGGATCGGCGGCGAGCTCACAACGCCGTGGAAGCTCGGCCCTCGATACTTCACGGCGCCGACGCTCGGCGACCTCTACGACGTCGCGATGGACAACGAACCCGTCGTCGGCGAGCTCGGGACGGTCAGCATCCATCTCGGCATGTTGGGACACGGGTCGTTGTGGGGCGGCGGCGACCGGGACATCGCCGTGATCCGGGAGAAGCTGGGCGCGGAGACCCTTGGTGCCGAAGGCTTCGAGTGGAACCTCACGCCGGTCCTCCAGCCCTTCTACCGCTTCCCCGGCTACATCAACGACGTGCCGGGGTTCGACGACGACGTCCGCGCGGTCGACGCCGCGGACGGCGCGCTCGACGGGCGATGGCGGGACAACGAGATCGCGCCGCTGCTTTCTGGGTTCGACACTCCCGCCCGCATCCCGTACCAGACCCGGGTCCTGACGAAGCTCATCGAGGAGGAACGCTTCGGCGCCGACGACGTGCCCGACCTGCTGTTCGTGAACTTCAAGATGATCGACTACATCAGTCACGTCTGGACCATGGACGGGGTCGAGATGCAGGACGCGGTCCGCGCGCAGGACGAGCAGCTCGAGGTCCTGGTGGACTTCCTGGACGAAACCGTCGGCGAGGGGGAGTGGGCGTTCGTGCTCACCGCCGACCACGGGTCGATCCCCGACCCCGCGCTGTCCGGCGCCTTCCAGATCTCGGCGACCCCGATCGCCAACGGGATCAACGAGACGTTTGGGAACGCCGACGACGACGCGAAGATCGTCGAGCTCGTTCAGCCCACCCAGATGTTCGTGAACGTCGAGGCTCTGGAGGCGAACGGCCACACGCTGGAAGACGTGAGCGCCTGGATCATGGGCCTGACGAAAGCCGACGTCGCGCAGCCCGGCGTCGAGGTCCCCGCCGACGAGGCCGGCGATCCCGTGTTCCAGGCCGCCTTCCCCTCGAACATGCTCGGGGAGCTCCCCTGTTTGCCCGAGGCCCGCGAGTGACCCGGCGGCGTCCGCGGCGGTCGGCGGGCGCCGTTGCCGCGGCGTTCGCGATGCTGGCCGCGGCCTGCTCGTCGTCGGCCGAAGGGACGGGGACGCCCCCGGATCGCGCGGCCGGCGGCACCGGGGAGACGGCGCGGGCGGAGTCGCCCGCCGAACGTCCCGAGATCGTGCCCGTGCCTGGCGAGATCGAAGACGCGGCCTGCGCGATGCCGCATGAGCATCTGCTGCGGGTCTGGCGCGGCACCGATCCGCAACGTTCCGGGCAGATCGCGATCGTGCCGCGGGAGCCGAACTTCGTGGGCACGAACTTCCCGCACTCGGGCCCGTGGGACTACCTCCAGGTCGTTCCCCTCTTCTGGTACGGGCCGGGCGTGATCCCGGCGCTCGGGCGGTTGCACACGCCGGCCACGCTCGCCGACGTCGCGCCCACGCAGGCCGCCCTTCTCGGGTTCGACTTCGAAGCGCTGGACGGGTCTCCACTTCCTGAGATCCAGGAGGCAGAGACTCCACCCGCTCTGATCGTCACCCTTATCTGGGATGCGGCCGGGATCGGCGTGCTGGACGAGTTCCCCGGCGATTGGCCGGTCCTGCGATCGTTGATCGAGGACGGCGCGTGGTACGAGGACGCGAGCGTGGGTTCGAGCCCGTCGATCACCCCCGCCACCCACGCGACGATCGGCACCGGCGCCTTCCCCAGGCACACCGGGCAGACCGACGCCGAGTTCCGCCTGGGGCCGGGGATGATCCGCGCCGGAGCGCTCGGCCCGCTCCTGCTGAAGG
>DATHVC010000046.1:0-6925 GCA_035461565.1 Actinomycetota bacterium
ATCGCGGACGCCCAGCTCGCGGCCACCGCGCCGGCCGGCTTCGGGGAGGCCGTGGCGGCGTTCATGAATCCGGGGGGCATCCGAGCGGACCTGACCTACGCGAGCAGCCCCGCCGGCGAAGGTGACGGCAACGTCACCTACGGTGAGGCCTTCACCGTCCAGCCGTTCGGGAACAGCCTCGTGACGATGACCCTGACGGGCCAGCAGATCGACACGCTGCTCGAGCAGCAGATCGACACTCCTGCCCCGGGGCAGAACCGAATCCTTCAGGTGTCGGAGGGCTTCACCTACTCCTGGAGCGCCTCCGCACCCACGGGGAACAAGGTCGACATCGGATCGATCGCGATTGACGGCGTCCCGATCGACCCGGCCGCCTCGTACCGGGTCACCGTGAACAGCTTCCTCGCCGACGGTGGGGACAACTTCACGGTGTTGGTCCAGGGGACGGACCGTCTCGGTGGCGCCCTGGACCTCGACGCCCTGACGGACTACTTCGCGGCGAACTCGCCGGTGGCGCCGGGACCGCAGAACCGCATCACGTTGCTGCCCTGAATCGGACCGTCTTCGGGGGGGGTGGCTCCGCCGAGGAGCCACCCCCCCGATCCGGGCGCGACCCTCAGCGCGCCGCGGAGAGGTCTCGCGGCGTGACGAAGGTCTCGAGCCTCGCCGTGGCGGCGCTCAGCTCGACCCACGCGGCCCGAACTCCGAAGACGGCGAGGGCACCGGTCGGGAACTTCTCGCCCATCCGGGCGGCCTCGGGCGTCCGGGCCGGCCTCACCAGCTCGAGCGCCAGCTCCTGGACTCCCGGGTTGTGACCGATGAGGAGCACCGTCACGACGTCCGTCCCGAGCTCCCGGAGCCGTCCGAGCAGCTCGTCGCCGCCCGCTCCGTAGAGTCGCTCGTCGAACGAGACCTCGATCCCGTGGAGACCCAGGCGATCGAACGTCTCGCGGGTCCGCGCGGAGGACGAACACAGAACGAGATCGGGAAGCAGCTCCGTCGCGCGCAGATGCGCCCCCACGACCTCGGCGGCGCGACGGCCCCGCCCGGACAGGGGCCGGTCGTGGTCGGGCAACGACTCGTCGCCCCAGCTGGACTTGGCATGGCGCATCAGCAGGAGCCGGCGGTTCATCGAAGGTCGCGTCATGACCCAGGTCCCATCATGAATCCGTTGACGATCGCGCACGGGGCCAGGTGGGCGGTGAACCAACGCCTCGGGCGGTGGGGAGCGCCGTGTCGGAGTGGGCTGGCGGTGTTGGGTCGGCGCGGTGTCGGTGGGTGCACCCAACTGGACGGTACCGGAAGATGTCCGCAGGTAGATGGGTATGTGCTCTGAGTGCCCGTGACGCCAAGCTCCGCCGCTCCGCTGTCGGAAGTATGGCGCCCAGCGACTGATGGCCGTTCCCCGATTGCTCAGAGGTCCCGCGCCGGGAAGCAAGCGCGCGCTGGTATCGCGACGTCATCGCGGTGAACGCGTTGCCGTGACTTCGCTTCTCGCCCGCGGGGCGCCAAACGACTGCGACGATGAGGGCTCAGGCGACCGGATGGCCGCGGGGGCGTCGCCGCCCCGCCATCGACTTGCGTTGATGGCTCGCGCTCACTAGCCTCCAGGTCCCTGACGCAGCCGCGCCTCGAGCACAGCCGCCCCTTGATGCGCGGCATCGCGCTCCGAGGCAGGAGAGGAGGCCACATGGGCTCGATCCGCTTCCTCGCGATCCGGATAGGTCGGCGCTCGATCGTTTCAAGCGCTGTGGCGGGGGCGCTCCTGTTCGCGTCGCTCCCCCCGGTGGCCGGGGCCGTCCTGCCGTCTGTGGCGGAGACGAACGCCACGAACCTCGGGTTCTGCGGCGGCGATGACTGGGAGCCCGAGATTGCGGCCTCCGGTAGGGACGTCTACGTTGGGATCGCTCATTTCCCCGGCGACCCCTCGTGCGACCCGGCGTCAGCTGGGCCGCGGGAGATCTACGTCCGGTCCTCGGCCGACGGAGGGCGCACGTTCGGACCGCTCGTCGCGCTACCTCGGCTGGGGTACCCCAACGTCGTCGACGTCGTTGTAACGATCGACGAGGTGACCCATGCCGTGTACGTGAGCTTCCTCGCGTTCGGCACCGGGTTCGCTACCGATGTGCTCGTTGCGAAGTCGACAGACCACGGCGCAACGTGGACCACGACCAAGGTCAACGGGCCCCTCTGTACCGCGTGCGATCACCCATGGCTCGTGGCCAACGACGACAACGTCTACGTGATGTACGCGTCGGGGAAGAATCACTTCCTATCGCGGTCGGCTGACGGCGGCGCCACATGGTCCGAGAGCCTCGTGCTCCAGGACGCCCACGTCGCCTTCCCGGAGGGCGCGGTCCTGGACGCTGCCGGCAACGCCTGGTTCGCGTGGGGAGACTGCTTCGGGAGCTGCACCGGGAAGACCGCGGCGATCTACCAGGTGTCGAAGACGACGGCAGGGACCTCGGAGACCGCGTTCGCGCGGGTCGCGGAGGGATCGGCGGGCCCACACTGCCCGCCCTCGGTCGCGTGCGGGTTCGCGTACTGGGGTCCGCAGGACGATGTCGCGATCGATGCCGCCGGCAACCTCTACCTCGTGTGGCAGGACAACCTTCCCAACCGGCCGGGTCGGCCGCCGATCGTGCAGCTCTCCAGCTGCTCGGCCGGCACAGACTGCACGGACTCGGCGAATTGGCACTACGTCGGCCGGGTCGACGACAAGACGGCATCCGGGTGTGCAGGCGGTAACTGCTACGCCCTCTACCCGAGGGTCGAGGGTGGCTCGGCGGGCGAGATCAGCGTGATCTGGATGGACGACCGTCTCGGCGAGCCGCTCGACCACAACAACGGGTGGAACGTCTGGTACCGCACGTCGACGAACGGAGGGCTCTCATGGACCGGGCCGAGCGTCCGCGTCTCGCAGTTCGACTCCGCCCGGTCCGAGTCGCACGCCAACGGCTTCGAGTTCCCATACGGCGACTACCAAGGGATCGACCTGCTCGAGAGTCGCGCGGTGATGGTGTGGGGTGAGGGACACAACTACGTGGGGGGCCCGACGAGCCCGGGGCACGTGATTTACCGATCCCTTCTCACGTGAGGCGCTTGACCCGGGGCCCGAGATCGAGTCGAGCGTTGTCGGGCTGATGCGCGGCGTGCCCGCTGCGCCCTTCACGCCAAGATCCCGAGGGTCCGGTGACCCCGAGCGATGTCTGGGGACCGATCAGCCGATGAAATGAGCGATCCCGGGAGACGTGTGGGGCACAAGAACTCGGTCGCGCCCGTGAACGGAGTCGTCGTGTCGATCCCGGCTCTCACGATCGTCGTGTCGTTGACGACGGCTATAGGGATCGTCGTCGTCGTGATTGCCGTACTGCTGTTCGGTCTCACCAAGACCTCGAACGGCGAAACGACGTGGATTGGGTCAGCGTCATGACCGCGATCGGCGGCCTCGTGATCATCGGCCGGGGCCTGAACACCGTAGTGCGGAACGCGTGACGCGGTGGCTTCGCGAGACCCGTCGCTCGGAGGTCGCATTCTCGCCAGAGACCGAGTCCCGTCCAGAGGCGGGCAAGGCGCGCAGTCAATCCGGGTACCTCGTACTGCGGGCGGCCTCGATAGACGCTGATTCCCAAGGAGCAGGGAGGCGAGGAGGAGAGATCGGGGAGCGACTCCACGATTTCTCTCCGTGCCCTCGGCAGGACTCGAACCTGCGCACCCGGCTCCGGAGGCCGGCGCTCTATCCACTGAGCTACGAGGGCGTCTCGATCGAGTCTAACAACCACCCGCGGCGCGCCGGGCCCTATGCTTCGGCGGTGAGCGACGCCCCTGTCGTCCTGCTCATCGACGACGAGCCCGTGCTCCTCCGCCTGCTCGAGATCAACATGCGCTCGGCCGGCTTCGAGGTGCGGACGGCGGGGAGCGGCGAGGCGGCGGTCGTGTCCGCCACCACGCGGCGCCCAGACGTCGTGGTGCTCGACCTGGGGCTGCCCGACCTGGGCGGTTGGGAGACGCTGCGCCGGCTCCGCGCGTTCGCGGGGGTGACGGAGGCGCCGGTCATCGTCCTGTCCGGTCTGGACCGGGACGCCGCGGGGGACCCCGGCTACGCTGCTGGCGTGTACGCGTTCCTCGTCAAACCCATCGAACCCACCGACCTCGTCCAGACGGTCCGTCGGGCGCTGGCCGAACGGGACGGCTGACGGCGCCCGGTCGCCCATGATCGAAGAGCGGCTCGAGGAACTGTTGCGCTTGGCGCTCGAAGCCTCCGGCATCCTGGTCGACGGCCCCTTGCCGGAGATCGAGGTCGAGAAGCCACGCGTGAAGGAGCACGGCGACTTCTCGACGAACCTGGCGCTCGCGCTCGCCGCGCGCGTCGGCATACCCCCTCGCGAGGTCGCGGAGGCCCTCCGGGACGCGATGCCTCCTTCGGACCTGATCCGCGAGGCGGAGGTCGCCGGTCCGGGGTTCCTCAACCTGCGCCTGACGAGCTCGTGGCTGCACGACGCCCTGCGCGAGGCCGCCGAGGAAGGCGATCGGTACGGCGGCCGGGAGCCCACGGGGCGCCGGGTCCAGGTCGAGTTCGTCAGCGCCAACCCGAACGGGCCGCTCACCATCGGCCACGCCCGCAACGCCGCCATCGGCGACGCCATCGCCCGGCTCCTCACCTTCACCGGCTGGGAGGTAGAGCGCGAGTATTACTTCAACGACGCCGGCGGGCAGATGGACCGCTTCGGCGCGAGCGTGGAGGCGCGATACCTCCAGCTCCTCGGCCGCGGCGCCGAGGTGCCCGAGGACGGGTACCGCGGTGAGTACGTGATCGACTACGCGCGGGACATCCTCGAGCGCAAGGGCCCCGCCCTGGCCGATCTCCCGCCGGAGGAGCGCCTGGCCCGCCTGCGCGAGGAGGGCATCGCCCGCGCCATGTCGTCCATCCGATCCACGCTCGAGCGGTTCGGCGTCACGATGGACTCCTACTTCTCGGAGTCGGAGCTCGCACGGAGGGGCGAGATCGCCCAGGCCGTGGACCGCCTGCGGGCATCGGGGCACGCGTACGAGGCGGACGGCGCGATCTGGTTCCGCTCGACGGCGTTCGGCGACGACAAGGATCGGGTGCTGGTCCGGTCCGACGGGCGCCACACCTACTTCGCGGCCGACTGCGCCTATATCGTGGAGAAGTTCGCCCGGGGGTTCGACCACGCCATCTACGTCTGGGGCGCAGACCACCACGGCGACGTCGTACGGGTTCGCGGCGCGGCCGAGGCGCTCGGGTTCGACCCCGGGGCGGTCGAGATCGTCCTGTACCAGTTCGTCTCGTTCGTGCGCGGCGAGGAGCCGGTGGCGATGAGCACGCGGGCCGGCGAGTTCGTCACGCTCGACGAGCTGATCGACGAGGTCGGGGCGGACGCCGCGCGGTTCCACCTGTTGATGTTCAGCGCCGACTCGGCGATCACGTTCGACATCGAGGCCGTGAAGCGGCAGTCCATGGACAACCCCGTGTATTACGTCCAGTACGGGCATGCGCGGATCGCCTCGATCCTGCGCCGGGCGGCCGAACGCGGCGTGGAGCTCCGGGCGATCACCCGTGCCGATCTGTCGCTGCTGTCCCACGAGGCCGAGCTCGACCTCCTGCGCGCCATCGCCGACGTTCCGGGGGAGATCGGGCGCGCCGCCGAGCTCCGGGCGCCGCACCGGCTAACCCACGCCGCGCAGGACCTGGCCGGGCGGTTCCACCGGTTCTACACGGACTGCCCGGTGCTCTCGGAGGACGACGCGCTCACGCAGGCCCGATTGTGGCTGTGCGTGGGGGTCCAGCAGGCCATCGCCAACCTCCTCGGGCTGCTCGGTGTCGGCGCCCCCGAGTCGATGGAGCGGTCGGAGTGACCGAGACCATTCCGCGCGAGGGCGGGAGTCGACGTGCGAAGGGCAGCGTCGCGATCCGCCCCGCTCGCCCGCGCGACGCCGCATCGTTCCTCGCGGCCTATCGAAGCGTCGCCGAGGAGCGTCGTTTCATCCAGACGGAACGGGTGACGCGATCCGTCCGCCACTTCCGGCGCCAGTTCCGCCGCCCCTGGGACGACCGTGCCGCCCACCTGCTCGCGCTCGATGGGGACGAGGTCGTGGGAAGCCTGTCGATCCGCCGTGACGACCACCCGGCCGTGTATCACGTGGCCACGTTCGGCATGTTCGTGGTGGCGAGCCACCGCGGCCGCGGGATCGGCAGCGCGCTGATGTCGGCCGCGCTGGACTGGGCCCGGCGCTTCGGGGTCGAACGTGTGGAGCTCACGGTGTACCCGCACAACGAGGCGGCCATCGCCCTGTACCGGAAGTTCGAGTTCGTGGAGGAGGGCCGGCTCGTCCGCCACGCGAAGAAGTCCTACGGTTACGAAGACGAGATCCTCATGGCTCGGTGGATCGGACCCCCGGAGGTCGAGTGAACGAACGGTCGCTGAAGGTCGGGCTCCTCGGCTGCGGCAACGTGGGCGCGGCGGTCGTCCGGCTGCTCGAGGCCCACGGCGAGGACATCGCCCGGAGGGCCGGGTGCCGCCTGGAGGTGGCGAAGGTGGCCGTCCGCGACGCCGCGAAGGATCGCGACGTCCCTCTCGACGCCGGTCGGTTCGTCACGGATCCGATGGACGTGATCGACGACCCGGCCGTGGACATCGTTTGCGAGCTGATCGGGGGGACCGAGCCGGCGCGTGGGCTGGTGCTCGCCGCGTTCGAGCGCGACAAGCCGGTCGTGACCGCCAACAAGGAGCTGCTCGCGAACCACGGGCGGGAGCTGTTCGACGCCTCGGACGCGAAAGGGCTCGACCTGTACTTCGAGGCAGCCGTCGGTGGAGGCATCCCGTTGATCCGACCCCTGAAGGAGTCCCTCACCGGCGAACGGCTCCACCGCGTCATGGGGATCGTCAACGGAACGACGAACTAC
>DATHVC010000047.1:0-13557 GCA_035461565.1 Actinomycetota bacterium
GCCCACCTCGGCCGGCATGGTGTCCGACGCGTCGAACCGCAGTTCCGTCGATTGCCCCATGATCTCGGCCATCGCCTGGTCCGTGTAGTTCGTGTACCACTCCACCGGCACGCTGCTGTTGGCCGACACGAAGCCGCCCGCCTCGATCCACCCGCGAGCCGCCTCCGGCGTCGCCAGATACTCGAGCAGCGCGCGAACCTCCGGTCGGTCCTCGAACATCACGAACTGGTCGCCGGCGCCGAGGACGGGACGCCCGTACTCCTCCTCGATCGGCGGGAAGTAGAAGAACGCGCTGTCCACGCCGGCCTCGAACTGCGGGTTCCCGTCCTGGGCCCCCGGCCAGAAGTCCGTGATCCAGGAGGCCTGTTTGTGCATCCAGCACTTCGGCCCGTTCGGGGCGAACATCGGCGTCTGGGTGTCGCCGACCCAGATGGAGTTGATCCCGGTCGTCCCGCCGTAGACGTAGTCGGGGGTGAACAGGATCTGCCCGACGTAGTCGGCCGCCTGGAGCACCTCGGGGTGGTCGAACGGGATCTCGTGCGCCATCCACTGGTCGTAGACCTCGACGGGGGCCGTGCGGAGCAGCACGTCCTCGAGCCAGTCCGTGATCACCCATCCGGTGAACGCGTCCTGTTCGGTGCTGAGGCACCACGGGTTGCCGTTGCCGTCCGCGACGATCTGGTCGCTGAGCGCGATCAGCTCGTCCCACGTGGTCGGCACCGCGTAGCCGTTGTCTTCGAAGGCTTGCACGGGGTACCAAACGATCGACTTGGTGAACGCCTGATAGAAGATCCCGTACAGGTCGCCGCCCACCGATCCGAGGTCGAGGTAGGTCTGGTTGTAGTCCTGCGCGAGCTGCTCGGTGTTGAACCACTCGCTCAGGTTCACCAGGTTGCCCGCCTCGGCGAACGACCGCATGAGCCCCGGCTGCGCGATCTGCGCGACGTCGGGGGCGTTCCCGCCCTCGACGCGTGCCGTCAGCACGGTCGTGTAGTCGCTCAACCCCTCGTGGACGACCTCGATGCCCGTCCGCTCCACGAACGGAGCGAGGGCGGACTCGAAGATCTCGTCCTGGGGCTCGATCCACTGCGAGAGAACCTCCACCTGCGTGCCGGCGAACTCGCCCGCCTCCGCCCGAGCCAGGTACTCGTACGGCGCCGTCTCGCCGGTCTCGCCGGTGGTCGCGGGCGGCTCGTCGCCGCCCCCGTCCGCCGGGGGTTCCGGCGACTCGTTCGTGCAGGCCGCGGCGATGAGGAGCACCCCGAACACCGCGGCCGCAAGCCTGAACCTGCGCATCCCGACCCTCCTTCCGGTCATGCCGTCCCCTCCCCACTGGCGATGAAGCTCCGGTCCTCCTCTCCGCCCGCCCGCGGCGCCGGAGGCGCCGCGGCGAGCCGCTCCCTGGCCACGGCGGCGGCGCCGATCGCGCCCGTCGGGTGGCCGGTCGGCACCGCCACCACCCGTTCGGGCGGCACCAGCCGCCGGGCCAGTTCCGAACGCTCCGCGAAGCGCGCGAGCCGCTCCCGGATCGATGCCAGGAGCGGTCCGCCCACCGAGCCCACGCCGCCTCCCAACACGACGAGATCCGCCCCGTGGGCCAGGGCGAGCCACTGGATGGCCTCGACCCACCGCGTCGTCAGCTCGGCCGCGGCGCGTGTGGCGTCGGCCCGTCCCTCGGCCGCGGCGCGGAACAGGTCCTCGGCGTTTCGTCCGTCGTCCCTCGGCCATGAGCGCGCCACGGCGGGACCGGCGGCCACCGCCTCGAGGCACCCCCGGAGCCCGCATCGGCAGGGCGGGCCGTCCTCGTCCACGACGACGTGGCCGATCTCGCCGGCCAACCCCTCCCGGCCCCGGCGCAGCCCGCCGTCGACCACCACACCGGCGGACAGGCCCGTCCCGATGCTGAGGTAGACGAGCGAGCGCAGGTCGGGCACCTGCGAGCGGACCAGCTGGTACGCCCCGACCGCGGCCGCCCGGACGTCGTTCTCGACGACCACCCCCAGCCCGAAGACCTCTTCGATCGCCGCGCCGAGGGCGAGCCCCGCTCCGCCGATGTTCAGGTTCATGGCGAACCGGACGATGCCTCGTTCGGCGTCGACCTGACCAGGCGCGCCGATCCCGATGCCGGCGACGACCTCGGCCGCGCCCGCCGCCTCGACGAGCGCTCCCCGGATGGACGTCAGCGCGCTCTGCACCACGGCGTCCGGGCTCGAGGTGTCGGTGGGTTCGAGGGCGTGGGCGGCGACGCGGTGGGTTCGGTCGGTCACGACGGTCTCGACGGACGAGCCGCCGATGTCCACGCCCAGGAACAAGGCGTCGGCCACCGGGGTCATCGCCACGACACCCCCAGCTGCTGGCGGAGCACCAGGGCGGCGGCGCCGGACAGGACCAGGTCGGCCCCGGTCTCGCTCGCCGAGAGCTCGACCACCGGGGCCAGGTCGGGCAGGACCCGTTTGCCGATCTCACCGGCGATGGCCTCCAGGAACGGGTCGGAGGCGCCCGACAGCTCGAAGGCCACCACGATCCGGTGGATGTCGAGGATCGCGACGAGGTGCGCCAGCACGGCTCCGACGTGCCGACCCGCCCGTTCCACGGCCCGGCCGACCGCCGTCTTCCCGATCGCCGCCGCCAGCTCGTCCGCGTCCCACGGCAGGTCGCCGCCGTCCTCCGGGTCACGCCCGGCCGACCGCAGGGCCGCACCGATGATGCTGGGTACGCTGGCGACGGTCTCGAGGCAGCCCCGGTTCCCGCATCGGCACGAGGCGCCGCGTTCAACCACGCGGATGTGACCGATCTCGCCGGCCGCCGGGCGATCGCCCAGGTGGAGGCGGCCGTCCACGACGATGCCGGCCCCGATACCGAGCCCCACCTTCACGAGCACGAGGTTGCCGTCCGGATGGGCGCCGAGTTCGGCGAGCGCGCCGACGTGGGCGTCGTTGGCCACCGTGACCGGCCGTTCGAGGCGCTCCGCCAGCTCCCGGCGCAGCGGGACGCCGTGCCACCCGAGGTTCGACGCCTCCACGACCGCGCCGTCGCGGTCGACGATGCCGGGCGTCCCCACGCCGACGCCGAGCACGGGGCTCGGCGCCTCGGCCACCAGCCGGTCGGCGAGGCGGAACACGTCGCGCAGCCCCTGGCGTCCACGGGCTCCACTGCGCCCGCCGGTGGCCCGGTGGTGGATCCTGCCGCTCAGATCGACGAGCGCGCCACCGAAGGGCCGCCGGCTGAGGTCGATCGCCACGATCGTCCGGCCACCCGGGTTCAGCTCCAGCAGCGTCGGGGGTTTGCCGCCCGACGACGTCCCCACGCCCGTCTCGCGGACCAGGTCGTCGTCCACGAGCCGGGAGACGAGGGTGGAGACCGTGGCCCGGGTGAGCCCGGTGAGCCGAGACAGGTCGGCGCGGCTCGTCACGCCCTCGCGGTACACGTGTTGCAGGGCCGCGCGGAGGTTCTGGGTGCGAAGCGACAGCCCGGGACCCGTCGGGGGGGAGACGACGGCGGCGGTAGTTTGTTTAGTCACCATACAAAGTCTGAGCTCAACGCTAGCCCCGCTCCCCTGCGGTTGTCAAGACCGGGGCCGCTGTCGTGGTCACATCCGCCCGGGCTCGATCCGGCGTTCCCTCCGAGGATCCGGATTCCGGGGCGCCTCGTTCCACCGAGGGTCGTTCGGCGGTCAGTCGCGGAGGAGCGACGCGGGAACGCGTTGGCGGCGCCCGGCGGCCGCCGTCGCCCACGCCGCCGGACCCGCGTCGCGCAATCGCCCGGGAACCGTCGCCACCGTGTAATCCCCGGGCTCGACCGATCCGAGCTCCTGGGCCACGATGGGGAACGACACGGTGGCTTCGGCGCGTACCCTCGGCGAGAACGGGGCCACGATCGTCGCGCCGGTTCCGTTTCGGGACGGGTCCAACATCACGCGCCCGCCGCGCTCGGCCTTGCGGAACTCCGCGGTCACCAGACGTGGCCGCCGCTCGGCGACGATCGCCGTCAGTCGCGCGGCCGCGCGCCGAAGCTGCTGGGGCTCGACGTGCCGGACGATCGGGAGGACCACGTGCACCCCCTTGCCCCCGGTGGTCTTGACCAGCGGGGTCGCCCCGAGATCGTCGAGCACCTCCAGCACGAGGTACGCCACCTCGACGGCGGCGTCGAAGGCGCCGTCGGGCGGATCGATGTCGACGACGAGGAGGTCGGGCCGATCCAGGCGGTCGCGCCGCACCGGTGCCGGATGGAGCTCGAGCGCGGCCTGGTTCCCGAGCCACGACAGGGTGGCTTCGTCGTTGCAGACGGTGTAGGCGACGTCGCGCCCGGCGCTCGGCGCCGGGATCGTGACCGTCCGGATCCAGGAGGGAGCGTAGGAGGGGGTGTTCTTCTGGAAGTACCGCTGTCCCTGGACGCCGTCGGGCGCTCGGATGACGGACAGTGGTCGGTCGCGCAGCCACGGCAGCAGGTGCTCGGCGACGGAACCGAGATAGTCGACGTACCCCTGCTTGGTGATGTCCGGCGCCGGCCAAAGCACCTTGTCCGGGCGGGTGACCTCCATCCGCGCGCGCGCCACGAAGAGCAACGGTAGCGGGGTGGGGCATCCGTCCACCAGCCCGAACTCGTCGGGGGGGAAGTCGAACCGGCCGGCGCTGTGGGCGTCCGTCAGAGGAGCGGTTCGATCGCCTCCAGGCCCGTTCGGTAGAGCTCGGAGGCGGCGGTGTGGTCCCCCGTCGCCGCAAGGATGTCGCCGAGGAGCCGATGCTCGACGGCGAAGCCCATCGACTGCTCGGTGCGTTCGTACAGCTCGATGCCGCTCCTCGCGTGTTTCTCCGCCCCGGATCGCCCAGCTCGTGGAAGACCCTCGCGAGCTCGAGGTGCGCCCACGCGGGGATCGGGTCGTCGCTCGTGCCGAGCAGGCCGATCGAGCGCTCCAGCAGCGTGCGCGCCTCGTCCGTTCGCGCATCGAGGCGGGCCACCCGTGCCAGCTCGTTCAGCGTCCTCCAGAGGTCCTTCGCGTCGTGTGTTCGCTCGAAGATCTCCCGAGCGGCCTCGAGCTCCCATCGCGCCTCCGCCAACTCGCCCCGGCGCGAGAGCACGTAGCCGGTGCCTACGAGGCGTTCATGCGACAGGAGATCCGCGCCTAGGGCTCGCGACGGATCGTCGCGAGCCAGGCGTGCGCCCCGGGCTCGAGCGACGTCTCGTAGGTCTCGGGCTCGATCCCTTCGACGGCCCAGCCGTCGTGGAACGTGCCGCGGATCTCCATGTGGGTGACGCGGCGCGGGCCGAACCCCCACTCGTTGCGTTCGCTCCAGCAGAGGAGGAGCAGATGGCCGCCGGGGCGGACGGCGCCCGCGAGGGCCCGGGCGTAGGGCACCCGTTCGTCGCCGGCGAACGTGTGGAACAGGCCGACGTCCACGACGGTGTCGAACTCCCGGCCGAGCTCGTCCGCTCGGAGCGCGTCCCAGACCAGGAACTCCGCCTCGAGGCCTCGCTCGCGGCCTTTTGCCATGGCCCGCTCCACGGCCGCGGCGGCCCGGTCGATGCCGAGGACCCGGTGGCCGCGACCGGCCAGGAACAGCGCGTTCTCTCCCGTCCCACACCCCGCGTCGAGGACCGCGCCCCGGATCCGGTCGCGTTCCACCAGCCGGACGATCGCGGGCTGCGGATGACCGAGGTCCCACGCCGGCGTGCCTTCGTACGCGGTGTCGAACGATGAACTCACGGCCCCGGGAGCACGGCGTACGCCCGGACGGGGAACGTGCCGAACGCCTCGACGGCCGGTGGCGCCGCGTGGAACCGGAAGCCGTGGTCGGGCAGCCGGTCCAGCCCGCACAGGTGCTCCACGATCGGGATGCCGGCGGCGAGTAGGCCCGAGTGGGCGGGGCGGCGCCGGTCGCCGATGTCGTCGATGTTGACCGAGTCGATCCCCACCAGCGCGGGAGCGCGTTCGACCAGCCAGGCCGTGGCCGATTCGGTGAGGTACGGGTTGTCGCGCCCGTACGCCTCGGTGCCCCAGTGGTGGTCCCAGCCCGTGTGCACCAACACCGCCTTCGCGGCGACCTCGTGGCCCTCGAGGTGAGCCACGTCCACCGCGCGGTCCCCCGAGGCGGCCGCGCGGACCACCAGGCCCTCGACGTCCACCAGGCGGGGCAGATCGAGGCCGGCCAGATCGGTCGCATGCGGGCAGCGATGGAACGGGCTGTCCAGGTACGTCCCGGTGTTGCCAACCATCGAGATCCGCCCGATGTGGAACGTGATTCCCTGGCCATAGGCCCCCTCGGCCTCCTCGCGCGTGAGGTGGTCGCCGAACTCGGGGCCGGGCAGGCCCGGGTACGTGGTCATCCCCTCACGGATCGGGTGGCTGAGGTCGATCACGCGACCCCGCGGGGCCGCCACGGGTCAGGCCTCGGCCTCGGCCGGGACGGGCTCCGCATCGTCGGATCGGACCACGATCCACGGGATCGCGGCGTAGGGGATCGGGCTCAGCAGCAACGGCCAGACGGACCCGACCACGCTCGAGAACCCCACCAGGCCGAACCCGATGAGGAACAACAGGACGATCGCGGTGAACCGGCGTCGTTCGCTCACCGCCGCCCATCGTACCCGCGTCGGGCGGGCGGCGGCGGGATAGGATACGGTGCCCGTCGGAAGGAGGAACGCGCTGGTGGCACGCGACGACATCTCCACCCGGTTGGCCTCGGTGCCGATCTTCGCCGGTTGCACCAAACGCGAGATCTCCATCATCGCGCAGGCGGCGAAGGAGATCTCCCATCGCGCGGGCACCGTCATCGCCCGCGAGGGTGAACGCGGCGTCGGGTTGTTCATGATCCTCGAGGGGGAATGTGAGGTCACCGTCGGCGGCAAACGCAAGGCCGTGCTGCGCGAGGGCGACTTCTTCGGCGAGGTGGCCCTCCTGGACGGCGGGCCGAGGACGGCCACGGTGACGGCGCTCACCCCGGTCCGGCTGGCCGGCATCACCGGCTGGGTCTTCCGCGGGATGTTGATGGAACACCCGTCGATCGCGCTGAAGACGCTCGAGTCCGTGGCGGGGCGCCTGCGCGCGGTTGCGAGGGAACCCGTCTGACGCCCGGTCCCGGGTGGCCTTCCTCGACCGACCCGACGGCGCCCGGATCCACTACCAGGTGGCGGGCGACCCCGAGCGGGCACCGATCCTGCTGCTCGAAGGCCTGGGGGGCGACGTTTCCGGCTGGGGGCGGACGGTGTCGGCGCTGGCCTCGGAGCTGTTCGTGGTGGCCTTCGATCATCGGGGGATCGGCCGGAGCCGCTCCGGCGAAGCGCCCGCGACCATGGAGACGTACGCCGGCGACGGCCTCGCCCTCATGGACGAGCTGCGGCTCGAACGTTTCCACCTGTACGGACGCTCGTTCGGAGGGATGGTCGGGCTCGAGCTCGTCGTGACCCATCCGCACCGGGTGCGATCGGCCGTGCTCGCCGCGACGCACCCCGGTCACCGTACGGCCCTGCCGACCGCCGACCGGGTGCCGAAGGACCGTCCGTGGCTCCAGCGGTTCTCGACGTCGTTCGCCGACGACCACCCGGAGGTCGTCGAGGCGCTCTCGCGAGCCGAACGTTGGCACGGGCGCAGCCGGGCCGGGGAACGCCGGCAGTGGGATGCCATGCGCGGGTGGGACGTCTCCGAGCGGCTGGGGGAGGTGGTGGTCCCCGTGCTGGTGCTGCACGGGTCGGGCGATCGGCTGGTCGATCCCCGGAACGCGGAGCTGCTGGCCTCGCGGATCCCCGGCGCCGAGCTCGTGATCCTCGAGGGCGCCGGCCACGCGTATCACGTCGAGCAGCCGGAGCGCGCGGACGCCGCCGTGCTGGACTTCGTCCGGAGGCATCGAACGTGACGGACGTGCCGCCACAGGTGCACGAGCTCGTCAAGCAGCGCGCTCGGGCGCGCGCCGACCGCGACTTCGCCCGCGCCGACGCGTTGCGTGATCGCATCGGCGAGCTCGGATATCGCGTGGTGGACGGGCCGGAGGGTTCCTCCCTGGAGCCCGTCGCGGCCGAACGGTCGCCCCGGCGTCGGGCCGGCGACGTGCCGAGCGTCCTCGGCGAGCCGGCCACGGCCGACGTCAGCCTGCACTGGGTGGTGGAGGGGTGGCCGGACGACGTAGCCCGCGCCGTGGCGTCGTTCCGGCGATTCGCAGGCCATCGCGAGGTGCACTACGTGGTCGCCGATCTGACGGAGACCGATCCCGCGACCTACGGCGACGACGTCGAGGTCGTGTCGCTCGAGGCCGGCACGGGCTGGGCCGCCGCCCGCAACGCCGGGCTCCGGCGGTCGCGGGGTCGGGTCGTCGTGGCGCTCGACGGGTCGGTCGAGGCGATCGGAGACGCGTTCGGTCCGCTGGAGGCGGCCCTCGCGGACCCGTCGGTCGGGGTGTGCGGGCCGTTCGGCATCTCCACGGAGGACCTGCGCGAGTTCCACGAGAGCACCGGACCGGAGGTGGACGCCGTCGAGGGCTACCTCATGGCGTTCCGCCGCGACCTCCTCGGCGAGATCGCGAGGTTCGACGAACGGTTCCGCTGGTATCGGACCGCCGACATCGAGCTGTGTTTCCGGCTGAAAGACGCGGGATTTCGGGCCCTCGTCGTGCACGTGCCCGTCGCCCGGCACGAACACCGGATGTGGACCGCCACGTCGCCCGAGGAGCGTGATCGGCTGTCCAGGCGCAACTACAACCGCTTCCTGGAGCGCTTCCGTGGGCGGTTCGACCTGTTGGTGAGCCGGCAGAGGGACTGACCGGCGCGTCAGCTCTCGGGCGGTGGTTGGACCACGATGTCGGGCCCGGCGGGCGCCGGCTTCTGGTCCGCGGTGCGCCGGCTGTCGCCGCCGACCGAACGCCGGAGCTCCTCGGGGGACGGGATGGGTTTGGTGCCCTCGAAATACGCGTGCAGGTCAGGCCCGTCGATGACCTCGGTGAGGATCAGGATCTGCGACATCTCCTCCAGGAACTCGCGGTGTTCGGTGAGGACGGTGATGGCGCGATCGTGCGCTTCGTTCACGAGCCGCGAGATCTCCTGGTCGACGACCGAGGACAGCTCATCCGACAGCTCGGGGCTGCTGCCGGGGAACAACAGCCGGCGTTCGGCGCCGCGAAAGCCGTCGCGCCCGAACGACAGCGGCCCGACCGTCGGGCTCATCCCGTATTCGATCACCATGGCCCGGGCGATCTCGGTGGCGCGTTCGAGGTCGTTTTGCGCCCCGGTCGAGATCACGTTGTCGAACACGATCTCCTCGGCCGTACGGCCGCCGAGCAACACGGCCAGCCGGTCGGCGAGCTCGGGTTCGGTCAGCAGGTAGCGGTCCTCGAGGGGCCGCTGCATCGTCATGCCGAGCGCGGCCGCGCCGCGGGGGATGATCGAGACTCGGTGCACGGGGTCGGCGGTCGGCGCCGTGAGCGCCACGAGCGCGTGTCCCATCTCGTGGACCGCGACGCGCTCCTTGTCCTTCTCGGACATCACCCGGCTCTTGCGCTCGAGCCCCGCTACGGTTCGGTCGATGGCCTCCTCGAGCTCGACCATCGTGACGCCGTCTTTCTCCTTGCGCGCGGCCAGCAGCGCGGCTTCGTTGACCACGTTCGCCAGGTCCGCGCCCGTGAAGCCGGGCGTTCGGGCGGCCAGGATGCGCAGGTCCACCGAGGGGTCGAGGGCGACGCCGCGAACGTGCACCTTGAGGATCTCCTCGCGGCCCTTGAGGTCCGGCTGGTCCACCACCACCTGGCGGTCGAACCGTCCGGGCCGCACCAGCGCGGGGTCGAGAACGTCGGGACGGTTGGTGGCCGCCATGATGATGACGCCCTTCTGGGAGTCGAAGCCGTCCATCTCGACCAGGAGCTGGTTCAGCGTCTGCTCGCGTTCGTCGTGCGCGCCGAACCCGGCACCGAGCGCGCCGCCGCGGCCTTTGCCGATCGTGTCGATCTCGTCGAGGAAGACCAGCGCCGGCGCCTTCTCCTTGGCCTGCTGGAAGAGCTCGCGAACGCGGGCGGCGCCCAAGCCCACGAACATCTCGACGAACTCGGAGCCGCTCATGAAGAAGAACGGGACGTTCGCCTCGCCCGCCACGGCGCGAGCGAGCAACGTCTTGCCGCACCCCGGCGGGCCGAGCAGCAGGACCCCCTTGGGGATCCGCCCGCCGAGCCGCTGGTACTTCTTCGGGTTGCGGAGGAACTCCACGATCTCCTTCAGCTCCTCCTTCGCCTCGTCCACGCCCGCCACATCGGCGAACGTCGTCTTCATCTCCTTGCGGTCGTAGATGCGGACGCGGTTGCGGCCGAGATTGAGCGCGGCCCCGGTCTGGGCGCCGCTCATCCGTCGGATCAGGAAGAACCACAACAGGCCGAACAGCAGCAGCGGGATGACCCAGGCGATGAGGAAGCTCGAGAAGGGGTTCGGCGTCACGCCTCGATACCGCACGTTCTGCTGTTCGAGCCGGTCGGTCAGCTGCGTGGTCCCCTGGAGGATCGGCGGGATGGTCGAGGTGAAGTCGATGGTCCGGCCGCCCTCCTCGTATTGGCCGGTGACCGAGGTCTCCGACACCTCGAGCGTGCCGGTGATGCTTCCCTGGTCCACCTTGACCAGGAACTCCGAATACGGAAGGTCCTGGGGTCTCGGCGTGGTCGCCCACTGGAAGAAGAAGAGCACGAGCAGGAAGCCGAGGATCCACAGCCACGGGGACCCGCGCATGCGGCGCGGACCTCCCGAGGAGCCTCCTCCTCCGAGGTCGAAGCCCTGCCACCGTCCCCGTCGATCGTTGTCGCCCGCCATCGGTCTTCCCATCTTCCCATCCCCTTGAACACGCGACAGATCGGGGAGTGCGTGACGCCGCTGGGATACTGGCTCCGACGTCGAGCCGGAGGCATGGCAGGTGGGCACGGGAACCGGGGAACGTGGGCGTGGCGCGTAGCCAGACGGCGCCGGCCGAAGATCCGGCCCTTCGGGCGCGGTTCGAGCGGGACGTCCTGCCGCTGTTGCCGAACCTGTACGGAGCGGCCCTGCGGATGACGCGGAACCCGCAGGACGCCGAGGACCTCGTGCAGGAGACCTACCTGCGCGCGTTCCGCGGCTTCGCGGGCTTCGAGGAGGGCACGAACCTTCGGGCGTGGATGTACCGGATCCTGACGAACACCTTCATCAACGCATACCGCAAACGCCAGCGCGAACCCGTGACGGTCCAGGACGACGAGATCGAGGACTGGTACCTGTACGATCGGCTCGGCGAGTCGGGCGTGGAGTCTTCGGCCGAGACCGAGGTCCTGGAGCGGATCCCTGACGAAGACGTCCAAGCGGCCCTGGAGGCCTTGCCGGAGAACTTCCGGATGGTGGTCCTGCTGGCCGACGTGGAGGGCTTCAGCTACAAGGAGATCGCCGAGATCCTCGACATCCCGATCGGCACCGTGATGTCCCGCCTGCATCGGGGAAGGAAAGCGCTGCAGAAGGCGTTGTGGGAGACGGTACGGGAGCGTGGACTTGTCACCGACTGACTGCGAGCACGTGCTGCGCCAGATCGAGCTCTACCTCGACGGGGAGCTTGTCGGGTTCGAGCGCGTGGAGATCGAGCGGCACCTCGGGGAGTGTTCCCCGTGTCACGGGCACTCCGAGTTCCAGCGCAAGCTGAAGGAGGTGCTCCGCGACAAGTGCGGCTGCAACGAGGTTCCGCCCGAGCTCGCCGAGCGCATCCGAGGCCTGTTCGGCTCGTCCCCGCACCACCCGGAACCGTAGCGGTCGCGTCGAACCTTCACCCCACCCGCCGTCGAACACCCCGTGAGGAGGTCTCGACGGTGACCAAAGCGACCAGGCCCGGCCACCTTCCGCCGTCCCAGGGAACCGGCCGCGGCGGCCGCGTCTGCACCCACGAGGGCTGCCAGACCCGCCTGTCCGTCTACAACACCTCGGACCGCTGCTGGCAACACACGGAGATCGAGTTCCCGAACCGCCGGGGACGCCGCCTGCGCGACCGGCCGTCCTGAGCCGACGTTCGCCGAGATCCCAAGGAAGCTGCAAGGTCGGCGGCCTATCGTGCCCACGACGGCCGCCTCGGAGAAGAAGCGGCCCCGACGGAAGGAGGCGCCGATGGAGGCGGTCGACCACGAGCGGGTCATTCCCGAGCTCGCCGAGCACCTTCGACCCATCTTCGAGGCCAGCCCGGACGGCGTGTACGTCTGGCTCGACGAACACCACCTGGCCTGCAACGAGCGGCTGGCTCGGATGTTCGGCACGACGGCCGAGGAGTGGTCTTCCGAGCCCGGGTTCCTCCAGCGGTTCGTGCACGAAGAGGACCAGGGGCTGTTCTCGTGGAACTACTGGAACCGTGTGCAGCCGCTCGCATTCCCCGTGACGTTCCGGTTCCGGGGCATCCGCAAGGACGGGTCGACGTTCTCGGCCGAAACCGACATGATTCCGCTGACGTACGGTGGCCACACGGTGGCCTATCACTTCGTTCGCACGGTGGGGGCTTGATGGACGAGCTCGGCGGCACCATCCTCGGGGTCTGGGCGCATCCCGACGACGAGGCGTACCTCTCGGCCGGGGTGATGGCGCGCGCCGTTCGCAACGGCAGCCGAGTGATCTGCGTGACTGCCACGCGCGGGGAAGGCGGCTCGATGGACGACGAGAAGTGGCCGCCCGAGACCATGGCCGAGGTGCGAACGGCCGAGCTCGAACGTTCCCTGGCCATCCTGGGCGTGACCGAACACCACTGGCTCGACCTGCCCGACGAGGACATGCAGACGGGGCTCCCCGAGTCGGGCTACGGCCCGGTCCTGGATCTGGTCGCCGACCTCCGGCCGGACACGATCCTGACGTTCGGGCCGGAGGGCATGACCGGTCACGAGGCCCACAAGTCCGTGTCCGGATGGGCGGTGCGGGCGCTTCGAGAGGCCGGCAAACCGGGCGCCCGCGTGCTCTTCGCGTGCGTCACGCCGGAGTGGGCCGAGGCGTTCCTGCCGGTCTGGGAGCCGTTCAACGTGTTCCTGCCGGGGACGCCGCACGTCGTCCCGAAGGAGCAGCTCGAGATCCACTTCGAGCTCCCGCCCGACATCCTGGAGACGAAGGTCAAGGCGATCAACGCCCACGTGAGCCAGATCGCGTCCATCCTGGAGGCCGTGGGCGACGAGGTGTGGTGGCGGGAGATGTCGCTGGAAGCGTTCCGGTTGGGAGAGCGGAAGGAGTGACCGGCGTCTCGATGGCCCTGCTCGGCTCGGGGGAGTTCGAGCCGTGGTCCGAGCGGGTGGACCGGTGGCTGCTCGAACGTTCGCCCTACCCCGGCGGCCCGGTGCTGATCGCGCCGACCGCGGCCGCCCACGAGGGCGAGGAGTCGTTCGCGGCGGGGGGGGCCAAAGGTGTCGGGCACTTCGCCGCGCTCGGGGTCCGAGCGGAGGTGCTTCCCCTCCGCACGCGCGACGACGCCCACCGCGACGACGTGGTGGCCCGCCTGGACGACGCCGCGCTCGTGTACTTCTCGGGCGGGAACCCGGCCCGGCTGGCGGAGGTGCTGGCGGGTTCGCCGTTCTGGGACCGGTTGTGCCGGGGGCTGGCCGAGGGGCTGCCGTA
>DATHVC010000048.1:0-4718 GCA_035461565.1 Actinomycetota bacterium
TCCGGGCGAGCCGAGGCCAAGCCCCGAGCCGACCAGCCCGCCCGTCGCCATGCCGAACCATGCCTGCGCGAGCTGGCCGTACCCCACCCCGTGGACCTTGTTCGGATCGAGGGCGTTCAGCCAGATGTCGACGCGGAGCTGCACGTGGTCGAACAGGACCCACCCGGCGTAGGCGCCCGCCGCGAACAACACGAGCCCGAAGATCAGGTAGGCGACGCGGCCGGTCGCCACCCAGAGCATCACGACGAAGATGCCGAAGTACAGCAACGATGCCCCGAGGTCGCGCTGGACGAACAGGATGGCCAGCGAACCCGCCCATGCCAGCAGCACCGGCGCCACGTGTTTGGCCGGCGGCAGGCGCAGGGGCCCGATCCGGGTGGTCGCCACGCGAAGCAGCTCACGCCGCTGCGTCAGGTAGGAGGCGAGGAAGATCACGATGAGGACCTTGCCGATCTCGGCCGGCTGGAAGCCGAGGTCGCCGATCTGCACCCACAACCTCGCGCCGTTGATCTCACGTCCGATCCCCGGGACCATCGGCAGCATCAGCAGGATCAGGCCGACCAGCCCGATCGTGTACGTGTATGCGTCCAGCATCCGGTGGTCCCGGACCAACAGCAGGGTGATCGAGTAGGCGAGGAGCCCGACGACGATCCAGGTCGCCTGCTCGGCGGCGAGGTCCCCGGAGAGGCGGAAGATCATCGCGAAGCCCAGGCCGACCAGCACGCCGGCGGTGGGGAACAAGGCGGGGTCGGCGGCCGGCGCGAGCCACCTCGTCACGATCAACGCTCCCACGTAGCCGGCCACGAAGATGGTGACGTAGAGCACGAACGTCGCCGGGAGCTGACCGCGCTTGCCGAACCCTGCGATCACGTAGGCACCCACCGCCAGGACGAGGGCGACCACGGTGAAGCCGATCGACGACGACAGCGGCGCGCGAGACGGTCGGACGGCGGCCCGGCTCACGTTCCGGTCGTTCTCGCTCGGGCGACGTCGTCGCGGATCTGTTCGACGATCTCGTTCGCGCCCTCCCGGCTGTCGGCGGTGACTCCGTCGCTCAGCTCTTGGTAGACGGCGAGGGCCTGGGCCTCCTCGGCGGGGATGGTGGTCTCGACCACCACCGAGCTCAGCTCGAACCCCATGACCTCTGCCGGGATGCCCCGGAAGATCACCACCCGCCCGTCCGAGACCCCGACGTACCACTGAGAGTCCACGTACAGACGGAGACCCACGAGGCCGAGCACCACCACGGCGAGCCCCACGGCCGTCCACACGGCAGCGCGACGCACGGCCGGGGAAAGGCCCGGGCGTTCCGGTGGCGGAGGCGGCGGTTGAACCGTCGTCGGAGGCGGCGACGCCGGCGTCGCGGTGGAGACAGCCGCCGAGGACGGCCGAGCCGCCGCCGCGCCATCGTCGCCGACGTCGAGGACGATCGCCGTGATGTTGTCCACGCCACCGGCTTGGTTGGCCTGCCGCACCAGGCGTTCGGCGGCTTCCTGCGGATCCTGGGTCCGGCGAAGGACGGCGCGGATCTCGTCGTCGTGGACCATGCCGGTGAGCCCGTCGGTGCAGAGCAGCAGCCGGTCGCCTTCCCGGAGCTCGACGACGCCTTCGTCCACGGCGACCGACCCGTCCCCGCCGAGCACGCGCGTGAGGATGTGGCGCTGCGGATGTCCCTCCGCCTGCTCGGGGGTGAGCTCTCCTTCGTCCACCATGCGCTGGACGAGCGTGTGGTCCACGGTGAGCAGGGCGAGCTCGCCGTCGCGGAGCACGTAGGCGCGCGAGTCGCCTACGTGCGCCAGGTGCGCCCGGCGGTCGTCGATCATCAACGCGGTGAGCGTCGTGCCCATGCCGGAGACCTCGCGATCGGACCGCGAGCGCTCGAACACGGCGCGGTTGGCCTCCTCCACCTGATCGGTGAGCGACCCCTCCCGCCGCTCGAACAGGCTCCGGATGGTCTGGACGGCCAGATCGGAGGCGACCTCGCCCCCCCGATGCCCGCCCATCCCGTCGGCCACCACGAACAGCGGGTCCAGGACCAGGTAGGCGTCCTCGTTCCCCTCACGCACCTGGCCGATGTCGGAGGCCGCGCCGACGGAGACTCTCATCGTCGGAGCTCCAGCACCGTCTTGCCGACCTTCACCACGTCGCCCGCGTGCACCCCGACGGGCTGCACCACTCGGCGGTCGTTGAGGTACGTGCCGTTCGTGGACCCCAGATCCTCGACGAACCACTCGCCGTCCTCGCCGTACAGGCGGGCGTGCATCTGCGAGACGTACGTGTCGTTCAGGCGGATGGCGCACCCCTCGGCCCGGCCGATCTGCGTCGAGCCCGACAGCCGGACCGTGCGAGGTTTGGCGCCGTCCGGTTCGTGCACGACGACCAACGAGGGCGGTTTGCCCTTGGACGGCTTCGCGGGGACCGCGCCGCGCGGCGCCGTCGCGGCGGCCCGACCTCCCCGGCGGCCCGCCACGTCGATGGCCACGGACCGGACCGCGCGGAACACGAAGAAGTACAGCAGCGCCACGAGCGCGTACTTGAGCACCGACAACACGAACGGCGACACGTCAGGACCTCCGGAACTCGAGCACGGTTTCGCCGATGGTGATGCGGTCTCCGTCGGCCAGGGCGTGTTCACGGACGGACCGGTCGTTGACGAGGGTGCCGTTCGTGGACCCCAGGTCGGCCAGGACGAACTCGCCGTCGGCGTTGCTGATCCGAGCGTGTTGGCGCGAGGCGCCGGGGTCGTTCACCACGACGTCGCTCTCGGGGAGCCGCCCGAGTGTGACGACGGGTTTGGCCAACGCGTACGTCCTCGACGGCTGGCCCCCCTCGAGCAAGGTGAGCGTGGCCTGGCCGCCGGCGAGCGGCGCCAGCGCCTCTTCACCTTCGACGAACGAGGCCTCCACCTCGAACCTCCCCCGGCGCAGGTCCTCGTCCACGACGAACTCGATCTCGGGGGGGCCGACCAGGCCCCAACCCCGTTCGGCGGCCGTCTCGCGCACGACCCGTTTGAGCTCGGTGGCGAGCGCCTGCTCGGCCTGCTCGAACCGGTCGGCGTCCTCCTCCGACAGCGTGATCGCGAACCGGTTGGGGGCCCAGACCTCGTGGACCCCCACGGTCTTGTTCGCGTCCATCTCGCGCATCACACGTTTGGCCAGCTCCACCGGCTGGAGGCCGGAGCGGAAGGCCGAGGCGAAGAAGCCCTCGACCAGGCTGCCGAGACGTCGCTCGAAATCTCGAAGAATGGGCACGGTCCGGAGTGTTTCCCCTGCTCAGCGAGGGCAACTCAGTCGATTCTACCCGGGAGCCGCACGCTTTCGTCCGGCGGAGAGTGCCCCGCGAGCCACTGTTACGATGACGCCGCCACGGGCGAGTGGCGGAACATGGCAGACGCGCAGGATTCAGGTTCCTGTCCAGGCAACTGGGTGGGGGTTCAAATCCCCCCTCGCCCACCGAAACCGAGGTCCGGCGCCGGCCGCGTACCTCCACCTCGTGCCGTTCCACCGCTCAGGTATCGGCAGCGATCGCGGGGCCAGGCCGCCCCGGTCAGTGCCCGGACGCCGCCACCGTGATCGTTCCCTCCATGCCCGCCTCTCGGTGGCCGGGGATCGAGCAGTAGAAGGTGTACGTGCCCGGCCCTGCGTCGAAGGTGACCTCGACGGTCTCGTTCGCGCCGAACGGCACGTATTGGCCGAGCTCGTCGATGGTGAAGTCGTGGTCGAACGCGTCCAGGTTCGTGATCTCGATCGTCACCTGCCCGGCGGGCACCTCGATCTCGGAGGGCTCGAATCCGGTGATCGCGGCCGTCATGACCACCGGCCCGTCCGACGGCGCGGGATCGTGGCCCTCACCCCCGGAGACCACCGCGGGGGTGGCGCCGAACGGCAGGACGCCGCCCGTGAACGGGTCGCCGACCCTCGGGTATTCCGTGGGGGGAGCCACCGCGTCTTCGCGGACCTGGATGACGCCGACGGAGCCTCGGCCCGTGTACGCGAAGGAGTGCGTCACGAACGGGTACAGGCCGGCGTCGGGGATCCGCAGCTCGAACATGGCCCCGGCGCCGGGCGGAACGTTGTAGGTCTGCAGGCCGTACTGGACGTTGACCGGGTTCCCGTCGGCGTGGGTGCGGTCGAAGAGCGCACCGATCACGTGGAAGGCATTGGTGAGCGTCGGGCCGGCGTTCATGACCCATAGACGGATCAGCTCGTCGGGTCGAGCCTGGAGCGGCGCGTCGAGGTACCGGTTGGCCATGCCGTCGAACACGACATAGCTCGGGTCGGCCGACTCCATCGCGGTCACGTCGCCGGTCGCGACCTCCCCCTCATCTGCCTCGTTCGCGTAGAGCTCGCTCGAGACCAGGACGTATTCGCGCGCCGGTTCCAGACCCTGGGGCTCCACCACGATCGCGCCGTACATCCCGTTCGCGATGTGGTGGAGCACCGGGGGGACGCCGCAGTGGTACATGAACACGCCGGGGAACCGCGCCACCCAATCGAAGGTGAGGGTCTCTCCCGGCGCCACGGGCTGGTAGTTCACGTCCCACGGCGTCTGCGCCGCGTGGAAGTCGATCGAGTGCGAGAGCCCGAGGCTCGAGTCGTTGCGGAGCGTGAAGCGGATTGTGTCGCCCACCGTGACGCGGATGACCGGTCCGGGGGCCGTGCCGTTGAACGTCCAGACCTGGTAGTCCACGCCGGGGGCGATCGTCTGCGTGGTCTCCT
>DATHVC010000049.1:0-4429 GCA_035461565.1 Actinomycetota bacterium
GGGCTACACGCTCGGCCCGCCCACGCCGGTGCCGACCCCGGCGCCATCGACCTCGCCGAGCCCCACCGAGGAGCCATCACCCGAGCCCGAGCCCGAGCCCGAGCCGACCGAGTCGCCCTCGCCGGAGCCGACCGAGTCGCCTTCGCCCGAACCCACCGAGTCGCCGACGCCGGATCCGACCGAGACGCCGTCCCCGCCGCCGTCGCCGACGGCCACGCCCACGCTCGGCCCCCGCCGCCGCGGGGGCTGACGTCCGACGGTCGTCGCGTGAGCCGCCGGCCGGGGCGGGCTGCCGTTCGCGCCGAACGGTCGGCTGCACGGTCGCACCGGTCAAGACCGGTACTGCGCGGACGAGGCGGTGGCGTCGGCGGCCTGGTCGATCGAGTTCTTAGGAGGCTTCGCTGACCGAGAAGGCCCGCTGCGCGGGCACGGCGTCCAGCGGCAGCGTGGCGAGCACCGTGGTGCCCTTGCCCGGCGTGGAGTGGACCATGAACGTGCCGTTGGCGAGCTCGACGCGTTCGCGCATCGAGGCCAGGCCGACCCGGCCCATCTGGAGGTACTCGCGAGCCTTGCCGGCATCGAACCCCATACCGTCGTCGGTGACCTCGATCCGCAGCTGGCCGCCCACGGCCTCCACGGACACCGACACCCGGCGGGCCTGAGCGTGTTTGGTGCTGTTCGAGAGCGCCTCTTGGACGATGCGGTAGGCGAGTGTCTCCAGGTCCTGCGGGATATCGACCACGGCGCGTCCAACGAACTCGGACTTCACGCCGTTGTCCACGCCGTATTTGTCGACGGTCTCGCGCAGCGCCGGGATCAGGCCCCGCTCCTCGAGCAGCGGCGGGCGCAGGCCCGACATCAGCCGCCGGAGGTTGTCGGCCTCCTCGGAGAGCTCGCGCCGCACCTTCGAGAGCACCTCGATGCCCTCCTCCTGCTCACCGGCCTTGAGCATCAGCAACACGGCCTCGAGCGAGAGCGACGCCGCCGACACTCCCTGGACCGGGCCGTCGTGCAGATCCCGGGCGATCCGGTTGCGTTCGCTCTCGATGGCGGCGTTGGTGCGCCGCATGATCCGCGTGCGGTCCTCGTCGCGGTCCTGGAGGAACTTGAACAACGAGCGGATGGTCTGGTCGGCCACTCGCGCAGCGGTCACGTCGCGGACGAGAAGCAGCCGGCGCGGTGGATCGCCCGGGATCTCGGAGGTGCGCGCCTCCAGGTAGACGGGGTTGCCCTCTCGCCGGAGCGTCCCCTGCCCGGTCACGGGGAGCGAGGTGAACGACTCGTCCGCCTCGATCGAGACCGCCAGGGCCGACCACGGCTGTCCCTCGACGAGCGAGTGCGGCAGCTCGATCATCCGGCAGAACGCCCCGTTGGCGCGGACGATGACGTCGATCTCGTTCAGCTCGACGATCCCGTCCACGGCCGCCTCGAAGACCGTCCGCAGCCGCTCCTCGGACTCCCGCAGGGTCTGGTTGGCGTGTTGGAGGCGTGCCAGGGCCTTGTCGGTCTCGCGCAGGGCCATCTCCTTTTGGTCCAGCGCGTCGTGCACGGCCCGCTGCGCGTGCGCCCCGCGCACCTGGTTCACGAGGATCCGCAGCACGATTCCGGCGGCCAGGACCGCGATCAACGCCGACGCCTGCACCGGGCCCACGCGCGCGTCGATCTCGAGCGTCGCCACCAGCCCGAGCGCGCCGCACGCCGTCGAGACCGAGAGCGTCGTGAGCAGGACGCGGCTGTATCGAGCCGGGCGCCGGGGCGTCGCTTGGGGCTCGGGCCGGACGGTGGCGACGAGGAACGCGGCCAGGAGGGAGGCCAGGGCCGCCGAGAGCTCCACCTCCGGAACGCCCGAACGATAGGAGCCTCGGAGCCACGCGTCGCCGAAGATCAGGAAGGCGACGGCGAGGCCGCACATCACGAGGAACAACCCGGCGTGCGGAAGTGTCGGCACCCACATGGCGAGGGCGCCGTAGGCGGAGAGGACGGCCGCAATCACGACGGCGAACTCCGCGGCCGACGCCGAGATCGCGGGCTCCGCCTCTCCCGGGCGAAGGAATAGGTACAGCGCCGTCCCGAGCGCGATCGTGATCAACACGACGTCCGCGGCGATCTCGCGCCGATCCTCCCGTGGGACGTGGCCCCGGAACTCCTGGCCCGCCGGGACCAGGAGCAGCAGCGCCACGACGAGCAGGACGCCGTCGTAGGGCGTCGGCGGGATGGTTTCGGTTCCGAGGGCCTCGGAGAGCCCGACGGCGCCCGTCACGACGGCCAGGCCCAACAGGCCGAGGCCGAGCCATCGGCTGCTGCGCCACGCGTTCTCGTGCCGGGTGACGCTCAAGATCACGACGGCGGAGAGCAGGCACGCCCCGGCCACGATGCCCGCCGCCAGGCCCTCCACCTCGCGGATGCGGTCGAGCTGGATCACGTACGCCGCGATCACTCCCCCCGCAACGAGCAGGAGGATCGACGGCGCGAACCACCCGCGCACGTGTGAGGGGTGCGTCGACATCGTGCGTATGTTCACCCACCCCGGGCCGGGTCTCCATCACCCACCCGGGGAAGGAATCCAAAGGAAGAAGCCCTAGGGCGGTCAGGGGGCGAGACCATCCCTGAAACGGGTGACCCCGTTCGACCGATGGAGGGCGCCCGGATCGGCGCGACTACTCGATCAGGCGGCGACGAAGCGCCTCGGCCACGGCCGCGGTGCGGTCCGAGGCGCCGAGCTTCTCGAAGATGTGTTCGAGGTGGGTCTTGACCGTGTCCGGCGAGATGTACAAGCGTTCGGCGATGTCGCGGTTGGTGTGGCCGAACGCCAGGAGCTGGAGCACCTCGATCTCACGGGCCGTGAGGGTCTCGGCGCGACGGTCGCGTTCCTTGGCCTGGCTGAGCTCCTCGGCCAGGGCGACGACGAGCTGGGGATCGATCACCATGTTGCCGCCCGCCACCAGCCGGACCGTCTGGATCAGGTGTTCGGCGTCGCGGGCCTTCAGCACGTAGCCGCGGGCCCCCGAGCGGACCGCCTCGACCACGAACTGCCGGTCGTCGTACGCGGTCAGCATGATGACGCCGACCTTGGGGAACTTGTCCCGGATCTGCCGCGCGGCCTCCAGGCCGTCCATCTCCGGCATCCGGATGTCGACCAGCGCGATATCCGGGTTCTCCCGTTCCACCAGGTCCACGAGCTCCTGGCCGTTGGCGGCCTCTCCGACGACCTCGATGCCTTCGGCCATGTCCAGGTAACGCCGCAACCCCTGGCGCACCAGGGAGTGATCGTCCGCGATCGCTACCCGTACCGTCACCCGTCCGCCCTCCCGGCGCCGTCTGGGGGTTATCCTATATGTCGGCGACTCGGGTCAGAAGATGTAGTACCAGTTCACCGTCAGCACCGAGAGCATCCCCAGGCCGGCGGCGCCAGCCCCGACCAGGGCCCATCTCGGGATCGGCCGGGCCGCCCGGTCGACCAGGACGGCGGTCGCCCAGAACGCCGGGAACAACGTCAGGACGAACCTCGGCATGGACATGAACGGCCGGTCCGGGAACACGAAAACTATCGGGATCAGCAGCCCCGCCCACAGGTAGACCACGAACGACGGGGGGAGCCTGCCGATGGCGTACACGGCGAGCCCCAGGACCGGCATGACGACCAGCCAGTCGATCAGCCAATAGCCGCCGTTGACGTTGCCCACGTACCGGAACGCGGCCCGCGTCCCGTCCCACACGGTCGCCCACGGCCAGGAGAACTCCCGCTGCCAGTTCTGCTGCCGGGTGAGCGGCGTGAGCCAGTCTCCGGTCCGGAGTTGCCACCAGCCGAGGTAGGCCAGGGTCCCGACGCCCGCGCCCGCGGCGGCGAGCAGCGCGGGCCATGCCGGCCGCCGTCCCTCAGCCCGCCGCGTGACGGCCTCGACGGCGAGGGCCGGCAACAAGATGATTCCGATGCTCCGGGTGAGCGCCGCCAGACCGGCGGCCACCCCCGCCAGGACCCATCGTTCCCGGCGCGCTCCCCAGAACGCCGTCACGGCGAATAGCAGGAACACCGACTCGCTGTAGGGCATCAAGAAGAAGTACGAGGTGGGGAAGAAACACAGGAGCACGATCGTGGTCCGGGCCGCGCGCTCGCCGAGCTCTCGCGCCGTCAACAGGTACGTCACGACGAGCGCGGCCAGGAACGCTCCGTTCGAGATGAGCGTGGCCGCGGCGAAGGGTCGTCCGCCCAGGAGCCACGATGCGGCCCGCGTCAGGAGCGGGTAGAGGGGGAAGAACGCGGCGCTGCCGTCCCCCAGGCCGTAGCCGCCGTCGGCGATCCGCAGGAACCACAGGGCGTCGAATCGCTCCCACGCCGTGAACGCGTTGTGCCAGCCCGGATCCGGTACGGGGCGAGCGGGCCACCCCGGCACGCCGACCGGGTCGAGCGCCGGAATGATCGAGACTGCGA
>DATHVC010000050.1:0-3147 GCA_035461565.1 Actinomycetota bacterium
GGCCGGGCGCTCGGGATCTCCCTGCACGACCGCGGGACCGTGGTCGTGATCGAGGGACCCCGGTTCTCCACCCGCGCGGAGTCCGCGTGGTTCCGCGGGGCGGGGTGGGAAGTCATCAACATGACGCAGTACCCGGAGTCCGTCCTGGCCCGCGAGCTCGAGCTCTGCTACGTGAACGTCTCGCTGATCACCGACTACGACGTGGGCGTGGAGGGCGTGCCCCCGGTGACCAACGACGAGGTGGTTCGGGTCTTCACCGAGAACAACGAGAAGGTGCGGAGCCTGCTGTTCTCGATCATCCCGGCGCTCCCGGAGGCGCGCGACTGTCCGTGCGCGGCCGCGCTCGAAGGCGCCTCGTTCGAGGCGTGAGGGTCGGGGGCTGACGTGGCGAAGGAGCCGGTGCTCGTCACCATCGAGCTGCGGTTCGTGGCCGAGGACGACCCGGACCAGCTCGCCGAACGGGTTCGGGAGTCGATCTCGATCATCGTCGGGCGCGACCGCCTGGAGGACTTCCGGGTTCGGGTGCTTCCGCTCTCGCACCCGAAGAAGACCCGCCCCGAGTGACCTTCGTCACGGCGCCGGCGCCGGCCGCTCGGTACCGTCGCGTCGTCGTGGTGTGGGGGCCCTTCTCCAGGAGATGGTCGCGCCGGTCGAAGGCGTTCGCGGCGCTCGCCGTCGTCTCGGGGGCGGCGGCGTACCTGGTGGTCGACGGCTACGCGGCGCGGCTGGAGACGCTCGCCCCGGTGGCCGGGGAGCCCGTGCCGGTGGTCGTTGCCGCCCGCGATCTCGCTCGCGGCACGTCGCTCGACGACGACGCCCTGCGGGTTGAGCTCGTCCCCGTTGCGTTCGCGCCGCCGGGCCGGATCGCGATCCCGAGCACGCTGCTCGGCCGCACGCTCACCTCGGACGTGGCCGAAGGCGAACCCGTCACCCGAACCCGGATCGCCACCTCGGGTGGGCCCATCGCGTCGCTCGTTCCCTCCGGGCTCCGTGCGTTCCCGATCCCGGTGGGGCCGTCGGTCGGCGCGGTGCGGCCCGGCGACCGGGTGGACGTGCTCGCGACGTTCGGCGGTCCCCGCCCCTACACGGACACGGTGGCGAGCGGGCTGGAGGTCCTGGCGGTGGTCGAGCCCGGCGGGGCCACGTTCGACGCCGCCGGCGGGGACCGGGCGTCGCTCGTGTTGCTGGTGGGCCCCGCCATCGCGGAGGAACTCGCCCACGCCTCCGCGTTCGCCGATCTGGCCGTCGCGGTGGCCTCGGCGGACGAGACGTGATCCCCGGACCGAGGCACCGCCCCCGCTAGGATTGCGGCGCTCTCGATCCGGGAGGAGTCCCCCTGAGCATCTTGCAGGCGATCGTGCTCGGCATCACGCAGGGCATCACCGAGTTCGCTCCGATCTCGAGCTCCGGCCACCTCATCCTCGTGCCCTGGCTGTTCGAGTGGCCGATCCTGGAAGACGCGGAGCTGAACAAGACGTTCGACGTCGCCCTCCACGTCGGCACGCTGGTCGGCGCGTTGTTCTACTTCCGCCACGACGTCGTGCGGTACACGGCCGCGTGGCTCCGGTCGATGGCCGCCCGCCGGGTCGGCACGACGGACGAGCGGCTGGCCTGGGCGCTGGTGGTCGGCACGGTCCCGGGCGTGCTCATCGGGGCCACGCTCGAGGGCGTGATCCAGGACAAGCTCGGTCAGCCCTGGTTGATCCTCGTGATGCTGGCCGTCTTCGGCGTCTTCCTGTACGTGGTCGACCGGCTGGCGTCGGCTCGCCGCGGGTTGGACACCCTCACGGTGTGGAACGGCTGGTGGCTCGGCGTGGCACAGGCCGTCGCGCTGCAGCCCGGGGTGTCCCGATCGGGCGTGACGATCACGGCAGCCCGCGCCATGGGGTTCGACCGGCCGACCGCCGCTCGGTTCTCGTTCCTGCTGTCGCTCCCGATCATCGCCGGCGCAGGGCTCTACAAAGGGCTGGACCTGGTCCGCGACGGCATCCCGGCCGGCCTGGGCGGCGCGTTCCTGGCGGGGGTCGTGGCGTCGGCCGTGTCCGGGTTCCTGGTGATCGCGTTCCTCCTGTCGTACCTGCGCCGGCGCGACTTCTCCGTGTTCCTGTGGTACCGCTTGGCGGCCGCCGCCTTCGGCCTCGCGCTGATCGCCGCGGGGATCCGTTCGGCCACGGTTTGATCGCTGGGCGTTCTCGTCAGCCCAGCGGGCCGTGGAGCGGCGCCACGCCGAACCCGACGGTGAACCGCCGGCACCAGATCACCGCCGTGCGGAACGCCGACAGGTCGGCGTCGGCCGGAATCTCGTAGTTCGAGCTCCCCAGGTTGCCTTTGAGCGGTCCGAGGTCGAGGTGGTCGCCGTCGGCCCAGACGTGCCAGTCGTCCGAGATCGGCTGGTCGGACAACAACACGCGCAGGTCGGGTCCGTTGGAGGTTTCGAGCCCCTGGAGGCGGAGGTACCGCGTGCCGTCGTCGAGCTCGAGCACGATCGCGGCCCCGGATGTGGCGTGTTCGAGCGCCCGGAACCGCCCACGGGCCAACGCCACCGGCTCGGCCGGAGCCTCCACGTCCGAATCGTGGGCGCCGGCGGCGACGTCCCCGTCCTCGCGGCCCCCGGCGGGTTGGTCCGGCACTTCCACCGCGTCGCCACCTTCCTGGGCCGTCCGGGCCGGGGGCGCCGGAAACGCCTCGTCCACCCGCCGGTCCACGAACAGGTTCCAAGGCGCGAACCAGTACAACGCGGACCCGAGCAGGCCGGCCGCGATCACTCCGGCCGCGGCCGCCCGACCGGGATGACGGCGGACCCATCGCCATGCCGTCGAGACGATCTTCATCCCTTCCTCCAGTCCGTCGGTCCGCTCCCTCGTTACGGGGCGGGGACGCGCAGCGGGGACCGCGCGAACGCTCGCATCCCCTCCTCGAACTCGACGCGGCTGCGGAACCCCAAGATGCGCTCGGCGCGAGCGGGGGACGCGAACACGTGGCGCACGTCGCCCAGCCGGAACTCGCCGGTGACGACAGGGCGAGGGGCGTCGTCACCGAAGGCCGCCGCCAGCGCGGACGCCATCTCGCCGACGGTCCGGGGCGTCCCACTCGCGATGTTGACCGCGCCCACCACGGGGGGTTCGAGCGTCAACGCGAGGACGTTGG
>DATHVC010000051.1:0-17911 GCA_035461565.1 Actinomycetota bacterium
CAGCGAGCACGTGAACGAGCTTGAGCCATAGGTACGTGTTCACCCTGGCCTCCTCCATGCTCGGATGGGCCCGTCCATTACGCTCGGTAACATAGCCGGTGACTAATCAGCGCCGCAAAGCTCCAGCCGCTCCGGACCGGCAGAGGACCAGGCGTCGACGGCCAACCATGGCGAGGCGTGCCGGTTCGCCGTACGTGGTCGACGAACGCCGAGGCCTCGTTGTGGAATTGAGTCCATCCGCCGCGCTCGAATCCGCCCCTGCGGTTCTCATCCGGCGCCGGGTCCCTGCATCACTCCGTCGACGGAGACCTGCGTAGTGGTCGTCAGTTCATGGTCGCATTCCCTTCTCGCTGGGTCTTGTTGTCGTTCGATTCGACCGAACCGCGACGCCGACTCATCGGCATCGCCAGGATCGCGACCTCGCGAAATCCCTCACCAACGCTGGGAAGGCGCGGGCCGGGGTGGCCGGTCTATCGGCCGAAGAGGCGGAGGTATGGCGCCTCACGAACAGGCACGTCCCCGCGAGAGGCGTCGACGCTCCCCCCAAAATCACGTCCGCCACACCACCCTCTTGAGATCTCGCAGCCGAAGGAAGCCGAGCCGAGTTCCTGTCCTCAACGTGCCAATCGGCATCAACCTGGCTCTTTCGCCTCCTCCACGCGCATGTAGCCGGCTGAGTGGACCAGCATCGCGACGAGCCTGGCGGCCAGGAACGTCACGCTACCTTTTGGGCTCATACCGCATCGCCACCGCCCCCGAGCCGAACTCCTGCCGGCTCACGAGCTTCAAGTCGACACGCTTCGATAACCCCGCGAACAACGTCGGCCCGTGGCCCGCCAGCCTGGGATGCACCACGAACTCGTACTCATCGATCGATCCCAGCTCCGTCAACGCCCGCGCGAGCTTCACGCCTGCCACGAACAGTCCCTGACCCGGCTCCCGTTTGAGCTGCTCAACGGCCTTCTCCGGCTCCCCACGCACGAGCTCCGCGTTCCAATCGACCCGGTCCAGCGTGCTCGACACGACGTACTTCTTTGCCGCGTCGATCGTCCGGGCGAACGGTTCCATCCAGGGTTCCATCCAATCGGGCCTCGCTCCCGTCCGCGCCGGCTGCCGCCAAGCTGCCTCCATCACTTCGTAGGTCACCCGGCCAAAGATCAGGGCATCGGCCTGGGCGAGGTTCTCGGCCGCATGACGATGTAGCTCTTCGTCTGCCGGGATTGCACGATGATCGCAGCACCCGTCCAATGTGACGTTGATGGAATACCGAAGGGGTCGCATTACGTAAGAGTACTGCCGGCCCCAAGACCAAGGAATAGCTGCACCGAGGATGTCCTGTTTCGGGTGAACCTGGACGTGCCGAGGTCACCTGATCCTTGACACGTGTTCGGTTGATCCTTGACGGTGGTCGGCCCGGTGCAGCCGAGCTAGCGACGGGGGTAGGTCCTTCGAGCGATCCGCGCGGGGGCGCCGTGGAACGTGTCGACCGTGGCGAAGCGGGCGTTCTCCTCGACCACCCGATCGATCTCCGGGTTCTCATGGTTCAGCGCGATGACGAACCGGAGTGGCTCGGCCCGAGCCGATTCGTACTCCTCGCGCGTGAGCCGGATGGGATCGGTGCACCGACGATCGGAACATTCGCAAAGATAGGTGTCGATGCGATGCCCGACCCCGAGACGCGCATCATTGCCCTCTTCCATCCACTCGTTCATCTCCCGGAAGATGGTCTGGTTGGTCGCCTCCTGGTCCCGCCAATCAGACATGTTCCCCGCCTACCCGCCCTCTCGGTCCTTCGTCCGCGACACGTCGCCGTTGAAATGGCCGAGGACCTCGCCTGTTGCCGTGGCGCTGAGGAGGAACTCCGTTCCCGTCATCTCACACAATCGTCGCGTGGACGGGTTCGCTCCGACCAGCAGGAGCCGATGACCGTTTGTCTCGGAGCGGCGGTACGCCCGAACGAGCGCGTGCAGCCCCGAGGAATCGACGAATCGCAGGTCTCGAAGGTCGAGCACGATCGCCTTCGTGCCGTCTTGCTCCAAAGATGCCAACTGGTCGTTCAGGATCGGCACCGTGGCCATGTCGAGCTCACCCAACAAGGCGACGGTCGTGACGCCACTGCCTGCGTCGATCCGCGTCCTGAATGCCTGATCGGTCCCCATGGGCCCACTCCTTCACTGGCGCGACTCGACGCGCCTCCGCCTGCGAGGACCGTGGGTTGGGGGCCTCTAGCCTGCCGGAACCGTTCGCTCTGGGGCCCGGATTCATTCAGTCTACCCCTTCCGCCGCGGCCGGGGAATAGCGGGCTTGCTACCATCACTCGGCCAGCCGGACGGCTATGGAGAAGGACAGCGTCACCCGTCTGCGTGTCCTGGTCACCGATGGACCGGGAGTACGCCTCGATGAGGTCACCCGAACGGTGGCCGAGTTGGGCCATCACGTCATCGCTCGGGAGTCCTCCCTGCCAGAGGTCGCCCGCATGACGGCGACCGAGCACCCCGACGTGGCCCTCGTGATCGTCCACGAGGGCAACACGAAGGGCTTGGAGATGATCGACCGGATCGTGCACGAGGCGACGTGCCCGGTGATCGCGGTCCTGGATGTGCAGGATCGAGCGTTCATCCAGGAAGCGGCCAAGCGAGGCATCTTCGCGTACATCGCCGGCGGGGACGATACCGAGGAGATGCAGAGCGCAATCGACATCGTCCTGAGACGGTTCGCCGAGTATCACGACCTCGAAGGTGCCTTCGGCAGACGAGCAGTCACCGAGCGAGCCAAAGGCATCCTGATGGAGCGCCACGGGATCAACGAGCAAGCGGCGTTCGACATGCTTCGAGATGAGTCGCGCCGAACCAACCAGAAGCTCGTCGACATCGCCGAAGCCGTCGTGACGGCTCGCTCGATGCTTCCGACTCGGCGACCGACGACCGGAGAATGGCCATCCGGGGAGTCAACCGCCTCCCCTGGCGAGACGGTTGAGTCACCCGGTTCCTGACGGCCGACCCCGACGTCGCTTCGACCTACAATCGCCCGGTGTCGAAGACCCCCATCGGCGACGCCCCGCTCGTGCCCGATCGGGACGCGCTTCCCCCGCCCGCGGCGGACGAGATCACGGACTCGACGGCGTCTCGCGCCCGACTCCGGATGGGCTGGCTCGCCGATAGAGCGGCACCGCTCACCCGGATCGGCATCGATCCCGAAGACGACGAGGAGCTGCGTCAGAAGAAGACCCTCCTCGTCCTGCTCGCGATCCTGATCGCGCCCGTTTCCGTCGTGTGGGGCATCCTGTACCTCGCCCTCGGTTCGGCGGTGGGCATCGCCCCACTCGTGTACTTCGCCATCTCGATCGCGTCCCTAGTGGTGTTCGCGCGAACCAGGAGCTTCCACCTGCTGCTCGTGGTCCAGCTCCTCGACATCCTCATCGCCCCGACGGCCGGCGGCCAGATGCTCGTGGGTGGGTTCCTTCCTTCCGGCGGGGTCGGGCTCTGGGGCATCTTGGCGCCGCTGGGCGCCCTCGTCTTCCTCGAGGTACGACAGGCCGTCCGGTGGTTCGCCGCGTTCCTGTTCGTCTTCGTGGTCACGGGCGTCCTCGGCGAATGGTTCTTCCGGGACGCAGATCTCCCGGTGTGGTTCACCAGCACGATGCTGGCGCTCAACGTCGTCGGCGCCGGGTCGATCGCCTTCACGGTCCTCGCGTCTTTCGCCAACCAGCGCGATGCGGCGCTCCGGGCGCTCCGGGCCGAGCAGGAGAAGGCCGAAGCGCTCCTCGTGAACGTCTTGCCGAGCTCGATCGCCGAGCGACTGAAGGCGACGAGCCAGTCCATCGCGGACCATTTCGAGTCGGCCTCCATCCTCTTCGCCGACGTCGTGGACTTCACGCCGCTCGCGCGACGCCTGGCGCCGGCCGAGGTCGTCGGGGTGCTCGACCAGCTCTTCTCGCACTTCGACACGCTCGTCGAACGGCACGGGCTCGAAAAGATCAAGACGATCGGCGACTGCTACATGGCCGCGTCGGGCGTGCCCGATCCGCGCCGGGATCACGCTCGCCGGGCCGCGCTCCTCGCGCTCGACATGCAGGATGCGGTCACGACGTCGGCCGTGGCCGGCCGGCTGGGCCTCGAGCTGAGGATCGGCATCAACTCCGGACCGGTCGTCGCCGGGGTGATCGGCACCAAACGCTTCCTCTACGACCTATGGGGTGACGCGGTGAACATCGCCAGCCGGATGGAGGCCCACGGCTCGCCCGGCGAGATCCAGATCACGCGCGACACGTACGAGCTGCTGAAGGACGAGTTCGTCTGCACGCCGCGGGGAACGATCCCGGTCAAGGGCAAGGGGCAGATGGAGACCTGGTACCTCGTGGGCCCCCGGTCGAACGGCGCTCACCCGGAGCGCGGAACCGACGCCGGGTAGCGGACCGCCGCCTCAGCGATCCTCGCGAACGACCTTCAGGATCACCTCGGCCGCCGGCCGAGCCCCGGGACGCCTTCCGCGCATCCGTCGGAGCGCGAGGAAGGCCATGATCGACGCCCCCAGCGCCAGCCCGAGCAGGCTCTTGGCCGATCGGACGGGAGCGGGCATGCGGTCCTCGAGCTCCTGGAGGTCCATCTCGAGCCGGTGCCGGACCTCCTCGATCTCGTTCACCTTGCGAGCTGCTGCTTCGCCCATCGGGCGTCCTCCTTCAGGGTCCGCTGCGTCTGCTCCGGCCCGGTGGGCGCGGACTTCGTCGCCCGGCGGCCGGCCAGGACGAGCCCGGCGGCGACGGCGAGGAAGACCGCGGCAACGATGAGGTGCGCGGCCCACGCCGGGAGCACCAGGTCGAGCGCAGCCGAACCCGACGCCGCCACGAATCCCACGGCGAACAGGCCGAAGACGGCCGCGGCCGCCATCATCCCAACACCTTTGGCGCGCTCCGCGACCACCTCGGTCATCTCGATCCGAGCCAGCTCGAGGTGTTTGCGCACCAGCGTCCTGGCGCCGTCCACCGCCGAGGCGATCACCGCCCCGAGCGGCCGCCTGGACGGCAGGGCCGGCGGCGGGCCCGCCGCGGCCGGCGACCCGGTGGATCCGGGGCCGACCCCTCCGTTCCCGTGCATCGAGTCACTCACGATCGATCCTCCCTTCGTCCCGCTCGATCACCCGACGGGCGACCGAGCCATTGTGCCTCGACGCCGCTCGGCCGGGCGCGGTGACGTGGAAGGACCTCGGCCCGTGGCGAGGTGGACTCCTACCGCCGGTGGTGCGTGGGGAAACCCGGGATCAGCCCGCGGCGCGCTCGCGGAGCGTCACGAGGTACTCGTCGAGCCGCTCGTACGTCTCGACGGCGCCCTCCTCCATGCCCGACTCGAGGACCAGGTCCCGCACCTCGGCCGAGGGGAACACCGACGTGGTCGTGATCGTGGTCGTGCCGTCGCGTTCTTCGAAGGTCATCGTCTCCGGCGCCGGGCCACCGCTCAGCCCCTCCTGGCCGGTCAATCCCTCGAAGGCGAACGTCCAGACGATGCGCTCCGGCCGGACGATCTCGAGGTAGTCGCCGAAGAACGCGATCTCGTCCCCGTCGGGCCCGCGATGGACGATCCGCCACGATCCTCCGGTGCGGAAGTCCACCTCACATGCGACCGTCTCGTACGCGCGCGGCCCCCACCACCTCGAGAGGTGTTCACACGAGGTATGCGCCTCGAACACGAGCTCGCGGGGGGCATCGAACACCCGCGTCATGACGATCTCGGTCTCCGAAGGGGTGGTCACCACGAGCTTGTGTCTACCGGTTCCGCCCATCGTCGTTCACCTTTCCCGCCGATCCGAGCTCCTCCAGGTACTCGTCCAGCCGTTCGTAGCTCTCCTCCCAGAAGAGCCGATACCGGCCGGCCCACTCGGCCACGTCCCGGAGCGGTCGGGCCCGGAGCCGGGCCGGGCGTCGCTGGCGGTCGCGACCTCTGGCGACGAGTCCGGCCCGCTCCAGCACCTTCAGGTGTTTCGAGACGGCCGGCATGCTCATGGCGAACGGCTCGGCCAGCTCCGTGACCGTGGCTTCGCCGGCCGAAAGCCTGGCCAGGATGGCCCGTCGGGTCGGATCGGCCAGGGCCGCAAAGGTCCGGTCGAGCTGGTCACTTCCCGCGGTCAATCCGAATCCCCCAGGGTAGAAAACCTCTAAGTTAAGTAACCGATTGGTAAGATACCGGCCACCGGCCGACTCGTCAAGCCGGACTGATCCATCACGGACGCGCCCAGTCGAAGGACTCCGACGGACCAGGTGGAGCGCAATCCACGAGTGCCCGTGGGAGTGCGCCCCGCACTTGTCCCGGGGCTCGGCTCCTCGTACCTTCTTCGCCAGTGAGCGATGTGAACTTCGACGTCGAGCTCCTGGAGGACCCAACGGGAGCCCGGCTGACCGGGGAGCTGGATCTGGCCGCCTACGAGGCCGCCGAGCGGGCGCTCGCCTCGCTCTTCGAGGCAACGGACGACGTCGTGCTGGACGTCTCGCGCCTGGAGTTCGTGGACAGCAGCGGCATCCGCCTGTTCATCCGCCTTCATCAGGCCCTCGGGGAGAACGGCAGCTTGATCCTTCGCTCGCCCACCGAACACGTCGCGCGGGTGCTGGAGATCGCCGGCCTGCCGGCGCTGGGCGTGAAGATCGAAGACGGGGGATGAGCGGCCGCCTGCTCGCGCGGAGTTTCGTCGCCGACAGCCGGGCGCTCACGGACGTGCGGCGGTTCATCGCGGGGGGAGGCGGAGCGTCACACCTTCTCGTCCTCGGTCCACGAGCTGCAGCTCGCCGTGACCGAGGCCTGCGCCAACTCGATCCTTCACAGCGGCACGAGGGAGTTTCGGGTCTCGGTCGCGAAGGTGGGCTCGTGTCTGGAGATCACGATCGAAGACGACGGCGTCTACCAGCGCGTCATCCCCGTCCCGGAGATCGACGGCCAGGGCCACCGCGGGCTGCACCTGATGGCGGCGATGGTGGACGACTTCACCCTCCATCGTGGCTCCGAGCGCACGCCAGGCTCCGTCGTCCGCCTCGTCAAGTGCAAGGCGTGACGGCGCGGTCCATCGTCACCGCGCGCGAAGGACCAGGACCGCGATATCGTCGTCCTGGCCTCCGGCGGAGATCTCGTCCACGTACCCTTTGATCCGGCCGAGGGCGTCGTCCGCGGACGCGATCGGCCCTCCCTCCAGCGATCGGACCAGGCCGGCCGGCACGTCGGCCGACGCCTCCGCCCGTTTGAGCAGGCCGTCCGTGAACAGGACGAGCGTTTCCCCCGGCTCGAACGTCATCTCGACGTCCACCAGAGTCGGATCCGGGGCGACGCCGAGCAACGTCCCGTGCCGTCCGACCCGCTCGATCTGCCCGCCCGCGGACACTCGCTGAGGCAGTGGGTGACCGCCGGACGCGATCTGCAATCGAGCGCCCCCGCCGTCCGAGCGCGGTTGGATCAGAACGTAGGCCACGGTGATGAACCGCCCGTCCAGGGACTCCCGCAGCAGCGCGACGTTCAGGACCCGAAGCGCGTCGCTCGGCGCCCGGACGTCCGCGAGCGCCCGGAGGGTATGGCGGGCCAGGCCGGTGAGCGTGGCCGCTTCCACCCCCTTGCCGCAGACGTCGCCGACGACCGCCGCAAACCGGCCATCCGACGTCTGGAAGACGTCGTAGAAGTCCCCGCCCACCTCGTGTCTTCGAACGGCGGGCCGGAACAGCGCTCGGACGTCCAGTCCCGGGACCTCCGGGAGCGAGATTGGAAGGAGGCTTCGCTGGAGCGTCCGCGCCACGTAGTCGCGTTCCCGGTACAGCCGGGCGTTCTCCAGCGCCCTCGCCATCCGGCGGGCGATCTCCCGAGCGAACTCGAGCTCGTCGGCCGAACGGAAGTCCCGGAGCGGGTCCAGCACCAGGAGGGCGTTCGAGACGGACCCGGCGATGCCGAGGGGGAGCACCACTCCCGGCCGTGCGTCGGCGTCCGGGTCCTCGGGCTCGAGCAGCTGCGGAGCCCGTTCGTCTACCGCTCGTTCCAGGGCCGCGACGATGCCGGGCTCGGACGTGCTCCAATCATGCGGCGCCCCGGCCCGGACACCGGCCGTGCTCGCCGTCGCGACCGGTGCGGGAGCGCCGCCCCCCGCCTCTTACAACGCCGCCCTGCCGCCGAGGTGATCGGTGGCCAGCCGGACCACGGCGACGGCCGTTTCCTCGGGGTCGAGCGTTCGGGCCAGCGTTCGCGAGGCCACCGCCAGGGCGTTGAAACGGGCGCGGGTCGCTCGCTCTCGTTCGACGGAGCGAGCGCGGTCGATGGCCTGCGCGCACTGCTCACCGAGTGCGCGCAGGAACCCCAGGTCCTCCTGACCGAACGGCGTCCCGGGCGGATACGAGGCCGAGAACGCGCCGATCGCCTCGTTACCCAGGAGCAGCGGAACGCAGACCAGCGCATGGTCGCGTTGCTCCCCGCGACCTCGCAGGGCGGGGTACCGCAGGTCTCGCTCGGCGGTCGTCGTGACGACGACCTCGGAGCGCTCCCGGATGGCTTCCGCCATGGGGAGCTGCTCATCGAGCCCGGACGAATGCCAGTAGGGGTGATCGTCCTTCTCGTATCCGGTCGTCCCGACGAGCTCGACCCGCGCGCCGTCCGCCACGAGGCCGACGGTGCCGGCGGCGGCGCCCACCCGGCGGATCCCTTCGTCGAGCATGGCGGCCAGCACGGCGTCGCCCGTCGGGGCGCGCCCGAACGCCGCCGTCACGTCTTTGAGAACGGCGTTGCGATGGGCCGCGGAGAGCGCCTCCGCTCGTGCCCGGCTCTCGGCCTCGAACAGGCGCGCCGTGTCGATGGCCAGCGCCGCCCGGTCGCCGATCTCCTCGGCGAGGCGAAGGTCGCTCTCCGTGTACCGGTCGTGGCTCTCGGCGCCGACCAGCGTGAGGGCCCCCAACGTCCGGCCTCGGGCGCTGAGCGGGACCACCATGGCGCACCGGAGCCCGAGCGGCCGGATGGCCGCGAGCAGCTCCTCGTCGGTCACGAGCGCGCGGAGCATCTCGTCGGTGATCCGCTCGGTCAGCTCCGAGATCCCGGTCCGGATCACGTTCGGCGCGCCGCTGGGGGCGTTGCGATCCGCGGGGAACCGGCGCTGGAGCTCCCGGGCGAGCGCGACCTTGTCGGGGTCCGGATGGACCACGAGGACGGTGGCGATGGCGCCCGACTCGTCCACGAGCGCCACGGTGAACCAATCCGCCAGGGCGGGCACCAGGATGTCCCCGAGCCGGTTCAAGGCGACCTCCACGTCGAGCGTTCCGGACAGGGCGTCGCCCGCGCGCGCGAGGAGGACGAGCCGGTCGAGCTGGGCCGCGCTCGCGCGCGTGACCCGGTCCAACTGGACGAGCAGCTGCGCGACGATCACGGCGATCAGGACGAAGATCGCGATCGCGACCAGGTGACTGCCGCTGCGCAGGACGAACGGGGAGACGTCGCCGAGGAAATACCGATCGATCAGCGCCACCGAGAACAGCGTGGCCACGCCGGCCGCGAGCATCCGGCCGACCACGGTCGCGAGGACGATCGCGAAGAGGTACGGCACGCCCGGGAGCTCGGAGAACAGCTCCGTGCGGATCACCGGCGTGAGGGCGATGGGCCCCACCACCGCGATGGCCAGGCCGAGCCAGAGCCGGCGGCGCTCCGCGGGAAGCCAGAACCCTTGTTCATGCAGGCCGAGCCGGACCGCGGATTTCACGCCTCTCGCCCCCTTCGAGCAGGGAAATCACCCTACGGCATCGCGCAACGGGACCACTCGCCGACTCGCGGGCCGGCTCCCGCCGAGGCGGTCCGCCTCCGCCATCGCCGCTGGTCAGCGGGGGCCTGGCCGGGGAGTGCTTCGGCGGAGGTCGATCGGGGAAAGGTGCTGAGGAGTGGAATACACCGACGAGACACACTTCCCGAAGTCCCGGGCGAGTGCCCGGGAGGCTCGGCGCTGGCTGGCGGAGACCGAATCCGACCTGCCGGTCTCCACCCGAGACCTGCTCGTGTTGATGCTCTCGGAAGTCGTCACGAACAGCGTCGTCCATGGTGACCTTCGCGTCACGGATGTCATCGACGTCCGGGTTCGGCGGCGAGGTGACGTCGTCCGGATCGAGGTGCACGACCCCGGCCGTGGGTTCGACGTGGCCGAGGTCTTCCCCCCGACCCACGAACGGCTGGGCAACGGATCCGAACGCGGCTACGGCCTGAGGCTGGTGGACACCATCGCGACCGCCTGGGGCGTGGACGAGAGCCGCCCGACCACGGTGTGGTTCGAGCTCGAGGCGGAGAGGGCGTCGTGATACGCCCTCTGCCTTCCTGAGCGTTTGATCACCGAACCGTAGGGGTACCGAGCCGCCGCCTGTTCACGCTCACGACCGGGAGGGACCATGGCGACGAAGGCAGTCGATCGCGCACAGCTCGAGGAGCTCCTGTACCAGGCGCTCGAGACGGAACGGGGCGGCGTCCAGATCTACGAGGCCGCCGTTCGATGCGCTCGGAACGAGGACCTGAAGAAGGAGTTCGGCGAGTACCTCGACCAGACGCGCAACCACGAGCGGATCGTGCTCGGCGTGCTCGAGGCGTTCGGGCTCGATCCCGAGTCCGAGACGCCGGGACGCCGCATCGTCCGAGAGAAGGGCCAGACGTTGGTTCGGTCGATGGAGACGGCGCTGCGGGAGGCTCCGGACGCCGCGCAGCTGGTCGCCGCCGAATGTGTGGTCGAGGCCGAGAGCAAGGACCACATGAACTGGGAGCTGATCGGCGAGGTTGCCTCGAAGCTCTCCGGCGACGAGGCCCGCACGCTCTCCGAAGCGCACGGCGAGGTCGAGGAGGAGGAGGACGAGCACCTGTACCACACCATGGGGTGGGCCCGAGAGCTCTGGCTGGAGTCGTTGGGCGTCCCCGCGGTGCTCCCACCTCCCGAGGAGCAGAAACACACGAAGAGCGCCATCGGCGCCGACCGGGCCCGGCAGTCGCGCGAAGAGATGCTCTGACCCGGCGTCGCCGGGGGCGGTTCGGCGATGACCGGGATCGGCCCGATGGCGCTGCTCGGGTCCGGCGAGTTCGAGCCGTGGTCCGCCCCCGTCGAGCGGGAGCTGATGACCCGCGCCAGTGGCGACGGGACGGTGGCGATCGTGCCCCTGGCCTCGGCGCCCGAAGGGCGGACGTACCACGACTGGGCGGATCGAGGGTTGCGGCATTTCGCCGACCTCGGGATCCCCGCCCGCACCATCGAGGTGCGCAGCGGTTCCGACGCCCACCTGTCCGATCTGGTTCGGCAGGTCTCCACGGTGAGCGCCGTCTTCCTCTCGGGCGGGAACCCGGCGTTCCTGGCCCGCGTCCTCCGGGGCACGCCGTTCTGGCGCGCCGTCCTCGAGGCGCTCGAGCGCGGAGCCGCGTACCTCGGCTGCAGCGCCGGTGCGTGTGTGGCCGGGGAGTTCGCCCCAGACAGCGTGACCGAACACGTGTGGCGGGACCGATGGATGCCCGGGCTCGGGTTGCTGCCGAACGTGTGGGTCGTCCCGCACTTCGATGACCTGTCCGCCGACGGCGTGGACGCGCGACGGTACTTCCTGGCCAACGTCCCGCCCGAGGGGATCGCGCTGGGCCTGGACGAACGAACGCTCGTCTGGACGTTCGACGGCCGCTGGCGAACGCACGGGGACGGATCGGCCACGCTGGTTCGCGGGGGCGGTGCCGTCCGATTCGTGGCGGGCCAATCGTTCACGTTCCAGGAGGAGCTCCCGGCCGACGGCGCCGGCGTGGAGCTCGCCTGTGCGCTCGACGCGTTGCCGTCGGGGGCGGGCGCGATCGCCCTGTTGTCGAGCGAGCAGTTCTCGGCCGGATCCCGGCCGGTTGACGAGGAGGTCCTCCTCCGATCCGGCCCCCGCGTGGGGGTGTTCGTGACCGGCGAGCCGCCGGAGGCGGCCGCGATCGCCGAGCGGGCCCTCGAGCACTACCGCGACCTGGACGTCACCGGCCGGATCGTCCGGACGGCCAAGGACCTCCGGGGTGTGGACTGCCTGTTCCTGGCCGGCGGCGACCCGAGGAACCTGATGGCGTCACTGGCCGCCTCCGGGGTCGGCTCCGGCGCGCTGGGACGGTGGCGCCGGGGGATGGCGCTCGCCGGTTCGAGCGCCGGCGCGATGGTCCTGTGTGCGCACTGCTTGTATCCGGAGGGCGACGCCGCCGTGCCCACCCGTTGGGGGGCGGGGCTGGGGCCGCTTCGCGGCGTCGCGCTCGGCGTGCACGCGTCGTCGCGATCGGACGGCTGGCTGGCGAAGGTCGCCGGCAACGCGCCCGTTCCCGTCGTGGCCATGGAGGACGGCGCCGCCCTGCTGCTCGAGCCCGCGCGCTCCCCGAGAGTGCTGGGGGGCGAGGTCGCCTTGGCCGGGTGAGCCGTGCCTACGGTCCGCGCTGGACGAAGTGGCTCTCGTCCGGCTCGGTCCCCTCGGGCCACCCGGGGTAGTCGTCGCCGGGGTACTCCCAAGGCGACCCATAACAGGCCGGCGGCCCCGAAGTGGGGCGAGCGTCGGTCCGGGGATCGCGCGAGAAGTCGAAGACGTGTTCGAAGTTGTGGCCGACTTCGATCCGCCCGGTGAGGTACGGGAGCCCCCAATTGTCCTCGATGAACTTCAGCGGCGCGCACAGGTCCGCCCGGGCATCGTCCACGTAACCCCTCCGCGCGTACGGCGAGACCACCAGGCACGGGACCCGATAGCCGTAGCCGATCTCGTCCACGACCGGCGGCGGGACGTGGTCGTAGAGGCCGCCCCACATGTCCCACGCGATGAACAGCGCCGTGTGTTCCCAGGCGGCGCTCTGCATCAGCGCGTTCACGATGCCGGCCAGCCACGTCTGGGCGAAACACGAGCTCTCGGGAGGATGGCCGGAGAGCTCGAACCGCGGGGTCACCCAGGTCACGGCGGGCAGCCGCTCCTGCTCGATGTCCTCCACGATGCGGTCTACCGGGCGGATGGTCTCGTCCCGCCACAGGTCGGTGTGGAAGACTCCGGAGATCGCGTTCAGCGCGTTCCAGAAGTACCCGGCCTGGTAGGGGCTCGCCGAGTAATACGCCCAGCTCACCCCGATCTCCTCGAGTTGCTCGGGGACCGTGCGGAAGCCGAAGCAGGTCGTGTGTTTGGTCAGGTTCCCGCCCTCGTCCTTCACGAGGACGAACACGTCGTCGCCGACGGCGTCACATCCCCAGCTCTTGAAGACCCCGTTCTCGTCGGTTCGCGTCCGGATGTTCTCGGGGTTATCGATCACCCCGCCGGACTGGCCGGCCACGAAGAAGAAATGGTTTGGGTACGAGGGCCCGCCGACCGAGCAGAAGAAGTCGTCGCAGACGACGTAGTCGCTGGCGAGGTTCCAGTAGACGGGCACCGTCTCGCCCCGGTGCGTGGTGTAGGCCCACGGGTCGCCGAACTGGCCGATGCCGAACCCGTCGTACGTGCCGCCGTTGACGCTGTTGAGGAACGCGGCCCGGTCGTGGGGGAGGTCGCCCGGGAGCCAGTGCGGAGATGGCGTGAGCGGGACCTCCCGCCCGAACTTCACCCCCGTGCTCGCTCCCCGGACTCCCGGGAACCGGCCGAAGAGATTGTCGAAGCTCCGGTTCTCGGGCATGACGTACACGACCCGTTTGATGGGCCATCGGGTGTCCGTCGCGGTCGCGGCCCGCGTCGCCGTCGGAGCGGCGACGGGTGCCTTGCGCCCGCCGCCGGTGCACGCGAACAGGGTAGCCCCGGCCAGCGCGAGCCCCGACGTCCTGAGGAACGTTCGGCGCGAGAACAACGGGGACACCCCGTGGTGCGGCCGTTCGTACCCCGGTGCGGGGTCGGCCGTCGGGCCGTCGTCGGGTGCCTGGAAGCCGGGCACGCCCCATCGGTACCAGCCGGCCCCGCCACTCGATACGGGTCCTCGGGCCCCTCGAGCTCGGGACCTGCGACACGGCCCGCCTCAGGCGGGCATGGGGCTCACGAGTTGGAAGTAGTTGTCGTCCGGATCCGCGAAGGTGGCGATCCAGGCGTCGGACGCCCCCTCCGGCTCATACGGCTCCCGCACGGCGCTCGCCCCGGCCGCCGTCAGGCGCTCGAACTCGCCCTTCACGTCGGCCGTCTCGATGTTCCAGATCACGCGGCCGGGATGGGCGCTCTTGCCGTGGACCAGGTCGTGTGGTCCGACGACCAGCGTCCCCGAGCCGATCTGCCATCCGGAATACCCGCCATCCTGCCACCCGGGTTCGCCGAAAAGCCTGGCGTAATACTCGGCGAGACGCGACGGGTCCTCCGAGCCGATCAACACGCCGTTCAGATCCATGTCGCCACCTCCGTTCCTCGTCCTCCAAGGCGGCCACCCGCCGCCCGTCCATGTGAGGACCGTACCCAGGCCCGAAGCTCATCGGTCGGCCTCCCCGGCAGCCGCGGCTGCCGATGAGGCCCGCGGACACGTACGGTGGTGAACGATGTGATCGAGATCCGCCGCGACGCCGAGATCCACGCAGAGGACGGTGGCTGGTTCTCGGCCCGCTGGCACTTCTCGTTCGACCGGTACCGGGACGAGCGCCACATGGGGATCGGGCCCCTGCGGGTCTTCAACGACGACCGGTTGGTCCCGGGCGCCGACTGGCCGATGCACCCCCACGCCGACGTGGAGGGGCTCACCTACGTGGTCGAGGGGACGTTCGAGCACGCCGATTCGCTCGGCAACGACGGACGTCTCGGCCCCGGCGGCGTGCAGCGTATGACCCTGGGATCGGGCGCCTACCACTCGGAGCGAAACGGATCCCCCACCGAGCCGATGCGGTTCCTCCAGTTCTGGATCCTGCCGGACACCGGCGGGCTCGATCCCAGCCTGGAGCAACGGCAGTGGACCCGCCAGGACCGCCGCAACCGGCTGCTGCAGGTCATCGGCCCGCAGGGCGGCGACGTTGTGCTGGTCCACCAGGACACCTCCGTGTTCGTCGCCGCGCTCGAGCCCGGCCACGACGTCGTGCACCGGTTCGACGACGGCCGGGCCGGATATCTGTACGTGATCGAGGGAGCCCTCGGCACCGACGGCGAGGACCGGCTCGCCACCGGCGACGCTGCGAAGGTGGCCGGTCCCGAGGAGCTTGCGCTGAACGCCGAGCGGGAGAGTGAGCTCATCCTGATCGACGTGCCGGCGCGATACGAGCCGGTCGGCGTCTGGGCCCGCTAACCCCCGGAACGATCCGCCGCGGTGTCCAGGAGCTCTCGCGGCCCCAGGACCACCGGCTCGCGCGGCGAGAACGTGTCCACGACCCCGGCCAGCGTGCGGTCGGATCCGTACACGAGGAGAGCCAGCATGGCCCCGTAGATCGGCAGGTGGCCGATCAGCTCCTCGGTCCCGAGGAAGAACAACGTCGCGTTGAACGGGATCCCCGCCAGGACGACCACGAGCTGGGGCAGTCGTCCCGAGACGATCAGCAGGCCGAACAGGAGCTCCACGGCGCCGGCGACGCGAACGAACATCGTGTCGCCGACGTCCAGCCCGACCGTCTGCAGGATGTTGAACGCGGGGAACCGCTCGAGGAACAGGAGGGCCAGCGCCGGGCGGGCCAGCTTCTCCGTGAAGGCGAGCACGATCAACGCGCCGCCGACCAGCAACCGGAGCCACAGGACGGCCCGTTCGACGGTCGGACCGTCGACCGAGGCGGCGCCCCAGCGGTGCTCGCCGGGTGGCAGCAGGAACAGGAACAGGGCCACGCCGAGCAGGTCCATCCGTTCGAGGATCGGGACGAAGCCGTACGCGGGCATCCCGAGCGGGCCCGAGAGCACGACGGCGAGCGCCGCCCACCGGATGCGGATCCCACTGATCAGCCAGACGCCGACGAGCCCCTCGACGAACCGCAGCGCGATCCCCCACGCGTTGTCGGGCAGCGTCAGCGCCGGCGCGAGGTACGTCCCCCGGGCGGCCTGGGCCAGCAGCGACACGCCCGCGTGGACCGCGAGGAGCCGAGGGATCCACGGAGACAGGCGGCCGAGCGGCGCGAGGAACGGCAGCTCCGGACGCGGCAGGCGCCGCCCCACCAGTCGCCACGCCACGGCCACGGCGAGCGCGACGGCCACCAACGCCAGCGTGGCCGGCTCCGCCAGGAACGTCCAGTCGTACGCCGGCCGCTCGGGGGTGAACCAGGTCTCGTGCGCCAGCACGCCCTTCACACCCGACATGCTGCACGTTCGACGAGGCGAACGACCAGCCTGCGCGCGAGCGCCTCAGGGGTCCAGACGCGGCGGCAGCCCGAACAGGGGGAACAGGCGCTCGGTGTCGAGGAAGAACGACAGACCGACGATGCGACCGTTCGCGATCTCGACCACCTGGAGCGACCACGGCTCGAGGCCGCCGTCGGGGGCCGGCTTGTATTGCCCGAACGCCGGCTGCCCGTTGGCGACCGTCGGGATCAGGCGCGACCCCTTGCAGCCGATGCCGGGCCCGAGACACCAGGCACGGATGTCTCGATGGGTCTGGAGCCACAGCTCGAACGGCGGCATCGACCACGTGGCGTCTTCGCGCAGCAGGGACGTAAGGGCGTCCATGTCGTATCGCTCGAAGGCGTCGACGTACCGGTCGAGCAGCGAGCGCTGGTCCTCGTCCTGCGGCAGCAGCGGTTCGGCCTCGGCGAGCTGCGTCGCCGTCAGGGTGGCGCGCGCCCGCTGGAGCGCGCTGTTGACCGACGCCACGGACGTGTCGAGCAACTGCGCGACCTCGCTGGCGCGCCAGCGCAGGACCTCACGCAGGATCAAGACCGCCCGCTGCCTGGGCGGCAGGTGCTGGAGGGCGGTCACGAACGCGAGCCGAACGGACTCGCGCGACACGGCAAGCTCGGCCGGGTCGGCGGCGTCGGCCACCACCCGCCCGTCCGGGATCGGTTCGATCCAGGAGACCTCGGGGAGCGGGGCGCCGAGCGGCGCGTCGGCCGTCGAGGCGGGGCCGAGGTCCATGGGGCGGGCGCGTCGCCGCCGGTCGTTCAGCAGGTCCAGGCACACGTTCGTGGCGATGCGGTACAGCCACGAACGAAGCGCGGACCGCCCCTCGAACCGGTCATAGGCGCGCCACGCACGGACGAACGTTTCCTGCACCGCGTCTTCGGCCTCGAAGGCCGATCCCAACATCCGGTAGCAATACGCGGTGAGCTCGACGCGATGACGCTCCAGGAGCGGCTCGAGCTCCTCCGTTCGCTTGGACGTGTCGGTCGCCTTCATCGGGCGCTCCCCCATCGACGATCCGGGCCTCGTCCAGCCCGAGCCATCGACCTTAACAGCCCGCCCCGACGGGCCCGGGCCGGCTCAGTCTGCAGGGGCGACCCCGAACACCATCTCCGGACCACGCGCGGTCGGCTCTCCGGCGACCTCCGCCTCGAGGTCCGGCAGGTCCACGGGCACCTCGTCTGTCCGCGGCCGCCGAAGCAGGGTCACCACGAGCAAGACCAGGCCACCGGCGACGAGAGCGCCGATGAACGCGGTCAGGTGCATGCCCCGGAGGAAGGCAGCACGCGCCACGTCCAGGAGCGCGGCTCCAAGCGCCTCGGGCAGCCTCTCGGCGACGACCACCGCGGCGCCGAGCGTGTCCCGGGCCGCCGATGCCGCCTCGGCCGGGATCCCACCCGGCAGCGAATCGGCCATCACGCCCCGGTAGATCGCGACGCCGATGCTGCCGAGGATCGCGATGCCGAGCGCGCCGCCCAGCTCGGCGCCGGTCTCCGAGATGCCGGAGGCGGCGCCGGCGCGTTCGGGCGGGGCGGATCCCACGATCAGCTCGGTCGTGAGCGCGAAGACCGGCGCAAGCCCCACCGAGATCACGATGGATGCCGCCACCAGCAGCGGGAGCCCGGACACCTCGCCCACCCGCGCCAGGCCGAGCAACCCGATCGCCGCGAGCGACAGTCCCGCGCCGATGACGAGGGG
>DATHVC010000052.1:0-10518 GCA_035461565.1 Actinomycetota bacterium
CGAAGGGGAGCTTCGATCGTTCGACCTGCCGGGCGGCCGCGTCCTCGTGGTCCACGTCGAGCAGGAGCTGTTCGCCCTCGCGGACGAGTGCCCGCAGGACCAGGCGTCTCTGGCCGAAGGGGGGCTCGGATCCGATGAGGATTCGGTGATCTGTCCGGGGGACGGCAGCGAGTTCGACCTGCGGACCGGGGAGCCCCTCGATGGGCCGGCCGTGGATCCGCTGCGCGTGTATCCGGCCCGCGAGCGCGACGAGTGGATCGAGATCGCCCTCGTCCCACAGGGGGAGACGTGATGCCGTCGGATCTCCAGCCGCAGGCCGTCGTGATCTTCGGCGCCTCCGGAGACCTCACGGCGCGCAAGCTGATCCCTGCCTTCTACGACCTGTTCCTGGAGGGGATGATGCCCGGCGGGTTCGCCCTTGTCGGCTACGCCAGGTCGGAGATGTCCGATCGCGACTTCGTCGAGCGAGCCCGGGAGAGCATCGCCTCCCACTCGCGACACTCGCCGGAGGGTGAGGGGTGGGAGGCGTTCGCCGAGCGGTTGTCGTACCGGTCAGGGGACTTCTCCGAGCCGATGGCGATGAAGGGACTGTTCGAGCACCTCGAACGGATCGACGAGCGCCACGGGACACGGGGGGGACGGTTCTACTACGCGGCGACGCCTCCGGCCGCCTACCCCGACATCGCTCACCGGCTGGGCGAGATGGAGATGCACCGCAACGCAAGGATCCTGTTCGAGAAGCCGTTCGGGAACGACCTGGCCAGCGCCCGCGAGCTCGACGCCGCGATCCACGACGTGTTCGAGGAGCGACAGGTCTTTCGGATCGACCACTACCTCGGCAAGGAGACCGTCCAGAACATCCTGGCCTTTCGGTTCGCCAACGGGATGTTCGAGCCGATCTGGAACCGGCGCTACATCGACCACGTGCAGATCACGGTGGCCGAGTCCATCGGCATCGAGGGCCGGGGCTCGTTCTTCGAGCAGACCGGGACGATCCGAGACGTGGTCTCGACCCATCTGTTTCAGGTCATGACGTTCGTCGCGATGGAGCCGCCGGTGGCGCTCGAGCCGGACCGCCTCCGCGACGAGACGGTGAAGGCGCTCCGAGCCACCGAAACGTGCCATCCCGACCGCGTCGTCCGGGGACAGTACCGCGGGTACCGCGACGAACCGGGCGTGTCGCCGGACTCGTCGATGGAGACGTTCGCGGCGATGGAGCTCCACGTCAACAACTGGCGGTGGGCCGGCGTTCCGTTCTTCCTCCGAACGGGGAAGTCCCTGGCGCGCAAGGCGAGCGAGATCACACTGAAGTTCCGGAAGGTCCCGTTCAGCCTGTTCACCACGTCGGACATGAAGCTCGCGAAGCGGGACCATCTGACCATACGCATCCAGCCGAACGAAGGCATCACGCTGGCGGTGAACGCGAAGCTGCCGGGCCTGGGGATGCGCCTCGGGCGGGTCACGATGGAGTTCGACTACTCGCAGGATTTCGCCGGCCACGAGATCGTGGACGCGTACGAGCTCCTGCTCGTCGAGGCCATGCGTGGTGACCACTCGCTGTTCATCCGGCAGGACGGGGTGGAGCGGGCGTGGGAGATCCTCCAGCCGGTGCTCGACTCGCCGGCCCCGATCCGTGAGTACGAGCCGGGAACGTGGGGTCCCGCCGAGGCCGACCGGCTCCTGGCGCCACGGGTGTGGCACGTCACGGACCAACACGACGGGCCCGACTACGAGGTTGGGCGCCGGTCCGCCGACGTGCCCCACTGAACCGGGACGCCGGCTCGAGATCGGGATACGCTTCGCCTCCGTCCCCGTCGAGGAGGCCCCGTGACCCAGACGCGTACCCGGTTCGACCTGTCGCTCGACGAGATCCCGACCGCATGGCAGAACCTGCTGCCGGTGATGGCACAGGCGGGCATCGTCCCGCTTCCCCCGCTCCATCCGGGCACGAAGGAGCCGGTGACCCCGGACCTGCTCGCCCCGCTGTTCCCCGAGCCACTGATCCTCCAGGAGGTCTCCACAGAGGAGTGGATCGACGTCCCGGGTGAGGTGCTCGACGTCTACCGGCTCTGGCGCCCCTCGCCGCTGTTCCGAGCCACGCGGCTCGAACAGGCGCTCGAAACCCCCGCCCACATCTACTTCAAATACGAAGGAGTCTCACCCGCCGGGTCTCACAAGCCGAATACGGCGGTGGCGCAGGCGTTCTACAACCGGCAGGCCGGCGTCCGCCGGATCTCGACGGAGACCGGCGCCGGACAGTGGGGATCGTCGCTCGCGATGGCGTGCAGCTTCTTCGACCTGGAATGCCTGGTGTTCATGGTCAAGGCGTCGTTCGAGCAGAAGCCCTACCGGCGCATCTTCATGGAGACGTTCGGCGCCGAGGTGCGTCCGTCACCGACGTCGACGACGGAGGCCGGGAAGAAGATCCTGGAGGCGGATCCCGACTCGACCGGATCGCTCGGCATCGCGATCAGCGAGGCCATCGAGGTCGCCGCGACGAGCGACGACACCAACTACTCGATCGGGTCGTGCCTGAACCACGTCCTGCTGCACCAGAGCGTGATCGGCCTGGAGGCAAGGCGCCAGATGGAGCTGGCGGGCGAGACGCCCGACGTCGTGGTCGGGTGTGTCGGCGGCGGCTCCAACTATGCCGGCCTTGCCTACCCCTACATGGCCGGGCGTCTTCGCGGCGAGACGCCCGACATGCGCTTCCTCGCCACGGAGCCCGCCGCGTGTCCCACGTTGACCAAAGGCACCTTCGCGTACGACTTCGGCGACACCGCCCAGCTCACGCCGCTGCTTCCCATGTACACGTTGGGGCACGACTTCGTCCCCGCCCCGGTGCACGCCGGCGGCCTCCGGTACCACGGCGACTCGCCTTCCCTCTCGCTGCTGGTCAAGAACGGGCACATGGAAGCGGCCGCGTACGCGCAGAACGTGGTGTTCGATGCGGCCGTGTTGTTCGCCAAGACCCAGGGCATCGTCCCCGCGCCCGAATCGGCGCACGCCATCCGCGGGGCGATCGACGAAGCCGTGGCCGCGCGAGAGGCCGGCGAGGCGCGGGTGATCCTGCTCGGGCTCTCGGGGCATGGCCACTTCGACATGCAGGCCTACGACGACTACCTGAACGGCCGGTTGCCCGAGGTGGAGTTCGACCCCGTCTCGCAGGCGGCGGCGCTCGCCCGGCTTCCCGACGTCCCGATCGGCTGAGGGGGTCACGCGGTCGCGACCTCGGCCAGCCTGCGCTCGAGGTAGGACCGCTCCACGGGGTTCGTGGCGAGCTCCAGGGCGCGTGCGTACGAACGCGCCGCGTCGTCCGTGCGCCCGAGCCGGCGGAGCAGGTCCGCCCGGGCGGAATGGAACAAGTGGTAGCCCTCGAGCGTGCCACCCAGCGGCTCGAGCAACGCGAGCCCGTGGGCCGGGCCGTCGGCCATCGCGACGGCCACCGCGCGGTTGAGCTCGATCACGGGTGAGGGGTTCATCTGCGCGAGCCGGCCGTACAGCGCCGCGATCTGCGGCCAGTCCGTGTCCTCCGGCCGTGGCGCGCGGGCGTGCAGGGCCGCGATCGCGGCCTGGACCTGGTACGGGCCGGGGCGACGGTGGGCTATCGCCTCGTCGAGGATCGCCAGCCCCTCGTCGATCATCTCGTGGTCCCATCGCGCCCGGTCTTGCTCCTCGAGCAGCACGAGCTCGCCGCCGGCGTCGATCCGGGCGGAACGGCGCGAGTGGTGGAGCAACATGAGGGCGAGCAGTCCGGCCACCTCGGGCTCCCGGGGCATGAGCGCTCGAAGGATGCGGGTCAGCGCCAGCGCCTCGTCACAGAGATCCGGACGCAGCAGCGTGCCTTCGGTGGCGCTGTAGCCCTCGTTGAACACGAGATACAGGACGGCGAGCACGCCGGGCAGCCGTTCGGGAAGAAGCTCCGTCGGCGGGACCCGGTAGGGGATGGCGGCGTCCCGGATCTTACGTTTGGCGCGGACGATCCGCTGCGCCATGGCAGCCTCGGCGACCAGGAACGCGCGGGCGATCTCGCCCGTGGTGAGGCCGCCGAGCATCCGGAGCGTCAGCGCCACCCGGGCCTCCATCGACAGCGCGGGGTGGCAGCAGGTGAAGATCAGCCGGAGACGGTCGTCCGGGATGTCGCTCATGTCGTGTTCGTCTCCGCCGAGCGCTCGCAGGGCCGCAAGCTGCGCCAGCGACTCGGTCTTCTCCCGCAGGGTCCGTTCGCGGCGGATCCGATCGATCGCGCGATTGCGCGCCGTCGTCGTGATCCACGCGCCGGGGTTGTCGGGAACTCCACGGGCCGGCCACGCCCGAAGGGCCTCCGCGAACGCGTCCTGGACCGCCTCCTCGGCTCGATCGAAGTCGCCGAGGACGCGGATGAGGGTTGCGACCGCCCGCCCGCGCTCCTCCCGGAACAGGCGGTCGGCGACCTCACGCGCTCGCGTCGCGTTCAGCTCGGGCGTTCGTCCGCCTCCACGATCGGCCGGACCTCGACGATCCGGGCCGGCAGGCGTTTGGCGGCCTCGATGGCCTCCTCGCGGCTTCCGCATTCGATCAGGTAGAGCCCGCCGAGCTGCTCCTTCGTCTCGGCGAACGGTCCGTCCGAGACCACGGTGCCGTCTTCACCCGTCCGCACGGTCGCCGCCCGGCTGCTCGGCCCGAGCTCCTCGCCCCCGAGGCTCCAGCCCGTCTCATCGAGCCACGCGCCGAACGCCGCGTGGGCCTCGTACATCTGCTTCTGTCGAGCTTCGTCCGCCGTGGCCCACTCGCTCTCGTCGCCGTAGATGAGCAGCGCGAACTTCATCACGACCTCCTCAGCCTGGCCGGTCCGGCTACGACTCCGTTCGCTCGAACTCCTGGATCGGCCGCACCTCCACCTTGCTGCCGGGCCCGACCGGCATCTTCCGGGCTGCCTCGAGCGCCTGGTCGAGGTTCTCGCACTCGAGGAGGTAATACCCGCCGAGCTGCTCCTTGGTCTCGGCGAACGGCCCATCGGTGGTGACGGTCTCGCCCTGCCGGAACTCGACGGTCGTGGCCGTGGCCGTCGGCTGAAGGGCATCGCCCTCCCGGTGCCAACCGGTCCCGCGGATCCAGTCCTCGTAGCTCCACCACGCCGTCATGACCTTCTCGAGCTCCTCGGGGCTGACGTCGGCGCCGGCGTTCTCGTCCCCGTAGATCAGCAACAGATACCGCATGGGGCGACCTCCTTCGTCGCGGTCGGTCGACCGCGTCACCCTACCGACGAACGTACCGTCCCGAGTTCGACACGTGTTCAGACGCGGATCAGGACCGCGGCCTGGGGGAGGTCGAACGCCTCTGCCGCGGCTCGAACCGCGTGCCGCGCCAAGAAGGCGTAACCCGTCGGGGTGAGGTGGAACCCGTCCCCGGCCCGCATCGCCTGGAGGACGCCGCGTTCGTTCTCGAGGTAGGCGGCGTATTGCCCGCGCCGGTTCGAGAGCAGCTTCCAGCCGTCGAGATACGTCGCGAAGGGATCGGCCTCGGCCACGTCGGCGTAGATGCCGTTGACCCGTTGGTAGAACGTCCACCGCTGCTGGTCCCGGACCACCGGGATCCCCACCCACACGACGTGGGTACCGTTGGAGGTGGCCTCCCGCAGGAACGCCGTCGCGCGCTGGCGGTACGCCTGGATCCAGGCCGTGCTCCCGACCGGCACCTCGCTGCCGTCGGACGTGATCTGCGCCTGGTTGTCGTTCGAGCCGAGCAGGACGAACACGAGGTCGGGGCGGAACTCCTGCTCGATCGTGCGCATCGCCCCTCGCCAGTTGAAGTAGTCCTGACGAGCCAACCCGGTGGACTGGCGGCCGAGCGTGAGCACCCGGCTCATCTCGGGGTCGAACAGCTGCACCACCGCGGGCCCCAGGCCCTGCGAGAGCGAGTCGCCCACGACCGCAACGCGGAGCTTCGCCCTCGCCGTGGGGGTTCGGATGCCGACCGCCGGCTCGCCGACCGCCGGCCCGCCGACCGTCTCCTGGGCCGGCTCCTCTTCCGCCGGCTCCTCCGGTGCGGGACCCGTCGGTACGGTGACGGAGGGCGAAACGCGGTCGGCCGGCGGGCCTTCGACGGGGATCGGCTCCTGATCGAGCCGCGGGAGCGGCGGGAGATCGAACTCCGGCAGGTCCAGCTCGCCGCCGGGCCGGGCGTTGGGGTTTCGGCCCAGCGCCGCCATGGCCGCCTCGGACGCCCGCCCGAGCGCGAGGGCGTCCGACAACGCCGTGAGCGGCCGAAGGACGGCAAGCGCCGCCGTCCGTCGCGCGCCGAGCGGCCCCGTCTCGGCATCGCGCTCCAGGACCGGCGCGAACAGCAGCCCCCACAGGCCCAGGCAGACCAGGAGCGCGACGAAGGATCGGCCTGCCGCGACCGGGCGCCGTGGTTCCGCGTCCGCGATGGGTTCCGGCTCCGGGTCCTGGAGCGGCGGTCGCGGCGGGGAGAGCGTCTGCGCCATGGTCAGAACCGGAAGTAGATGAACGGGGTCACGCCTTCGGGACCGAGGGTGGTGATGACGAACAAACCGACCGCGAGCGCGGCGCCCTGCAGGACGGGACCGAGCCGGGACAGGCCGACCTGGATCCGGTCCGCCGGCGTTCGCGACAGGTTCTGGATGACGAGCATGCCGGCGATGATCAGCACGACCAACGGGGAAAGCAGTCCCTGGCCGGTCTCCCACCCGGTGAGCAGGCGCCCGAGGACGCGAACCGCCGTGCCGACGGAATCGGCTCGGAACAAGACCCAGCCCAGGCACACCAGATGGAACGTGACGAGCCTGGCCCGGACCAGCTGCGCGCCCGCCGTCGGTTCGGCGGGAAGACCGAGCTCGCGCCGGCGACGCCGGCGGGCGCGACCGATCACCTGGCTCACACCGTGCATGGCTCCCCACGCGACGAACGTCCACCCGGCGCCGTGCCACAAGCCGCCCAGGAGCATCGTGGCCAAGATCGCCGCCGCGGCCCGGCCGTCGCCGAACCGGCTGCCTCCGAGCGGGATGTACAGGTAGTCGCGGAGCCAGCGGGACAAGGTGATATGCCAACGCCGCCAGAAGTCCCGGAGCGAGGTGGCCGCGTACGGCCGGTCGAAGTTCTGGGGGAACTCGAACCCGAGCAGGAGGGCGCTTCCGATGGCGATGTCGGAGTACGCGCTGAAGTCCGTGTAGATGACGATCGCGTACCCGTAGATGGCGAACAGGGTCTCGAGCGCCGAATGCGCCTCGGGCGATCCGAACACCGGGTCGACGATGTGGGCCGCCAGGAACGTGGAGACGACGATCTTCTTAAACAACCCGCCCAGGATCAGGTACCCGGCTCGCGACAGGTCGACGCGGCGCGAGTCGCGCTCGCGGCGGATCTGCGGCAGGAGCTCGTCGCCGCGCACGATCGGCCCCGCGACGAGGTGCGGGAAGAACGCGAGATACACGAATACGTCGAGCCACGGGGCCGGCGTGATCTCGAGCCGCGACACGTCCACGACATAGCTGATCGCCATGAACGTGTAGAAGCTGATGCCGACCGGCAGGATCACCTGGAGCAGGGGCAGCGGTGCCGACAGGCCGATGGACTCGAACGCGTTCGCCAGGTTGAGCGCGAAGAACCCGTAATACTTGAACCACGCCAGCGGCAGCAGGAGCGACAGGACGACGACGACGGTCCGGCCTTTACGGCGCCGTTCGTCGTCCTGGGCCTCGACCCACAACGCGCCCGCCTGGGCGAGGGCGCTCACGAGCGCCAGCAGCCAGACCAGCCGCCAGTCCCACCACGCGTAGAACGTGTAGCTCGCCGCGAGCATGAACCACTTCCAGAGCCGGCGGTGGGGGTTCAGCACCCAGTGCAGGGCGAACACCACGGCGAAGAAGATCGCGAAGTCGGTCGTCGGGAAGAGCATGAAATTGTCTCGCGCTCGGCCGGCCGGTTGTGCCCTCACCGACCAGACGCGGCGCGCGGCCACGGGGTTTCGTCCGGCGCTAGGCTAGCGGACCATCATGGCCGCCGCTCCAGATCCGCTGGACTTCCTCGAGATCGACCGGTTGCTCTCGGATGAGGAACGGGCCGTCCGCGACGCCGTGCGCGAGTTCGTCGCCGAGCAGATCGTCCCCGGCGTGGGGGAGTGGTTCGAACGCGGCGAGTTCCCCCGCGAGGTGGCCAAAGGCCTGGCCGACCTGGGACTGCTCGGCATGCACCTGGAGGGATACGGCTGCGCCGGCGCGAACGCGGTCTCGTACGGGCTGACCTGTCTCGAGCTCGAATACGGGGACAGCGGGTTTCGGTCGTTCGTCTCCGTGCAGGGATCGCTCTGCATGTTCCCCATCCATCGATACGGGAGCGAGGAACAGCGAGAGCGGTGGTTGCCGCCCATGGCCCGCGGCGAGGTGATCGGCTGTTTCGGCCTCACCGAACCCGACGCGGGTTCGGATCCCGGCCGGATGCGCACGACGGCTCGCCGCGACGGCGAGGGCTGGCGTCTTTCCGGGACCAAGATGTGGATCACGAACGGCGGGATCGCGGACCTCGCCATCGTCTGGGCGAAGACGGACGAGGGCATTCGGGGGTTCCTCGTCCCGACGGACTCACCGGGGTTCTCGACCCGCGACGTGCATCGCAAGCTGTCGCTCCGCGCATCGGTCACGTCCGAGCTCGTCCTCGACGACGTGCGCGTCTCGGACGACGCCGTTCTTCCCGGGGTGACCGGGATGAAGGGGCCGTTGTCCTGTCTCACCGAGGCGCGGTACGGGATCTTGTGGGGCGCGATGGGAGCGGCTCGGTCCTGCTTCCAGGCCGCCCTGGAGTATTCGACGACCCGCGAGCAGTGGGGGCGGCCGATCGGAGGGTTCCAGCTCACGCAGCGCAAGCTCGCCGACATGGCCGTCGAGCTCACGAAGGGCACGTTGCTGGCCCTGCACCTGGGGCGCCGGAAAGACGAAGGTCGGTTGCTCCCGCAGCAGGTGAGCCTCGGCAAGCTCAACAACGTCCGCGAGGCTCTCGAGATCGCCCGCGAGGCCCGTTCGATCCTGGGCGCGAACGGGATCACGCTCGAATACCCGGTGATCCGGCACATGAACAACCTCGAGTCCGTCCTCACCTACGAGGGGACCAACGAGATCCACACGTTGATCGTGGGTGAGGCGCTCACAGGCCTACGCGCGTTCGAGTAGCCGGGCGGGGGCTCAAGAAGGCAGCGCGATCGCGCGAACGTAGCTCCCGGGGGATGGGGGTTCGGTAGCCTGTGCGCGCCAACAGCAGGAGGCAATGGGATGGCTCGAGAGTTCGATTGGGCGCTGTTCGAGAAGGCCGTCGAGATCACGGCCTCGGCGGTTCGCGGGGCGATGGGGGGCGAGAACAGCCAGCCGCCGACGTTCGCCGGCGAGGTCTTCCGCGAGGTCTGGGGAGCGATCAAAGATGCGGCGGCCGACCTTCCCGAACGCGGGAGGCCCGGGTTCTGACGCGGGCGTGACACCGGTCACGCGGCGGCTGTTGGACTGGTACCGGCCGCGCCGCCGTGCCTACCCGTGGAGGGAATCGGCCGACCCGTACCGCGTCCTCGTGTCCGAGGTGATGCTCCAGCAGACGCAGGCCGTTCGGGTGGCGCCGGCGTACGCACGGTTCGTGTCGAAGTTCCCCACGATCCGCGATCTGGCCGCGGCGCCGAGGTCGCAGGTGATCCGGGCGTGGGCCGGGCTCGGCCACAACCGCCGTGCGGTGGCGCTCTCGGAGACGGCCAGGGCCATCGTTCGTGATGGAGGACGTGTGCCGTCCTCCATCGAGCAGCTCGTGGCGCTGCCCGGCGTCGGGCCGTACACGGCGGCAGCGGTGTCGGCGATCGCGTTCGGCCGGCCGGTGCCGGCGATCGACACCAACGTCACCCGGGTGGTGGCCCGCCACCGCCTCGGTGCGGAGGCCGCCGGTGTCTCGGCCGTCAGGATCAGCCGCGAGGCCGAGGCCTGGCTGGATCCGACGGATCCGGGCGCCTGGAACCAGGCCGTCATGGACCTCGGCCGAGAGGTCTGCCGGCCGCGGCCGCGGTGTGACCGATGTCCGCTCGCCGCCGAGTGTCGAGCGTTCGCCATCGGGATCACCCCCCGTCCCAAGGCGGAACCGCGTCCCCGGTTCGAGGGGTCCTCGCGTCAGGTCCGCGGGGCGATCGTTCGGGTCCTCCGGGGCCGCCCCGCGTCGACGGTGGCGGCGCTCGAAGGCTGCACGGGGTTCGACCGCGCCCGGATCGGACGGGCCCTATGCGAGCTCCATCGCGACGGCGTGGTGGCGGCCGGCCCCGCGGCGCTGGCGGGCCGGCCGCGTGGGCGAGCGCGCCTCGCCGAGTAGACCCGGATCCGAGACCGGACCGCGTTGGGGAGCCCGCCCGGGGCGGCGTCCGGCGCGTCGTTCGCGAGGACCGCGGCTAGCGGCGGAGCGTCGGCAAGACCTCGGAGGCGAACAGCTCGACGGCCCTCGCGGCGACGTCGAGCCCCATGCCCGGGTAGTGCAGCCGCACGACCAGCTCCACGTCGGTCCG
>DATHVC010000053.1:0-9624 GCA_035461565.1 Actinomycetota bacterium
ACGGTGGCGTGTCGGTGTTCGCCGGTGTCGGCGAGCGCACCCGTGAGGGCACCGACCTGTGGCTCGAGATGCAGGAATCGGGCGTCATCGAGAAGACCGCGCTCGTGTTCGGGCAGATGGACGAGCCGCCCGGCGTCCGGCTCCGCGTGGCGCTCTCGGCGCTCACGATGGCCGAATATTTCCGCGACGTCGAGCGCAAGGACGTCCTGCTGTTCATCGACAACATCTTCCGGTTCACGCAAGCCGGCTCGGAGGTCTCGACGCTGCTGGGGCGGATGCCTTCCGCCGTCGGCTACCAGCCGACGCTCGCCGACGAGATGGGCGAGCTCCAGGAGCGCATCACCTCGACGAAAGGCCGGTCGATCACGTCGCTTCAGGCGATCTACGTCCCGGCCGACGACATCACCGACCCGGCGCCGCACACGGCGTTCGCCCACCTGGATGCCACGACGGTGTTGAGCCGGGACATCGCGGCGCTCGGCATCTACCCGGCGGTGGACCCGCTGGACTCCACCAGCCGGATCCTGGACGCTCGGTACGTCGGGCAGGAGCACTACGACACGGCTCGGCGTGTGCAGGAGATCCTGCAGCGCAACAGGGACCTCCAGGACATCATCGCCATCCTCGGCGTGGACGAGCTCTCCGAGGAGGACAAGGTGATCGTGGCCCGCGCCCGACGCATCCAGCTGTTCCTGTCGCAGCCGTTCTTCGTGGCGGAGCAGTTCACGGGCATCCCGGGCAAATACGTCCCGGTGGACGAGACGATCGCCTCGTTCCGAGGGCTCTGCGACGGCGACTACGACCATCTCCCCGAGCAGGCCTTCCTGCTCGTGGGCGGCATCGAGGAGGCCGTCGAGGCGGCGAAGAAGATGGAGGAGGCGGCCTAGGTGGCGATGCTGGACGTCCACCTCGTCACGCCGGAACGCGAGGTCTGGGCCGGGGCGGCTCGGATGGTCGTGGCCCGCGGCGTTGCCGGAGAGGTCGGCATCCTGCCCGGCCACGTTCCGCTGTTGATCCGGCTCGCCATCGCGCGGCTGCGGATCGAGGTCGACGAGGGCCGATGGGAGAACGCCGTTGTGGACGGCGGGTTCCTGCACGTGACGAGCGAAGGGGGAACCACCCGGGTGGACGTGCTCGCGGCCCACGCGCAGATGGCGACCGAGATCGACGCCGTCGCCGCGCGCGCCCGGGCCGAGGAGCTCCAGCGGCAGCTCGGCGATCGCAAGGACGCGCGGGCGCAGGCCGAGCTCCGCAAGGCGCTGGCCCGCGCGAACGTGACGGGCTGACCTGAGCGGTTCGGACATCGCAGACGCCTAAGATGGAGGGACCATGGATCGGCTCCTCGTGACGGGAGGGGCGAGGCTCGCCGGCGCGGTGCCCATCGCCGGCGCCAAGAACTCCGCCCTGAAGCTGATGGCCGCGTCGCTGCTCGCGAACGGACGCACGTCGATCCACAACGTCCCGAAGATCCAGGACTGCGGGACGATGGTGGAGGTGCTCGAGCACCTCGGCGCGACCTGCTCGTGGGTCGACGGCACCCTGGTCGTCGACACCACGGGGGTGGAGCGGGCCGAGACGCCCTACGAGCTCGTCAGCCGGATGCGCGCGTCGATCCTCGTGCTCGGTCCCCTGCTGGCGCGCTTCGGCCGCGCCCAGGTGGCGATGCCGGGCGGCTGCAACATCGGCTCTCGGAAGATCGACCTGCACGTGCGCGGGTTCGAGAAGATGGGCGCCACGTTCACCTCCGAGCACGGCGTTCTGGAGGGTGTCGCCGATGAGCTGCGGGGGGCAGTGATCACCCTGGACTTCCCGAGCGTCGGTGCGACCGAGAACGTGATGATGGCGGCGGTCGCCGCGCGCGGCACGACGGTGATCGAGAACGCCGCGCGCGAGCCGGAATTGGCCGACCTTGCCGACTTCCTCAGGGCGATGGGCGCGCGCATCGACGGAGTGGGGACGCCGACCGTCGAGATCGAAGGAGTGGACTCGTTCGCTCCCGTCGACCACACCGTGATCCCCGACCGCGTGGAGGCGGGAACGTTCGCGATCGCGGCGTGCGCCACCCGCGGCGACGTCCTCCTGCGCGGCGCGAGGATGGATCACATGGATCTGGTGTTCTCCAAGCTCGCCGACGCCGGGGCCGAGGTCTCCGCGGTCGGCGACGGCGTCGCCGTTTCGATCGACCGGCGGCCGTCGGCGGTGGACCTGGTGACCCTCCCGTATCCCGGGTTCCCCACCGACCTCCAGCCGCAGATGATGGCGCTGCTCGCGGTGGCCGAGGGGACGAGCATCGCCACCGAGAACGTCTTCGAGAGCCGGTTCATGTTCGTGGACGAGCTGAACCGGATGGGCGCCGACATCCGCACCGAGGGGCACCACGCGGTGATCCGCGGCGTGGAGCGCTTGTCGGCGGCGCCCGTGCGGGCGCTCGACATCCGGGCCGGCGCGGCGATGGTCATCGCGGCCCTGGCCGCCGACGGCGTGACCGAGATCGCGGACCTGCATCACGTGGACCGTGGGTACGAGGGCTTCGAAGGCAAGATCGCCGCCCTGGGCGCCCGCGTCCGCCGCGAGCACGAGCTCTCGCCGGCCGTGCCGTGAGCCGGGCGCGGCTCGGCGCGCTCCTCGCCATCTGCGCCCTCGTGGGCGGGGTCGACGCTTCGTTCGCTTCGGCGCCGGAGGACCCGGTCGACCTGGCGCTGGTGTTCCTCGTGCCGGAGGTGAGCTTCGAGGAGATGCTCGGGTCCCCCGAGATCGCGTCGCTCGCCACGGCCGGGGGCGCGGCGTTGATGGTGCCCCAGGGCGGGGTGGCCACGGAGGGGTGGCGGTTGGCGCCGACGACCTCCGCCGACATCCGCTTCGAGTCGCTCGAGACCGACCTCGAATCCGCTGCCGCCACCATTCGGCGGACCGTGGCCGAGCTGGGCGAGCGACGGGTGTTGGTGTTCGTCGCGTCGACGACGGCGTCCCCGGCGATGCGAGACCAAAAAGACGAGGTCCACCCGCTCGTCATGGCCTCGGGTCCGGCCTCCGGGCTGTTCCCCGACCCCGGCGATCCGCGGGCGCTCACGTCGGACTCGACGCGGCGCTCGGGCGTCGTCTCGGACCTCGACGTGGCGACCACGCTCGCGGCCGGCTCCGGGTCCGATCGAGGGTCCGTCATCCGGGTCATCGACGAGCCGGCGCCGTTCGAGCTCCACGAGCGGTATCTGGCGCAACGTCGGCTTTCGGTGCCGTTCGGCGTGGCCGCCCTGGCGTATCTCGGCGCGGTCGGGGTCGCCGCGGTCATCTTCGTCGCCCGGCCGTTGGGCACCCCGGACGGATGGCGCCGCGCCGCCGGATGGGGCTGCCTCTCGGTGGCCACGCTGGCGACGGGGATGTTCGCGGCCGGTCACCTGCCCGAGCTCAGCTACGCGACGGCGGTGCCCATGGTGGCGATCGTCGCGGTGTTCGGGACGATGGCGTTTTCGCCGCTCCTGCGGCCGGACGCCACGCTCGTGCCCGCTGGGATCGGCGCCGCCGTGATCGCCTTCTTCGTCGTGGAGGCGCTCCTGGGGTGGCGGGGGATGGTGACGCCGCTCGCCGGCGCGTCGCAGCTCGACGGCGCGCGGTTCTTCGGCCTGCCGAACCTCGCCGTTGGGCTGCTGGTCGGCGCCGGGCTGTGGGTCGTGCCGCGGCTGACGACGTCGATGGGGTTCGGTGTGTTGTGCGGGATCGGCCTCCTGGCCGGACTCCCCGTCGCCGGCGCGAATCTCGGAGGGGCCGTCACGGCGTTCGCCGCCGCGGGCATGTGGCTGGCCGTCCGCGAACGCGCCCGGCTCGGCGCCTGGCGTGGGCTCGCGGTCGCCGCCGTCTCGACGATCGTGGGAACCGGCGTGGTCGTCGCCGCCCATGTGGTGTGGCCGGTCCCGACTCACGTCACGCGGATCGCCGAGACGTCCGGCGGCCTGGCCGGCGTCATCGAGCGGTACCGCGACCGGCTCGAGATCGGTGTTGATCTCCTGTCGTCGCACCCGGCCGCGCTCGTCCCGGTCGTGGGGCTGCCGATCGCGCTGCTCGTGGTCCGGCGACCCCCGGCGGCCATCCGCTCGACGTTCGAGCGCCGGCCGGCGTGGCGGGACGCCGTGCTCGTCACCCTCCTGGCCGGCGTCGTTGCGTATCTGGCGAACGACACCGGAGCGGCCGCGGCCGGCTGGGCGTTCGGTCTGGGGGTCGGCGGGATGCTCGGCGTGTCGTTGCTGTCCGGGCCGGGCAAGATGGGATCGCCGTGACGTCCGAACCCATCCCTCCCAGACCCGATGGCCTGCACCCCGTGTCGGGCCCCTCCTCGCCGCCGGTGCCGGTCCCCGAGCCCGGGGACGGCGAACCCTCCCGGGCGACCTGGCGGCCGTGGGAGGCGATCGCGGTCTATCTGGTCGCGATCCTGCTTGCCGGCGTGGCGACCACGCCCATCCTCGGGCTGATCGGCGACGACGACCTTGCAACGATGGCCGCCACGGCCGTGGCCGCCATCGTGATCCTCGGCGTCCTCGTCGGTTGGCTCTCGGTCCTGCACCCGACGTGGCGGCAGGTGATGGGCGTGCCGCGCCGGGGCCGATGGGGCGCCGAGATCGGACGGGCGATCGGTTTCGGGCTTCTGCTGTATCCGGGGATCGTGTTCGGCGTGGGCCTGCTGGTCGGGGTGTTGCTCTCGTTGCTGTCCGGCGAACAACCCCGGGCCCCCGAACAAGTCCCGAGCGACCTCACAGCGATCGGGGTCGCGATCACGATCGTGTACGCCATCGTGATCGCGCCGCTGCACGAGGAGCTGTTCTTCCGCGGCATCCTGTTCCGAGGGGTTCGCGACCGATACGGTTTGGGCGCGGGCCTGATCGCGTCGGGAGTGGGGTTCGCGCTGATCCACTACCTGGAGGGGGAGTGGCAGGACACCCTGTTGCTCATCGGCGTGATGTTCTTCAACGGCATCGCGCTGGCGTGGTGGTACGACCGCCGACGGGTGATCGTGGCGCCGATCGTGGCGCACATGGTGTTCAACGTGGTCGGCCTGACCCTGATCTTCACGATCGGGTAGGCGGGGGGAAGGTGGGATGGCGCGGTTCCCGAGCCAGGAGTGGCTGACGATCTTCCGGGATCGCATCAACGAGTCGGCCGAATACGGGCAGGCCGCCGAGACGTGGGAGGGGGCCGTCGCCTTCGTTTTCGAGGCCGAACCCGATCACGGCGTGCCGGAGGACCTCTACGCGCTCCTGGACCTGTGGCACGGCGAATGCCGCGCCGCCACGATGCTCCCGCCCGGCGAGACCGGCGACGCCCCCTACGTGATCCGAGCACCCTATTCGCGATGGAAGGAAGTCCTGCGCGGAGACCTCGATCCGGTCAAAGGCATGATGCAGGGCAAGCTCAAGCTCCAGGGGGACCTGGCCATGATCGTCCGGTACGTTCGCGCGGCGAACGAGCTCGTCCACCTGACGATGCAGGTGCCGACGGAGTTCCTGGACGAGCTGCCGGCGGCGAACGGGTAATCCGGAGCGGCCCCCAGGGTGCGAGCGGTCGTCTATCGCGAGCGCGGCCGGGTGGAGGTGGCCGAGGTCCCCGAGCCGGAGATCCGGCATCCGGGTGATGCCATCGTTCGCGTGCGCGTCACGGGGATCTGCGGCTCGGACCTGCACTTCGTGCACGGCAAGGCGCCGCTCGAGCCCGGCGAGACGATCGGGCACGAGGTGCTCGGCACCGTGGTACGGGTCGGTGAGGCGGTGCGGCGGTTCACCGCCGGCGACCGTGTGGTCGGGGCGTTCACCATCGCGTGCGGTGCCTGCTGGTTCTGTGGGCACGGACAGAGCCAGCTCTGCGACCGAGGCCGGATCCTCGGCACCGGTTTGGTCGGGGGCTCACTGGGGGGAGCGCAGGCCGAGCTCGTCCGGGTCCCGACCGCCGACGTGAACCTGCTCGGTGTGCCCGACGGCGTGCCCGACGATCGGGCGTTGTTCGTCGGCGACGGGTTGTCCACCGCCTTCCACGCCGCCGAGCTCGCCTCGATCGCTCCCGGGGAGACGGTCGCCGTCGTCGGCGCCGGCCCCATCGGCTACCTGACCGTCGCGGCCGCTCGGCTCCACGACCCGGCCGAGGTGGTCGCGATCGACCTCGAGCAGGAGCGGCTGGCGCTGGTCGAGCGCCTCGGCGCCGTTCCCGTGAACGCCCGGCGACAGAACCCGCAGACGGCGGTGTACGAACACACGGACGGACGCGGCGCCGACGTGGTCGTCGAGGCCGTGGGCACCGCCCCGGCCTTCGAACGCGCCCTCGACGTGGTTCGCCGGGGCGGTCGCGTCGTGGTCGCCGGCGTCTACGCCAGCGAGGTCGTCCCGGCCCAGCTCGGGGTGTGGTGGAGCCGTGCCCTCGACATTCGGTTCACGGGCCTGTGCCCGGTGCACGCCGTCTGGGATCGCGTCCTGGCCGAGGTCGGGCGGGGGACTCTCGATCCCGAGCCGCTGGTGTCGCATCGGCTTCCGCTCGAGGAGGCGCCGGCCGGATACGAGCTGTTCCACGCCCGCCGAGCGACGAAGGTCCTGCTGTACCCATGACGTCGTTCACGGCAACGGGCCCGGTCGCGTTCGCCGACGACGACCCCAACGGGCTCGCCACATTGCTGGCCGGGCTGCTCGACTCGAACCTGACGAGGCACCCGGGGCGCTCCCGGCTGCTGCGGCCGGGCGTCATCGAGGTCGAAGCCACCGACGTCGGAGTGGCGGCCACCATGCGGTTGGGGGAGGGGCGCGTCGAGATCGCCAACGGGCGGGCCAACCCCGGCGCTCAGCTGTCGGTCCTGGCGCCGAGCGGCGACCTGCTGGATCTGGCGGCTTCGCCGCTCTGGGCCGGGTTCCCCGCTCCGGCGAGCCGCGATGGACGTCGGCTCCTGGTCCGCGTGGCGAGCCGTCGCATCCGGATCCGCGGCCTGCTCCGCCACCCCCTGCTCGTGTCCCGGCTGGCGCGACTGCTGTCGGTTCGGTGACGCGTTCGCCCGAGCGTTTCGCGCGCGCGAGTTCGTTTCCCCAGCACTCCCGAACCCCGCCACCGCGCCGGGTACGCTTCCGCCCGTGGACCTGGTCGAGGGCGTCCTGAGCGGCGACCCGCGGGCCATCGCTCGCGCGATCTCGATGGTGGAAGACGGCGCCGAGGGGCTGGAGGAACTCTCGGCCGGCATCTTCCCCCACACCGGACGGGCCTGGACCGTGGGTCTGACGGGCTCGCCCGGGGTCGGCAAGTCCACGCTCGCCGGTGAGCTCGTTCGCGCCACTCGTGAACGGGGGCGGTCCGTGGCGGTGCTCGCGATCGATCCCACCTCGCCGTTCACCGGCGGCGCGTTGCTCGGCGACCGGGTGCGGATGCAGGCTCACGCCACCGACCCCGCGGTGTTCATCCGCTCGATGGCCACCCGGGGGCATCTCGGCGGGATGGCGCTCGCCGCCCCGGAGGCGGTCCGGATCCTCGATGCCTCCGGGCGGGACCTGATCGTGGTCGAAACCGTGGGGGTGGGTCAGGCCGAGGTGGACGTGGCGGCCGCCACCGACACGACGCTCGTGGTGGTGGCGCCGGGCTGGGGCGATCACGTCCAGGCAGCGAAGGCCGGCATCCTCGAGATCGCCGACGTCTTCGTGGTCAACAAGTCCGACCGCGAAGGCGCCGAGGCGGCGGCGCGAGACCTCCGCCAGATGATCCGTATGGGTCCGATGGCCGAGTGGTCGCCGCCGGTGGTCGCCACCGCCGCGGCGAGCGGCGAAGGCATCGACGACCTGATGAGCGCGATCGATGAGCACCGGGCCCACCTGGAGGAGACGGGACGGGTGACCGAGCGTCGCCGCCTGCGGCTGGTCCGCGAGGTGGAGAGCCTCGCCTCCGAACAGCTCCGCGAGCGGATCCGGGAGGCGCTCGGGCGGGATGACGAGCTCGCCGGCGACCTGGTGGAGCGACGGGTCGATCCGTACCGCGCCGCGGCTATCCTGGCATCGCGGGCTCCCGCGGCCGACTGAGCCCGCCGGGAGACGCCGCGATGGTGCAGCAGCGAGATGGCCGGTCGGCGGACCCGTCCGCGCCGGTGCCGGAGGCACGTTCCCTCTCCGGCGAGCCGCTCGAGGTCGTGTACACGCCGGACGACCTTGCCGGGTTCGATCCGGACGTGCGGCTCGGGGACCCGGGCGAGTACCCGTTCACCCGGGGACCCTACGAGACGATGTACCGCGGCCGCCTGTGGACGATGCGGCAGTTCGCGGGGTACGGCACCCCGGCCGAGACGAACGCCCGGTACCGTCTGCTCCTCGAGCGCGGCCAGGGGGGACTGTCGGTCGCGTTCGACATGCCGACGCTGATGGGCCGCGACTCCGACGACCCGCGAGCCGAAGGTGAGGTCGGCCGGTGCGGGGTGGCCGCGGACTCGCTGGACGACTTCGAGGCGCTGTTCGCCGGCATCCCGCTCGGCGACATCACGACCTCGATGACCATCAGCGGCCCCGCCGTGATCGTGTTCGCGTATTTCCTGAGCGCGGCCGAGCGGCAGGGGGTTGCGTGGGAGCGCCTGGACGGCACCCTCCAGACGGACATCTTCAAGGAGTACATCGCGCAGAAGGAATGGCTGTTCCCGCCGCGACCACACCTGCGGCTGATCGGCGACCTGATGGAGTTCTGCGTCGAACACCTGCCGAAGTTCCACCCGCTGAGCGTGTCCGGCTACCACATCCGCGAGGCCGGCGCGACGGCCTGGCAGGAGCTGGCGTACACGCTCGCCGACGGGTTCGCCTACGTCGAGCTCGGGCAATCGCGCGGCCTGGCCGTCGACCGGTTCGCGCCGGGGTTGTCCTTCTTCTTCAACGCCCACATCGACGTGTTCGAGGAGATCGCCAAGTATCGGGCCGCCCGGCGGATCTGGGCCCGGTGGCTGAAGGAGCGGTACGGCGCCATTGACGAGCAGTCGATGCGGCTGCGCTTCCACACGCAGACGGCCGGCGTCTCCCTCACGGCGCAGCAGCCGATGAACAACGTCGTCCGCACGTCGGTGGAGGCGCTGGCCGCCGTCCTGGGCGGCACGCAGTCCCTGCACACGAACGCGCTCGACGAGGTGCTGGGCCTGCCGACCGAACACGCCGCGACGCTCGCGCTGCGGACCCAGCAGATCATCGCGCATGAGACCGGAGTCGCCGACGTGGCCGACCCGCTCGGCGGGTCCTACTTCGTCGAGCACCTCACCGACCGGCTGGAGGAGCTGGCGGAGGAGGAGTTCGCCCGGATCGAGTCGATGGGGGGCGGCTCGATGCTCGAGGGCGTGCTGGCCGGGATCGACCGCGGGTACTTCCAGCAGGAGATCGCCGAGTCCGCCTATCGGGAGCAGGAGCGGTACGAACGCGGCGACCTCACGAAGGTGGGGGTGACGGCGTTCGTCGAGGAGGACGAACCGCCGATCGAGGTGCTCGAGATCCCGCCCGAGGTTGAGCGGCAGCAGGTCGACCGGCTCCGGCTCGTCCGGGCCGGCCGGGACGACGGCGTGGCCCGAGCCGCTCTGCAGCGCCTGACCGAGACCGCCCGCACCGACGAGAACCTCGTCCTACCGCTGGTCGACTGCGCCCGGGCCTCCTG
>DATHVC010000054.1:0-3621 GCA_035461565.1 Actinomycetota bacterium
CGCTCGCCCTGGCTCCGCCGGTCGTGGCGACCGAGGAACCCGGGAGCGAGCAGGGCGCCACCGGCCGCGTCCGGATCGTGGACAACCGGTTCCGTCCGCGGTCGGTAACGGTCGAGCGGGGCACCCGCGTCCGCTGGTCGAACGCCGGCCGGAACGCCCACACCGTCACCGCGGACAACGGGTCGTTCGATTCCGGCCCGCTGGCGCCGGGCGATCGGTTCCGCCGGCGGTTCCGGCGCGTGGGGACGTTCACGTACCACTGCACGATCCACCCGAGGATGTCCGGGACGATCCAGGTCGTCTGAGCCGAGCGAGCTGTTCCCGGTTTCCGGTAATCTAGATAGATGCAGGACTTCTATCGGACGGAGCGCGGTAAGACGCTCCGGATCCGGGAGTCCGAGGACGGGATGTTGACCGTCGACCTGCTCAAAGACGGCACCTGGACCTCGGCCCCCCGCGGGATGATCGGGCTCCGCCTGGCCCCCGAGACCCGCCGGCTGACTCGCACCGAGATCCGAGCCCTCCCCGAATAACTCGCGGCTGCGCTCAGACGTAGGCGAGGAGCGGCTCGAGCAGCTCGCGATGCTCCTCGGCCGGGAAACAGAAGCCGATCTCGGTGAACCGGGCGCGCAGCGCCGTCACCTTCTCGGCCACGTCGGCATCGTTCGTCACGGCGTCGGCGATCAGGGCCGCGAGCTCACGCCAGTCCTCCTCGCGCATCCCGAACCGGGTCATCTCCGATACGCCCATCCGCAGGCCGCTCGCCGCCGTGAAGCTCTCGTCCTCCGGCAGGGCCTGGTAGTTGCAGATGACGTTGTTCGCCTCGAGCCGCCGAGCGACCTCGGGGCCGCGACCGTACTCCACCCGCACCAGCACCTGGTGCGTCTCGGTGTGGTCCACCGCGGGATCGCCCTCGACCCGAAGTCCCGCCTCACGCAGCGCCCGCGCGAACGCCTTCGCGTTGGCGATGACCGCGGCCTGGTACGCATCTTTGAACGTGTTCATCTCGTAGGCCGCCATCAGCAGCCCGAGCAACGTCCCGAGGTGGTGGTTCGACACGGAGCCGGGGAACGCGCGGTTCACGATGGCGTCCCACAACGCGTACCGCTCCTCGTCTTCGCCGAAGTTCCCGGCCACGACGCCTCGCTGCGTCCCGAAGAACGTCTTGTGCGTCGATCCCGTGACGAGGTCGGCGCCGTCGGCGAACGGCTGCTGGAAGTGCGGACCGACCAGGCCGAGGACGTGCGCCATGTCGTACATCACGACCGCGGGAACCTCGCGTTCGTCCAGGAAGCGCCGCACCTCGGCCACCGGCTCGGGGTGCAGCACCATGCTCTTGCCGAACACGATCAGCTCCGGCCGGTACTCCTCGATCAGCTCGAACGCGGCCGCGACGTCGATGCGGTAGGGATCGTCCTCGCGGACGGGGAAGTTGACGATCGCGGGGCGTTCGGTCTTCGGGTCGCGGGCCACGTAGTCCTTGAGCGCACCCATGGGCTGCGCGGACAGGTGACCACCCTTCCCGATGTGGTTGTTCATGACCCGGCCGATGCGGCGCGGCTCGCGCCGGCGATCGGCACGGTTCAGGTAGTCGACCATCGCGCTGAACACGACGGTGTTCGCCATCTGGCCGCTGATGGGACGCGTCTCGACCTCGCGGGCGCCGAGGAACGTGCGGAGCTCGCGGCCGAGCAGACGTTCGACGCGTTCGATGAACTCGGTCCCCTGGTAGTAGTAGATCTCCGCGCCGTGGAAGGCGTCGAGCGCCCGGTGCTCCGCGTACCGGAAGGCCGGGTCCAGCCCCTGGAGGACCCGCACCATGGGCGACGGCGTCATCTCCGATGGGATCAGGTTGATGCATTCGCGCTGGCGCCAGTCGTGGTTGCGCGCGGCGCGCGACAGAAGCCGCTGGACCCGTTCGGGCATTGACAGGCTGGGGCGGCGCGGCTGCGGCTCCAGGCCGGTGACCACGATGGGGTGGGCGAACGGCGGGGCCTCCGAGCGCAGGTGGTATTCGACGGCCCGCGCGTCCAGCGGTTTGCCGCGGACGTCGATCACGAGCTCGTCGCCCTCCACCACGTCGCTGTCCACGTAGGCCAGGCAGATCGCGCGCGTGTGATGCTCGTCGGTGGGTTCGGCGGTCTCGTCGTCGCCGTCGAAGATCCAGTACGGCACCGCCGTCCCGCTCGTCACCACACCGATCTCCGTCCCGTCGCGGAGGACCCGGGCGTGGGGGCGAGCGATGCCGCGCCCGGTCACCGCGAGGGGCACGATGCGCCGCGGCAGCGCCTCGAGGTCGACGAAGTCCTGCCGGAGGATCCGGGCCGCGGCCTCCCACTGCTCGGCGAGCGCCTGACGGCCGATGAACTCCCCCTTCCCGTCGGCGAAGCTCAGCCCGAACCGGGCCAGCGGGATGGCCATGATCGGGATGTCGTGACCGTGTTCGTCGGCGCCGAGCTCGGCCCCGTACAGCGGCAGGCTCGCCTCCAGGCGCAAGGTGTCGCGCGCCCCCAGGCCACACGGCGCGGCCCCGCGCTCGACGAGCAGGTCCCACAGCTTCGGGCCGTCGCCGGCCGGCAGGAACAGCTCGAAGCCGACCGGCTCGCCCGTGTAGCCGGTTCGCGCGATGCGCACGGGCACGCCGGCGATCTCGGTGACGCTCGCCGCGTTTCGCATCGGCTCCGGCAGGTGGCCGCCGGGGACCAGCCCCCCGAGGATCTGGCGGGAGGCCGGACCCTGGAGGGCGAGCATCACGACCTCGCTCGTGACGTCGGTGAGCTCGACGGGGTCGCGCCGCAGGAGCTGAAGGTGCTCCCAGTCCTTCTCGCGGTTCGCGGCGTTGACCACCAGGAGGTATTCGTCCGGCGTGAACCGGTAGAGGTAGGCGTCGTCCACCGCGCCGCCGTTTTCGTTGGGGATCAACGTGTATTGCGCGTCGGTGGGTCGGCCGTCGAGCGCTTCCACGTTGTTGGTGAGCACGTGCTGGAGGAAGGCCACCGCGCCCTCGCCCCGGATGGTGAACCGTCCCATGTGCGAGACGTCGAACACCCCGGCGTGCCGGCGCACGGCCAGGTGCTCCTTGATCGTCCCGGTCGGGTACTGGAGCGGCATCTCCCAGCCGCCGAACTCGGTGAGTTTGGCCCCCAGCTCGACGTGGCGGCCGTGGAAGGCCGTTCGGAGGACGTCCGTCATGGACTGCGAGTCTACCGCCCGGCTCGGCGGCGCCCGGATGCGGTTCGGCGCGGGCGTGGTGGGTATGAACCGCGCGGACCCGACCGGAGGAGTGACGCGATGAACGCCGAGCGTGAACAGATGCCCCCCGACCACCGGACCGACCCGGACCAGCGCGACGACGCCGCGCTCGCCACCGATCGGGACGATCTCGACCGCACGTCCACGGCGCCCTCCGTAGGTGATGCCAGGGATGGAACGGAGATGGACGAAACGGGCGATGCCATTGCCGGGACGGCGACGGACGAGACGCCCGCCCGACAGCCGCTGCTGCCCGAGGACCGCGCCGGTTCCTACCGCGAGCGGTGGGAGAAGATCCAGGTGACGTTCGTGGACGAACCCCGGACCTCGGTGGAGGAGGCGGACCGCCTCGTGCTCGACGTGATCCAG
>DATHVC010000055.1:0-8422 GCA_035461565.1 Actinomycetota bacterium
GCCGAGGCGCGCCCCGCCGCCCGGGGTCTCGAGGAGCTCTACCGAACCCACGCCCCGGACGCCCTGCGCCTGGCCTTCCTGCTGACCGGGGACCGGGCCATGGCCGAAGACCTGGCCCAGGACGCGTTCGTGAAGGTCCTCGGACGGTTCCACGACCTACGGAATCGCGACGCGTTCTGGTGGTACCTGCGCCGGACCGTCGTGAACCTGTCTAAGTCGCACTTCCGCCGCCGCAAGGTCGAGCGGGCGTGGCTCGACCGGCAGCGCCCGGACGTCGTCGTCCCCGCGGTCGGCGACGACCTCGGCGACCGCGACCGGCTGCGACGGGCCCTGATGACGCTTCGGCCCGAGCAGCGCGCGGCGATCGTGCTCCGCCACTACGAGGACCTGTCCGAGGCCGATACCGCCGAGGCCCTCGGGGTGGCCGTCGGGACCGTCAAGTCGATGGTGTCTCGCGGAATGGAACGACTGCGGACCGAGCTCGGAGAGGACGAGCCATGAACGAGTCCAAGCTGTCCGACCGGCTGCACCACCTGGCGTCCGAGATGCCGGTGGACCTGGAGCGCTCGGCGCCCCCGACGCTCCGCCGGGCCCGGGTCCGGCGCGGCGCCGCCGTGCTCCTGTCGAGCGCAGCGGTCATCGCGCTCGCCGTGGGCGGGGTGGCGATGCTCCGCGTGGCGGCGCCACTCGTGTCCGACGACCCGAACCCGGAAGTCCCGCTCACCGAGGGTCCCGCGCCGGTCGTGCCGAGCGACCCGCCGTTCGCCGGCCTGTGGCCCGAGACGACTCCCCACGCTCTCGCCGAGGTTCAGGCAGCGGTCGACGATGGGCACCAACCCTGGCGACTCGATGCCACGACGACCGCCCAGGCGCTCAGCGCCGGCTTGTTCGGCTGGGACCCGGACGAGTTCATGTGGGTCGAGCGCCACGTTCGTGGCGCACAGGCCGAGGTTCGCATCGTGAGCCGTCTGTTCGCGGATCCCGTGCCCCCCATCGATATCCGACTGGCGAAGCTCGGCGAGTCCGGCCCGACCGGGATCTGGAGCGTCGTGGGGGTCACGTCCCCGCTCATCGAGATCGACGCCGTCGAGCTCAGGATGCTGACGGATCCGGTCGCGCAGGAGATCGCCCCCGGGGCCCTTCGGATCTCGGGCCGCGTCAGCGATCTCTTCGAGGGCGCGACCTTCCTCGAAGCCTCGGTCCTGGCGGGGCCGACGCTCGAATCGTCGATCGGCGGTGCGACCCTGGATCTCGAGTCGGGCAGGCTGACCGAACTCGATGGGGCGGGCCGGCGGTTCCGGTTCGGCGCTTACGTCCAGGCGACCCCCACGGGCCGCGCGATCCTCCTGCTGAAGGTCCCCGACGCGAACGGGGCCAGCCTGGGGTCCGTCATGGTCTCGGTCGAGGTGCCGGCGGGAGAGCCGGCCTCTCCGCCGTCGCCGGACTTCACAGATCTGCCGCCGGACGTCGCGGTTACCGTGCAACGGATCTTCGACGCCGCGGGCGCGCGCGACGTCGACGAGCTCGCGGAGCTGGTGGACCTCGAGCGGTTCAGCTACAACTTCGGGGTCTCGGACGACCCCGTCGCGGCGTGGCGGGAGGACCGCTCCGTGCTCGAGCCGATCACCGCGATCCTGTCGCTCCCCTCCATCGTGGAGGAGATCGACGGCACCACTTACCACGTCTGGCCGTACCTGATGGCGGACGGCACCCTCGAGGAGATCTCCGAGCAGGAGCGGGCGGATCTGCACGCCCTCGGGCTCTCGGACGACCACATCACGGAGATGCAGTCGTTCGGTGGGTACCTCGGGCCGCGGCTGGGGATCGACGAGACGGGCGCTTGGCGGTACTACGTGACCGGCGGCGACTGAAGCCCGGGCACGTGCCGGGTGAGGAAGTCGAACACGGTGCGCCACTCGCGCACTTCCTCGTCCACGACGAACGTGCTGTGGCCCTCGTCGTAGGAATAGACCTCGACGTCCCCCCCGGCCGCACGGAGCGCGTCGACGTACGAGTACACCTGGGCCGGCACGCACCTCGTGTCGTTCTCGCCGACGAGCACCAGCGCAGGCGCTTTCACCCGGTCCACGTACGTGATCGGCGATCGTTCCGCCACGAACTCCGGGAGGTCGTGCACGATCCCACCGATCAACGATCGGTCGTACGCCTGGAGCGCCGGAGCGGAGTCGTCGTAGGACGCCGCGTAGTCCCCCACCGGCACGCCGCCCACGCCGGCCACGAACCGCTCGGGGCGGATCCCCAGCGCCAGCAGGGTGATGTAGCCGCCCCACGACCAGCCGCCGATCACGGCTCGTTCGGGGTCGGCGATGCCTCGGGCGATCAGGTCGTCCAGGCCGGCCACGACGTCTTCGACCTCTGGGAAGCCGATGTTGCCGATGATGTGGTCGCGGAACCTCCGCCCGAACCCGATCGAGCCGCGGTAGTTCACCATCGCCACGGCGAACCCGTGGTCCACGAGCGCCTGCACGTCCGGGAACCACGTATCCAGGTAGAGCCAGTCCGGTCCGCCGTGCACCTTGAGGTAGGTGGGGAAGGGTCCCTCGCCGTCCGGCAGGACGAGCCAGCCCTGGATCGTGTCGCCGGCCGGGTTGCGGAACAACCACTCGCGGTACGGCCGGCCCTCGCGGACGCCGCCCACGGGCTCCTCGAGCACGGGCTCGCCGCGGTCATTCGAGATGCGCGGGGCGCGATCCCCGCTGGCGACGCGCATCCAAACGTGTCCGTCCGGGCGCACCCGGGCCCCGAGGATCTCGCCCGAGGAATGCGAGATCTCGGTCAGGCTCCGGGTGGCGAGATCCAGCCGATACAGCCGATCCCGCCCCCGGAACCGGTGCGAGAGCAGGACGGCGCTCGCGTCCGGCCACCAGTCGATCGGCATGGCCTCACCCGGCAGGTCGAGCTCCAGATCGGTCCGTTCGCCCGATCGCGGGTCCCAGACCGCCGGGCGCAGGTGGTCCTGCCGCTCGTGGCCGATCAGCAGCCGGCCGTCCCCCGGCACCGGAGACCACGCGTACGCGCTCAGCCCGAATCCGGCGCCGTCCGCCAGTTCGCCGACGACCTCACCGGTCTGGACGTCGAGCACCCGAACGGCGCAGTGGATGTTGTCGCCGTCTTGCGCCACGTCGATGGCGATCATCGTCTCGTCCGCGGAGAGCCCCGCGCGATCCACTCCTTCGACGTGGTAGTCGCTGGCGGAGATGGCGATCTTGTCGGGGTGGCGGAGGATCTCTCGCGCCGGCCCACCACGTTCGGCCACGTACACGGCGAAGCCGGACCGGTCGGCGATCACGGCGACGGCGACGTCACGACCGACGGCGAGCCCCTCCGGCCATCCGATCGGGGCGCCGGGGAACAGGTCCCGAGGCTCGCCGCCGTCGATCGGGAACGCCACCCACCGCCCGGACTCGTCTCCGGTCGGATCCGCGAACCAGATCGCATCGGAGCCGTCGCCGGAGATCGTGGCCAGGTCGACGCCGACGGCTTCGTCCGACAGCCGGCGCGGTGGCCCGGCCGCCCGATCCATCACGTAGGCCTGGAACGAACCCTCCGCGTCGGAGGTGTAGACGAGGCGATCGGCATGGCCTCGTCCCCAGTGCGGGAACGTCTGCGTCGGGGCGCGGAACCGTTGTTCCCAGAGCGGAATGGTCGGTGCGTCGGGCACGGCGGCGCCGAGCCTAACAGGCGATCTCGATCTCAGGAGCGCCGGGCGGCCCGGATGGCGCGCCAGACCCGTTCCGGGGTGAGCGGCGGGTCGAGATGCCGGACGCCGAGCGGCGACAGCGCGTCCACCGCCGCGTTCACCACGGCCGGGGTCGAGCCCACGGTGGCCGACTCCCCGATGCCCTTCGCACCGAGCGGGTTCACGGGTGTTGGAGTCTCGAGCACGCCCCGTTCGAACGACGGAAGCTCGGAGGCCGCGGGCATCACATAGGTCGTCAGGTTCGACGTCAGGGGCGTCCCGGTGTCGTCGTAACGCACCTCTTCGAACAAGGCCTGGGCGATCCCCTGTCCGAGGCCGCCGTGCACCTGTCCCTCGACCAGCTGCGGGTTCAGGATCCGCCCGCAGTCGTCGACGGCCACGTGACGGAGCAGCCGGACCTCGCCGGTCTGGACGTCCACCTCGACGACCGCGACGTGGGCCCCGAATGGGTACGTGAGCTCGCGAACGAACGGGCGGGCCTCGGCCTTCAGCGCGCCGTCCGGCGCCGCGGCAACCACTTCGGCCCACGACACGGAGGTGTCCGGCGACCCGGCCACGCCGAACCTGCCTTCAGATGTCACGACCACGTCGGCCGCGGCCACCTCCAGCAGCGACCCGGCCGTCTCCCGGGCTCTCTCGAGCACCTGCTCGGCCGCATGGTGCACGGCCGTGCCGGCGATCTGGAGCGACCTCGAGCCGTACGTTCCCTCCCCGCGCGGCACGTCCGCGGTGTCGGAGTGGCGGACCTCCACACATTCCACCTCGATCCCGAGCATCGAGCCGACCCGCTGCGCGAACGCGGTTTCGTGCCCCTGGCCGGTGGCGGTCGTCCCCACGCGGACGACAGCCGTCCCGTCCGGGCCCAGCGAGACCGACGCGTATTCCTTGCGCCCGAAGCCCGTCGACTCGACGTAGAGCGAGAGCCCGATCCCGAGTTGCCGTGGGTCGCGCCGCCGGCGCCGCTCCGACTGTTCGGCGCGGAGTCCCTCGTAGCCGGCCAGGCCGGTCGCGAGGTCGAGGGCCGCCGCGTAGTCGCCCGAGTCGTAGATCGAACCCGCCGCGTTCGTGTACGGGAAGGCGTCCGCGGGGACGAGGTTCCGGCGACGGAGCTCCACCGGGTCGATCCCGAGGTCGCCGGCCAGCAGGTCCATGGCGCGCTCGATCGAACCCGCCGCCTCGGGCCTGCCCGCGCCGCGGTATTCGCCGACCGGCACGGTGTTCGTCACGACGGCGCGTCCGCGCACCGCCGCGCGCGGGACGACGTACGCGCCCGAGACCATGGTCTTGGTCGTGACCGGCAGGTAGGCCCCGATGGGGTAGGCGCCCATATCGGCGAGGATGTCGACGCGCAGGCCGACGAGTTTCCCCTCGGTGGTCGCTCCGAGCTCGACCTCGTGGATCTGGGCCCGGCCGTGGTTGAGGCCGAGCATGCTCTCGGAACGACCCTCCTGCCATGCCACGGCGCGTCCCAGCTGGAGAGCCGCGGCCGCACAGATCAGGTACTCGGGATAGACGTGCAGCTTGGCCCCGAAGCCCCCGCCCACGTCCGGCGCCACCACGCGCACCGCCGAGCGATCCAAGCCGAGCCACTCGGCCACGTCGGCGCGCACGTCGAACGGGACCTGGGTGGACGCCCAGATCTCGAGCCCATCGTCGCCCGTGGGCCGGACCACGACGGCGTTGGTCTCCATCGGGACGGGCGCCAGGCGCTGATGCACCACGCGAGCGCGAACGATCACGTCCGATCCGGCCAGGACGTCCTCGTCCCAACCCTCGGCGAACTCGTGGGCCAGGTTCGTCCCGGCCTGGGGGAACAGCAGCGGCGCGGAGGGGTCGAGCGCCGACCCCGGGCCGACGACGGGATCCATCGCGTCGGCGTCCACGACGACCAGCTCCGCGGCGTCCTCGGCCTGGGCGAGCGTCTCCGCGAGGACCAGGGCCACCGGCTCGCCCGCGTAGCGCACGACTCCTCGAGCCGGGACCGGCCGCGCGAACGACTCGGCCACGTTCCCGGCGGGCGGGCGGTCGTCCAGTCCGAGATCCTCGGCCGTGAACACCTGCACCACTCCGGGCGACGAACGCGCCTCGGAGGTGTCGATGCCCGAGAGCCGGCCATGGCCGATGATGGAGCGGACGAAGACGGCCCGCAGGGCGTCCGGCGGCGCCGCGATGTCCGTGAAGCGTCCCCGGCCGGCGAGGAACCTCGGATCTTCGACCCGCCGGACGACGCTGCCGAAGATGGAGCTCGTCACGGCCCGACTGTAGAGGAGTGGGGATGGCCAAGCGGGTGGTGTTGGTCCTGGGCGTGGTGGTGGCGGCGCTCGCGGCCACGCCGGCGAACGCGATCGAGGCTCGACGTGTGGCCGGGGGCCTCGACCAGCCGGTGGCGTTCACGTTCGGGCCGGGGCGCCAGCTCTGGTACGTCGAGAAGGACAGCGGCGAGATCCGGCTGATCGACCTGCCCTCGGGCGGCGACCGTCTGTTCGCCACCGTGTCGGGGGTCGACGGCGCGGGTGAACGCGGGATGCTCGGCATCGCCCTGCACCCGGAGTACCCCGACGAGCCGTTCGTCTACGTGTACGCGACCCGCGCCGACGGGGGGAGCCTTCGCAACCAGATCCTGCGCTTCGAGGACCGCGACGGCGAGGGCGGGGACGCGACGGTGATCTTCACGAGCCCCGCGAGCTCGAGCCCCTACCACAACGGCGGGCGCATCCTGTTCGGGCCCGACGGGTTGTTGTACGCGATCGTCGGCGACGGGCATACGGCGTCGAACGCCCAGGACCGGACGGACAACGACCGCGGCAAGATCATCCGCATCCGGCCGAACGGCGACGTTCCCGGGACGAACCCGTTCGACGACCGGATCTGGGCGTTCGGCATCCGCAACTCGTTCGGGTTCGCGTTCGATCCGCGGACGGGAGCCTTGTGGGAGACCGAGAACGGACCGGCATGCAACGACGAGATCAACCGCATCCGAAAGGGCCGCAACTACGGATGGGGACCCTCGGCCACCTGCAGCGGCTCGTCGCCCCGAAACACGAACCGAGACGGCCCTCGTCCCCAGCAGCCCAGGGCGGTCTACGTGGATCCCATCGGCATCACCGGCATCGCGTTCTGCGACGGGTGCGGCCTCGGCCGCCGAAGTGACGGCGCCGCGTTTCACGGTGCGGTGAACAACGGGAGGGTCACGCGCCTGATCTTCAATCGCCGCCGGATCGGGGTGGCCCGCCGCGGGGTGGTCTACGAGCACCCCACCGGAACGTTGTCGTTCGAGGTCGACGCGCAAGGACGCGTGTACTTCAGCGACTTCGACGGCATCTACCGGCTCGTTCGCGGCTGAACGCGCCGGGATGGGCCCTGGAATACAACCGGCTCCGAGGGGTACCCTTGCCCAGGAGAAGCGACGCTCTGAGGAGAACGCGTGGACATCGGACCCCTCAAACGCGTGATCGAGGTCGAACCCGTCGACCTGCCGGTTCCGGAGCAGCTCCCGGAACCCGACCGCGTCCCGGAGCACGAGCCCGCCGAGCCGGCGAAGTAACCCCCCATGCTCGATGCGGGCCTTGCGCCGCAGCGTGCCGTCCTGACCGAACCCATCGTCGGCTGGCGCACGTGGACGGTGGCAGGTTCGCGCGACGGTTCCCGGGCCCGGCTGCTGCCGATCGCCGGGCGCGGTTCCTGGCCTGCCCGGGCGCCGATGCGGGCCTCCTGCGGGAAGGGCCGGCATCACTCCGTGCCCGGCCTCACGTGTTCCTGCGGGATCCACGCCACACGGGACCCCGACCTGCTGCGGCGAACTCGCGACCCCGCGGCCCTGGGCCGCGTCGCCTTGTGGGGCCGGGTGATCGAACACGAACACGGGTACCGTTCTGAGCTCGGCTATCCGCAGCGGCTGACGTTGATCTGCCCGTTGTGCTTCTGGCAGTGGGGGCTCGAGCGGGCGAACCCACCCGACCACGTGATTCGCCATCGCGGCGGCCGGATGGTGCCGCTGTGTGGTCCGCACCTGGAGCTCGCCCAACGCTACGGCTACCCGGCGCCGCGGATCCTCGAACCCGACATCGTGGAACGGGCGCTGCTGGACCGGTACGCCGTGGACGTCTTGCCGAGCTCACTCGAGCGGCGGCGTGGTGCGGTGCCGGGCCGCCGCGGCTCGGGCGAGCCGCTCGCGTAGCGACAATCCCTGCTCCTCGGACTGGGCCTCCGGCGCCGCCTCCTCTGCCGGCTCCTCGGACTGGGCCTCCGGCGCCGCCTCCTCTCCCGGCTCCTCGGCCGGACCGCCGGGCGCCTCGGCCTCGGGTTCGCTCCCCGGCCGGCCGAACGACGCCCACCCCGCGTCGCCGGCCGCCTCGCGAGGGGCCTCGGCGGCCGCGGACCGAGCGGTGGAGGCGTGGGTGATCACCGACCTACTCGGGGCAATCACGACGAGGGCGGATCCACCTCGCTGGGCCGCCGAGGGCGCTCGTGGAAGGCGCCGACCTCGTCGTGCGACAGTCCATCATGAAGACCGACGGGCCGCTGCCGGTGTGGTGACGCCGAGTCTCGGAGGACGCAATGAAGATGAAGGGACAGCTGAACGTGAAGACCCAGGCCGAGTACATCGCCGCGGTTGACGACAAGCGCCGGTCCGACATAGCGGCACTCGATGCGCTGATTCGCAAACACGCGCCGAAGCTCGAGCCGGTCATCATGGGCGGC
>DATHVC010000056.1:0-5045 GCA_035461565.1 Actinomycetota bacterium
TGGGTTTGTCCACGGACAGGTTGATCACGCAGTTCGAGATCACGACGTCCACGCTGGCGTCCGGGAGCGGGATCTCCTCGATGAAGCCCTTCAGGAACTCGACGTTGTCCAGGCCCGCCTCGGTCGCGTTGCGGCGGGCCAGCGCCAACATGTCGTCGGTCATGTCGAGGCCGTAGGCGCGCCCGCTCGGTCCGACCCGTTTGGCCGACAGCAACACGTCGACGCCACCCCCCGAGCCGAGGTCGAGGACCGTCTCCCCTTCTCGGAGCTCGGCCACGGCGATGGGGTTCCCGCATCCCAGGCTCGCCAGCACCGCCGCGTCCGGCACGTCACTTCGGAACTCGAGGTCGTAGAAGGTCCCGCCCGCGTCGCCGCACTGCGCGTCCCCGCAACAGCCACACCCGCCGCCATCGCTCAGGAACCCTCGAGCCTGCTCCGCGTAGTGCTCCCGGACCTGCTCCCGCACCTCGTTCATATCGCCTCCTCCAGCCGGAACACGGCCGCGAGCCGTGTCATCACCTCACGATTGACCGAGTAGTAGGCCCAGCGCCCTCGCTGCTCTCGTTCGAGCAGCCCGGCCTGAGCCAGCTTCTTCAGGTGGAAGCTCACGGTCGGCTGGGAGAGGTCGAGCTGCGGAGTGAGATCACACACGCAGACCTCGGTCCCGGCCGTGACGAGCAGGTTCACGATCTTGACCCGGCTGGGGTCACCCAGCGCCTTGAACACGGCCGCGGTCGTTTCCGCGTCCCCATCCGACATGGCCTGCTGGTCGAGCGGGACACAACACTCCGCCGGGGCCGTCCCCAGCACGGTCAACTCCCGCACGCTCATCTCGGTTGCTCGCTCCAACGTATCGACAGTTCTCGATGCGTCAGATCCTGCCACATCCCATCGATGAGTGTCAATGGATCGAGCTGCGGTGCGTGGGAGGATGACCGCATGAGCGACCTGGTCCGCATCCTGACGACCTCGTCCGTTCCCGAGAGCGAGGTCGCCCGGTCTGCCCTGGAAGGTGAAGGGATCCCCGTGCTCGTCAAGGGCGAGAGTGAAGGGCCGTATCGGTTCGGCCCGGTGCATCTGTTCGTGGCGGCCGAACACGAGCTGGAGGCACGAGCGATCCTGAGCCGCGGCGAGCCGGGCCCCGTCTGATCCGCAGTTCGCGGATCAGACGGGCTAGCGCTTGGAGAACTGCGGCGCCTTGCGAGCCTTCTTCAGCCCGTATTTGCGCCGTTCCTTCTCCCGGGCGTCGCGGGACAGGTACCCCTCTTTCTTCAGGACCGCTCGGAGCTCGGGGTCGATCTCAATCAGCGCTCGGGCGATGCCGAGGCGCAGCGCTCCGGCCTGCCCGGACACGCCGCCCCCCTCGATGCGGGCGACCACGTCGAGGTCCTTGTCCCGACCGACGACCCGGAGCGGCGCCGAGACCACCATCCGGTGCGCGCGGGTCGTGAAATACTCGTCCAGCGAGCGCCCGTTCAGCGAGAACTCGCCGGTCCCGGGCACGAGTCGGACTCGCGCCACGGCCTCTTTCCGACGACCGGTGTTGATCTGCGCCACCTACTCCTCCTTCTTCGTCCGACGCGACGTCGAACGTTTGGCCGTCGACTTCTTCGCCGTGCTCTTCTTGGCGGTCGAGGCCTTCTTCGTGGTGGAGGCCTTCGCCGAGGTCGCTCGTGCCTTCGCCGGAGCCGCGGTCCGTTTGGCGGCCGTCCGTTTGGCGGCGGGGCGTTTTTCCGGCGGCTCGGGGGTCGTCGCCGCGTCCCCCGCGGCGGGCCTGGCCGCCGTCGGCTTGGCGGCGGGACGTTTCGGCTCGGGCGCCTCTTCCGTCGACGGCGGCTCCCGGCGAACCGGGAGGCCGTTCCACGGCGGCACCTCGCCGAGCTTCAGCGGCTGCGGCTTCTGGGCCTGGTGGGGGTGTTCGGGGCCCGCGTAGACCTGGAGCTTCTTCGCCATGGCGCGGCCGAGGCGGTTCTTCGGCAACATGCCCCTGATCGCCTTCTCCACGGCGTACACCGGCCGCTCGGCCAGGAGCCGCCGGTAGCTGGTGGCGGTGAGGCCGCCCGGGTAGCCGGAGTGCCGATACGCGACCTTCTTGTCCTCCTTGCCCCCGGTCAGCCGGACCTCCTTCGCGTTCACCACGATGACGTGATCTCCGGCATCCATGTGGGGCGCGAAGATCGGCTTGTGTTTGCCCCGCAGGATGGCGGCGACCTCCGTGGACAGACGGCCGAGCACGGCCCCGCCGGCGTCGATGACGTACCAGCGGCGCTCGATGTCGCGCGGTTTTGGAGCGTAGGTCTTCATGCAAAAAGGGCCGGCCGGGCGGCCGACGGGCCCCATGCTACCTGCGGTTTTGCCGAGGCGTCAAAGACTCAGGGTGGTCCATGGACGCGGGTAGCGCCTCAGCCGGCCTCCTTCGGCTTCGGCCCCGACCCCCCCTGTTTTCATGCATGCAGAAGGGGCCGGGCGAGGCCGGCCCCTTCCGACGATTCGTTCTTCGCCGCTCTTACGAGACCTGGACCACGACCTGGTCGGACAGTTGGCCGTCCTCAAACAGCGAGAGCGTGGCAGTGGTGAACGCCACGTCCACGATCTCTGGGGTCCACTGCACGTTCGGACACGTGGGCGTCGGCGGCAGCGGCTCAGGGTCGTCCGTCGTTATCGTGAAGACGAACTGCCCGTTCCGCGGGGTGGGAAGCGGGCCGGTGGAGCCCTCCACCGTCACCTCCGTGTCCTGGCCCGGGGCGCGATTCCCGCCCGGATTGATGCACACGACCGAAGCGATGCCGTCCGCCTCGATGGTGATCTCGAACGTGGTCCCTCCGAGGCCTGCCACCTTGCCGGTGCAACTGACCTGCGTCCCGATGTCGGTGCACTGCGGAGCGTTCCCACCTCTCGGGATGAAGTGCCCGCTCTGGGCGAGAGCCGACCCCATCCCCAGCGCCAGCACCATCAAACCCACGACTGTGGCCAATACGAAACGTCGCATTACCATCCTCCCTCGCCGTGCTCCTTATTCCCGCTCCGAGTGAGGACTTCAATCACCCCCTCGCCGGTGGTCGGTGGACCTCGGAGCGAGTTATCCACAGACCACCATCCATCCCCTCACCGCAACGGGTCACCAGCCATCGGTCCGCCGTTCGGGTCATCGGCATGGTCCCAACTGCACTTCCTGCCAGGCGTATGGGAAGCGATCCGCCTCGCAGATTGCCCTGTCGTGCAGATGTCAGATGAGCAGCCGATACCTGCGGCTCCGTTCCCGGCGGCACCGCCTACCGGCCGTTCCCCGGAGCGAGCACGACCACCGGACAACCGGACTCGGCGCGGGCGATGGCCCCCCAAGCGACGACACCGACCTCCAGCTTCTCGGAGCCCTCCCACCCATCGACGAAGTGGGGTCTCAGTTGCCCCAAGAGCCAATCTCCCATATCAGAGACAGCCAAATGGAGGACCGATGGGCCCCCATTACGTGCTCCAGGGACAGCGGAACGGCCTCTGCGGCTCGCCTCCGATGAGCCGGATGTCGAGCGGGGCGACGTTACGCTGACGAGCTTGTCTCCTACTCCCGTCAAAGAACGGCCGGGCCTACCCTCCCGGCTGGCCGGGCTGCGGCGGCCCGATCCGGTACGGCCGCATCATCTCGTTGTCCTCGTGCTCGACGATGTGGCAGTGCCAGACGAACTGGCCGCCCTGGGCGAATCTCATCCTCATCCTGGTCACCTGGCCCGGATAGGCGGTGACGGTGTCTTTCCAGCCGGTTTCCCACGGCTCGGGCGCGACCGCCGTCGACCCCTCCGCGACGTGAACCGTTCCCGTGCTCTCGTCCACGACGATGTCCTGCCGGTTCACCACCTGGAAGAGCAGCTCATGGATGTGCATCGGATGGGCGTCGGCGCTCGCGTTGTAGAGCTCCCAGACCTCGGTGGTGCCCACCGCGGGGTTCTCGGTGACCGGATCCATCCACTTCTTCGCCGTCCACGTTGCGGCGCCCGAGTTCGGATCGCCGGCGATCGTGCCGAGGCGCGCCTCGGCCGGAGCGTCCTCGAAGAACTCCGAGAGGCTCTCGAGGAGGGCCAGCGGCCGGGTGGCGCCGCCCGAGAGCGGCGTGATGGGCGGCAGGACCAGGAACTGCGGTGGGGTCGATGGGTCGGCGGCCAACGCGGGCACGACTCGGAACTGCAAGATCTGCCCGGTAGAGGCGCGGTCGGCGGCGTCGAAGTCCTCGTCGGGCTCGCCGCCACCGAACGGTTCGTCGGGGCCGACGTTGGCGAGCACGTAGTTGCCGACGGGCACGTTCGTGAAGTCCACGATGAGATCGGCCCGCTCCGCCAGCCCCATCAGCAGCCGGTTCCCGTGGTCGGCGGTGAGGTTGACCGGGGCGGCCAGGAACCCGCCCTCATTGCCGATCTGCCACACCCCCACGCCGGGGATGTCGTTGAAGTCCAGGATCAGGAAGCGCGACTGGCACCCGTTCAGGAACCGGAGGCGATAGCGACGCTGCTCGACCGTTTGGAAGGGCCACGTGTTCCCGTTGGCGATGATGGTGTTGCCGAAGAACTCCGGGTTCCACATCGGCGAGATGTCGGTCTCCGGGATGAACGGTCCTTCGATGTCGTCGAAGAACGCCCGGGTGTCCGGATAGAAGAGTGACCCGTCGGTGTTGAACGACCGGTCCTGGACCGCGATCGGGATCTCGTAATACCTCTTGTTCGGGGGGAACTTGTCCCCCTCCCTCGGAGCGGGTCCGGGAAGAACGGCGGTCGTACCCGTGCGGCTGTCGAGGACCGCCTTGTCACCCTCCGGCCCGCCACGGATCAGGTAGAACCCGGCGGGGCCCGCGTACACGTTGAGCCGGGTCATGCCCAGCGTGTGGTCGTGGTACCAGATGGTGGACGCCCGCTGCTCGTTCGGGTACTGGAAGACCGCGAACCCGGGGCCCCACGCGACGCCGAACTTCGAGGCGGCCTTGCCGGCGAAGAAGCCGTACCAGGTTCCCTCGGTTGCGTAGTCCACCGGGATGTTGTCCGCCGCGGGCAGGTACCACG
>DATHVC010000057.1:0-3655 GCA_035461565.1 Actinomycetota bacterium
GGGCCAGCTTGCGACCCGCCTCGTCCCTCCCGCGAAACCGGAACCCCTGGAGCCGGACCGCGCCTCGCCCTCGCGCCGTGATCCCGCCGGTCGCCGGGAGGACGGGTTCGGTCGTGGAGACCTCCAGCGCGAACGTCCCGCCGAACACGCGCCCGCCGGACGGAACCAGCCGCAGGCGCAGGCCGGGGCGGCCCTCGGCCGTCAAGCGGGCCTGGAGCGGCTCGTGGCGCCTCCCGGACCGATACCCCGCGGCCCCGAAGGCGCGCACGTCCTCCGCCAGGACCGACGCCGCTCGCCTGCTCGCCCTACTCCGCACGTGTTGGTGCCTGCCCCTCGACGCCGGTTCCGGGCTCAGCCGTGGAAGTGCTCCTCCGGCACCTCGTGCGCGATAATCTCGGTCTCCCGATAGACCTCGTCGAGCGGCACGGGCCGGAACATCTTCGCGGCCCCGTAGGTCATCACGTTGTAGGCGAGGGAGAACACGACCGAGATCACGAGGAACAGCCCGAAGTCGTTGTAGATCCGGCGCTCGATGTCCGGATCCGGGAAGATATTCAGCGCGGCGATCACCAGAAGCACGATCCCGACCAGCTGGGGGATCGGGAACCAGGGCGAGCGGTACGGACGCCGGGCGTTCGGCTCCCGCAGCCGCAGCACGATGTGGGTGATGTGGATGATCACGTACGCCATCCCCCACCCGAGCACGCCGGCCAGGATCAGGGCGATGAACCCGCCCTCGAGGGTCCGCTCGGTGAGGTTCAGCAGGATCGGCGGGATCGAGACGAGGATGATGCCGATCGCCGGCGCCCGGGTTCCGGGCGTGAGGTACCCGAGCACCTTCGGAAGCTGTTGCGTCTGCGACATGCCGTAGATGATCCTCGGCACGCCCGCCGCGATGGCGTTCAGCGTCGAGACGGTCGCCGCGACCGACAGGATCCCCATCCACCACTTTCCGGCATCACCGAAGATGGCGATCGCGACGTTCATGTTCGTGATCTGTTCGGGGTCGCCTAGCTGATCGAGCGGGAAGTACCGGGTGGCGGCCGCGCCCCACAGGAACATCGGCACGGCGACGAGCGTCAGTCCGATGAACATGCCCCACGGGATGTCGCGCTCGGGTCGTCGCAGCTCCTCGGCAAGTGGGCACGTGTATTCGACACCGACGAACGTGAAGGTCGCCAACGCGATCAGCGAAACGAGCAACGACCAGTCCCACGGGATCGACGGCAGAGCGCCGCTCACCGTGTCGCCGACGCCGAGCAGGCCCGCCAGACCGAAGATCACCAGCGACCCCGCCAGGATGAACGTTAGCGGCACCTCGACGGCGGCGAACGCCCGGATGCCGAGGAGGTTCAGGATCGCGATCGCCGTCACGATCACGACCACCCACAACTTGAAGTCGCCCGGGGCGCCGAGGAAACCCTCGTCGGACAGGATCGCCGACGACAGGAACGCCTCCGACGCACCGGGGAAGATCACGACCGCGAAGTAGCCGACGAAGACGGTGACCGTCGCGAAGAACGGCCCGAGGCCGGCGCGGACGTACTCGTTCATCGAGCCGGCTTTGGGGATCATCGTGGCCAGCTCCGAGAAACTCATTGCCTGCGCGTACAGGACGATCAGCCCGAGGATCATCGCGACGAGCCCGATCCTGCTGGCCGAGTAGAGCTGCGGCACCGTGACCATCACGGTGGTGGCGAGAATCAGACCGAAGGTGGCGCTGATCGCGGTCGGGAGCCCGACCGCACGCTGCTGAAGGCCCTGTTCCGTCCCCGTGGTGGCCATGTCCCCCCCCAATCTCGGCCGGCGGGTCTACTCCACGATCCGCCCGAACCACACCACGTCCATCGCACCGACGTTGCTCGTTTGGGGCCGAATCATCCTCGGCGACCCCTCGCGAGTCAAACCGGGATCACGCGGTCCAGCCGGCCTCGGGGCGCTCGAACCACACGTGCACCTGACCGGTCCCGACGGAGGCCTCGTAGTCGCTGAAGAGCTCGCCCGGCGCCGTGCACGAACGGCCGCCCAGCGCCGCGGCCATCATCAGGTAGTGGCCGAAGTGCCCCTCGGGGTAGGCGCGGCGGTAGTCGGGCATGTTGTCGATCACTCCCTCGTGGTCGCCCTCGCGCATCATGTCGAGCACCTTCATGTCGGCCTCGTAGTACGCACGGTCGTAGATGTTGTCGGGCGCCCGCTGGCTCTCGCGTTTGCGCAGCTCCTTGAAGTTGAAGAAGCGGTGGGTCATCCCGCCGGACGCCAGCAGCACGACCCGCCGATCGCTCTGGGCCACGGCGTTGCCGATCAGCTCGCCGAACAGGAGGAAGTCGTCCGTGTCGCAGGTCTGGTTGATGGCCACGCTGATCCAGCGGGTGTCGGGGTCCCCCAGGAACGTCCAGATGTTCACCGTCCCGTAGAAGATCGGCAGGTACGGATCGTCCGAGGCCAGGATCCAGCAGTCGTCCCGCCCCTCCGCCTGGGACGCGATCAGCTTGGCGAGCTCGGGGTCGCCGGGCATGTCGTAGGGGATCTGGCGCATCCCTCGCGGGAGCTCGTGGCTGGTGAACTTCCCCTGCCGGTGGTCGTGCGCGGTCACGATGTGCTCGAACGTCGATTCCCAGTGGGTGTCGAACACGACGACGGTGTCGGGCCGCAGCCGGTCGAGGCACTCGGCCTTCATGCGATGCAGGCCGGGCACGAGCGTGATCTCCCGGCCCTCGTTGATCTCCAGCCGGACCTCCTCCGGCAGCATGATCGTGGGAACGTGCGCCACCAGCGCGGCACCCACCACCTCACCCATCGATCTCCCTCCCTCCGTTCGCTCCGTCCGATCGCGGCTCGAGGTCCCGGTCTTCATGCCCAGGGGGCCGAGCACACGTTCTTCACGTCTGCATAGAAGTCGAAGCTGTAGACGCCGCCCTCGCGGCCCACGCCGGACGCCCTCGCGCCGCCGAACGGGGCCCGGAGGTCCCGGACGAAGAAACAGTTCACCCAGACGGTGCCGGCCACCAGTCGCGAGGCCACCCGGTCGGCTCGCTCTCGATCCCCCGTGTACAGGATCGCGGCCAGGCCGTAATCGGTGTCGTTGGCCAGCGCGATCGCCTCCTCTTCGTCCTCGAACGTCTGGAGCGTGAGGACGGGCCCGAACACCTCGCGCCGGAGGACCTCGGCACCCTTCGGGACGTTCGCGAACACCGTCGGCCGGTAATACAAACCGCCGAGCTCCTCGTTGGGCCCTCCGCCGAGGATCGCCGTCGCGCCGGCCTCCAACGCCCGGCGCACGAACCCGTCGATCCGTTCGAGATGCGCACGCGTGATCTGCGGCCCCAGGTCGGTGTCGTCCCGTCGGGGATCCCCCTGCCGGATCGCGCGGGCCGCCTGGAGGAAACGATCGAGGAACGCGTCGTGCATCGAGCGCTCGACGATCAGCCGGGTCCCCGCCAGGCACACCTGGCCGGCGTTGTCGAACTGGTTCACCGCCTGTTTCACGACCGCGTCGAGATCCGCGTCGGCGAACGCGACGAACGGCGACTTCCCCCCGAGCTCGAGCGAGACCGGCGTCAGGTTCGCCGCCGCCGCCTGGGCCACCACCTTGCCCGTCTCGATCGATCCCGTGAACGCGATCCGGTCCACTCCGGGATGGCCCGTCAGCGCCGCG
>DATHVC010000058.1:0-2064 GCA_035461565.1 Actinomycetota bacterium
TGGGGCTCGGCTACCTGTTCAACATGTACCGGAACAAGCCGGTGGTCCGGCCGGGCGGGGCGATGATCCTGTTCCACCCGACGCCGAACGAGTTCCACCAGGTCCACCACCCGAGCTACGTGGACTTCTTCGAGGAGGTCCTCGCGGAGACCACCGACCCGAGCACGATCGAGTCGAAATACGAGGAGCGCTACGCCACCGACCCCTGGTACATCCACCTGTACCGGAAGAGCCACGCGTACCACGGCGTGCACCCGTTCTACATGTGGTACTGGGGCGCTCACGCGCTCGACTACCTCGGCGACGTGATCGTCGTCGGGGGCGACCCGAGGACGTGCGAGCGGCTGGGCTACCGGGCGGCGTCGAGCTTCCGCGACGCGCTCGAGATGGCCGGCGAGACCGTGGGGCGATCGCCCTCGATCAGCTACCTGCACGTGCCCCCGCTGGCGATCGCGGACGTGAGGTGAGTCGGGTGGCGTCCAAGCGTTCGTTCGTCGACGAGGTCCGGGACGTCGCTCGCGGGTGGCGGTGGGGCCGCCGCACCATGATCCCCCGGAGCGCCGAGGCCTCCACGCCGCCCCCGAAGACCTGGCAGTTCCCCACGGACTGGGCCCGGACCGAGGCGGGCGGAGTGGCGCGGGACATCGTGCTGGACGCCGGCCTGAAGACGATCATCTGGAACGAGACCGCGCCGGAGGTGTTCGGGCTCGACAACCTCGAGGGCCTTCGTGGTCCCGCCATGTTCATCTCGAACCACTCGAGCCACCTCGACGCCTCGATCATCATGATCACGCTGCCGAGGGACTGGCGGAAGAAGACCGCCACGGCCGCGGCCAAGGACTACTTCTTCGACGTGTGGTGGCGCTCGGCGTTCACCGCGCTGGTGTACGCGGGGTTCCCGGTCGAGCGCGGCGCCGGCGAACGAGCCACGAACAAGGCCAAGGAGCTGATCCGCGAGGGCTGGAACATCATCGTGTTCCCCGAGGGCACCCGGACCACCGACGGCTGGCTCCAGCGGTTCCGTCACGGGACAGCGCGCCTGGCGCTCGACATGAACATGCCGGTGGTGCCGATCGCGATCGTCGGGGCGTACGCGGCGATGCCGAAGGGCCGGTCGTGGCCCAGGCCGGGCCGGCCGCCGATCCGCGTCCGGTACGGCAAGCCGCTGTTCCCGGCCGAAGGCGAGACGCACCAGCAACTCTCGCTCCGGATGCAGCAGGCCATCGCCGAGCTCTTCGACGAAGATCGGACGAGCTGGTGGGAGGCCCGTCGCCGGGCGGCGAACGGCGAGACCCCGTCGATCAGCGGGCCGATGGGCCCGGGGTGGCGGCGGACGTGGGAAGGCATGCGCCCCATCCGTCGCAGCGGCAAGCCGCCCGTGTGGAGGTAGCCGAGTGGCGCGCACCGGCGGCGAGAAACGACGCCACGCGCTGATCGAGGAGGCCATCCGGGCGTTCGGCCGCGAGGGCTACTCGGGCGCGAGCCTGGAGCAGATCGCGAGCGCCGTGGGGATCCGCAAGCAGACGCTCCTGTACTACTTCCCGACCAAAGACGCGCTGCTCGAGGCCTGCCTCCAGGCCGCCGGCGAACGCGTGGCCCAGGACATCGTGGTCGCCCTCGAGGGCAAGGAGACCTACTGGGACCGCGCCGAGGCCGTGATCCACGCCGTCTTCCGCCTCGCCGAGGAGTGGCCCGAGTTCCCCATGTTCGTCCGCGAGGCCGGACGGCTCGGCGCCGAGGGCTTCGAGCGCTTCGCCAGCGTGATCGACCCCCTCCGGAAGCGAGCGGTGGACTTCCTCCAGTCCGGCATGGACGCCGGCGAGATCCGGGAGCAGGACCCGGCGTTGCTTCTGTTCATGCTGTACACGGCGGTGGTGGGGTCGCTGACGGAGGCGAGCGTGCTCAACGCCGTGGTTGGGAAGGACAAGAGCCGAGCCTCACTCCGCCGCCGGGAACGCGAGGTCGTCGCGTTTGTCAGGAGTGCGCTCATTCCGTCTGCTCAAGATCTGACCCCGACGCAGCCGTAGAGCTGTGTCACGTCCGTGATCAGCCCCAAGCACGGAG
>DATHVC010000059.1:0-2816 GCA_035461565.1 Actinomycetota bacterium
CGACTTCGACCCGCTCGGCGAGATGGATCAGGGCGGCCGCCGGATGCAGCGCATCCTGCTCGTGGCCGCGAACAAAGGCATGGTCAACGCGCTCGTCGAGGCGGCCCTCGCGGCCAAGCTCGACCCGCAGGGCATCGACCTCACCCCGTTCGCCTCCGTGCGGGCCGTCGGCACCGGGGACGTGGGGCTGGACTTGGAGACGACCGGCGACGAGGCGGTCGTCGACGTGGGCGCGCACGTGACCAGCATCTGCGTGCACGACCGCGGCGTGACCCGGTTCGTTCGGATGTTGCCCTCCGGCGGCCGGGACATCACCGTGGCGATCGCACGAGGCCTCGGTATCGACGAGGACGTCGCCGAAACGCTCAAACGCGGCGAGCCGGCGGTCCTGCCGCCACCTCCGAAGCAGGAGGCTCCAACAGAACCGGCCGAGCGGCCCGGCCAGGACGAGGTCCGGCGCCTCGCGCTGTCGCGGGCCACGAGCTTCGTGGACGAGATCCGCTCGTCGCTGGAGTTCTACGCGGCGCAGGTCCCCGGTGCGGGGATCACGCGTGTGATCGTCACGGGCGGCGGCTCGCGATTGGAGGGGTTCCTCGAGCTGCTCCAGGAGCGGATCCCCGTCGAGGTCGACCGGGGCCGGCTGTTCGAGCGGAACAAGTCGGAACTTCAGCTGTCGCCCGAGGCCACGGCCGAGGCCGAGGCCGTCTTGGCCGTCGCCGTCGGCCTCGCCATCCACAACGGGAATCGGACGTGAGCCAGGTCAACCTCCTTCCCCCCGAGCTCCGAGAACGTCAGCGGGTCCGCCGGACGACGTCGCTGGTCGCCCTCGGCGGCGTTGGGGTCCTGGTCCTCGTGGGAGCCTTCTATTTCCTCCAGATGCAGCGGTTGTCGGACGTCGAAGGTGATCTCGCCGCCCAGCAGGACCGCAACAACCAACTCCGCGGACAGATCTTCGACCTCCAGCGGTTCGCCGACCTTCAGGCACAGCTCGCCGAGCGACAGCAATTGGTGGCGACCTTGTTCGTGAACGAAGTCTCGTGGTCCGCGGCGCTCCTGGACGTCTCGCGCGTGATCCCGGACGCTTCCTACCTGACCAGCTTGACCGGTCAGATCACGCCTCCCGCGCTGACCGGTGAGCCGGCAGCCCCGGCCGATGCCGAGACCACGCTGATCGGGAACATGAACTTCCAGGGCGTGGCGCGGGAGACCGAGACGATCGCCACCTGGCTGACCCGCCTGGAGCAGATCCAAGGTTGGGTCAACCCGTGGGTGAGCAGCGCCCAGCAGGATGCACCGTTCTCCCGCATCTACAGCTTCTCCAGTGGTCTGGACCTCACCGTTTCCGCGGCCACCGAACGCGGGCGGGGGGTGCAGCCGTGAACCGGCGTCTTCCGCTGCTCGTGGGGATCGGGTTCGCGATCGTGGCCGTCCTCGTGGTCGTGTTGCTCGTTCTGCCGAAGTTGGGGCAGATCGGGGAGAGGCAGGACGACCTCGAGGCGGCCGAGAACGAGGAGATCGCGCTCCAGGTCCAGCTCCGGGCGCTTCAGGATGCTCAGGCCCAAGCGCCCGAAACCGAACGACAGATCGCCGAGATCGAGGGTCAGGTGCCCACCACGGCCGACCTGCCCACGTTGTTCCGCTTGCTCCAGAACGCGGCGGACCGATCGGCGGTGGACTTCTTCTCCTTCGCTCCCGGCACGCCCAGTCCGGACACGGCGGGAGGCGGGTTCTCGGTGATCCCGTCGCAGATCACGGTGAACGGGAGCTACTTCGCGCTCGACGAGTTCCTGTTCCTCCTCGAGACCTTGCCACGCGCGGCCAAGGTGACCAGCCTGGTGATCTCTCCGGGCGGCGGGGGCGAACAAACGCCGACCGCGCCGGAGTCCACGTTGTCGATGCAGCTGGCCGTGGACTTCTACACGATGGATACGAGCGCCGGTCCGGGCTCGGTACCGGGCTCGACCGACGGCGCGGCGGCCGCGCCCGCTGCTCCCCCCACCGGGGCCACGGGTGCCACCGGGGCAGCCGAGGGCGCCACCGGCGCCGCAGGGGCGACGAACCAGGCCGCTCATGCTCTCGGTGAGCCGGCGGGAGAAACGGGAGAAGCCATATGAACCTCACCTCCCGAGACAAACGCATGCTCCAGGTTCTGGGCGTGGTCGCCGGCCTGGCGCTGATCTACCTGCTCTTCACGACCGTGCTGGGAGGGGACGATGGCGGGGAGACCGCCGCGCCCACCGGCCCGACCGCGGGCGCCCCGTCGCCCTCGGTGCCGCCGGAGGGGTCGCCGTCCCCGACGCCCCGCGAGACGCTGCCGCCCGTGGACCTGGCCGGGGCCCGGGACCCCTTCTCGATCCCTCCGGGCCTGCAGACCACGCCCCCGGGCGGCGGCGTCAGCCCCCCGATCACCCAGCCCCCGATCACCCAGCCCCCGATCACCCAGCCGCCGGTCACCCAGCCGCCGCCGACGGTCCCGCCGACCAGCCCGCCACCCACGTTCCCCCCGACCACGCCGCCGCCGACGAGCCCGCCGCCGCCGCAGGAGCGGACCGACCAGATCACGATCGGCGGCCACGACCTGAAGCTCGAGCGGATCAACAACGAACGCGGGCGGATCCAGATCCGCGTCGACCGGCAGCTGTGGACGGTGGAGGCGGGGGCGATCTTCGCCGACAACTTCCGGCTGGTTCGGATCAACGGGCCGTGCGCGAGGATCCTGTTCGGGGATCAGAGCTTCGAGCTCTGCCTCAAGTGAGCTGAGACCCGGCGGTCGCCAACTCGGGGGGAGCGGTCGCCGGTCGAGAGGGCGGCCCCGG
>DATHVC010000060.1:0-2380 GCA_035461565.1 Actinomycetota bacterium
AGCTGGACGGCGCCGGAGGGTACGAGGTGCTGCTCACCGAGTTGAAAGCCGCGGCCGTCGACGTCGCCTGCGAGCGTGCCCTGGCCCGCGGCGCGGGGGTGGTGTTCGTCGACAACCGAGCCGTGCCGCTCGAGGGGGAGCCCAACCTCGGCGACGAGCTCCGGCGGGTGATCGAGCTCGCCGTGGAACGAAAGAGCAGGCGATGACCCAAGATCCGGCCCGCAGGGGCGCAGACGCCAAGAGCCACATCCTCATCGACGACGGCCTGTCCGGCCTGCCGTATTCCAAAGGCCTCCAGGCATCGGACGTCATGGTGACGGGCCTCTCGCCGTCGCGTGCCTACCAGGTCGCCGAGATGGTGGAGGAACGGCTGCGGACGCTGGGGGCCGTCTCCGTCACGAGCGACACGGTGATCGAAGTCACCGAGGCCGTGATCGAGGAGGTTGCCGGCGAGCGGTACGCCGAGAACTACCGCCGCTGGCGACAGGTGGAGGCACTCGACGTCCCGATCGTCGTCTTGATCGGCGGCGCCACCGGAGTCGGCAAGTCGACGATCGCGACCCAGCTCGCCACCCGTCTCGGGATCGTCCGGGTGGTGGCCACCGACGCGATCCGGGAGGTCATGCGCGCGGTCTTCTCGCGCGAGCTGATGCCGTCGCTGCACGTCTCCTCGTTCGAGGCGGGGAACATCCTGCGCGAGCCGCCCTCGCGCGACGCCGTCATCGTTGGTTTTCGCGAACAGACGGCGGCCGTCACGGTGGGCGTGAACGCCTTGCTCGACCGCGCCGCGATGGAGGGCACGAGTCTGATCGTCGAGGGCGCGCACGTCGTGCCCGGGTTCGTCGACCTGTCGGCGTGGGCGGAACGCATGCTGGCGGTCCACGTGATCGTCACGGTCGAGGAGGAGGACGCCCACCGCGGTCACTTCGGGGCCCGCGCCGCCGATCACGCCGGGCGTGCCGCAGGCCGATACCTGATGCAGTTCGACAACATCCGGCGCGTCCAGCGGTACATCAAGAGCCAGGCGCTGACGCACGGCGTGCCGGTGATCGCCAACTACAGCTTCGACCGATCGCTGACCGCGGTCATCGACCTGGTGATGGAACGAGCCACCGAACGCGCGGCGAGTGGCCTGCCGCCCGTGGGAACGGCGAGCGAAGGAGGGAGCCGGTGAAGCTGTTCCTCGACACCGCGAACATCGAGGAGATCCGCGAGATCAACCGTTGGGGCGTCCTGTCGGGCGTCACGACGAACCCCTCGCTCATCTTCCAGGAGAAGCTCGATCCGGGGCGCGTCTGGAAGGAGATCCTCGCCGAGGTCGAAGGAGACGTATCGCTCGAGACGACCGAACCGGCGTCCGACGCCATGTACGAGGAGGGCCTGCGCCTGGCGCAGATGGCCCCGAACGCCGTGGTGAAGGTTCCCATGACGCCGGACGGGCTGATCGCCGGCAAGCGGCTCGTGGACGACGGCATCAAGATCAACGTCACGCTGGTCTTCTCGCCGGCCCAGGCCATCCTGGCGGCGGAGGTCGGCGCGTACATCGTGTCGCCGTTCCTTGGTCGCCTCGACGACGCGGCCGCCGACGGGATGGACGTCCTTCGGAAGATCTGCGAGATCTACGGTGTTCAGGGTTACGACACGAACGTCCTGGCCGCGTCCCTGCGGCACCCCATGCACGTCGTGGAGTCCGCGCTCGCGGGCGCGGACATCGCCACGATGCCGTACTCCGTGTTCGCCCAACTGGTGAAGCACCCGTTGACGGACGTCGGCAATGAGAAGTTCCTCCGGGACTGGGGGTCCCTCAAGGAGGAGCTGGAGAAAGGAGCCTGAGTGGCCACGTTGGAGAAGAGCGCCCTCGAGGGCAAGGTCGCGGCGGAGCTCCATCGCATCGCGTCCGATCTCGGGATCGAGGGACACCGGGGCCTGAAGAAGGCCGACCTGATCGAACGCATCCTCGCGCACGCCAACGGCGCATCCGCGCCCGCGACCGCCGAGCGATCCGAACGAACGAATGACGAGCCTGCCGGGCGGGAGCCGGCGCGATCCGCGCCGACCGACGCCGAGGGGAGCGTCGAGACCGCCGAGACCTTGGGGAACGGCGGCGTGACGCGTCAGCGGGAGCGGCGCGACGGACCGGAGCGGCGCGAGGAGCGCCCCGCGCCCGAGCGGCTCGAACGCCGGGACGCCGACCGCGGCCCCGGCCGGGACCGCGAGGGCGGCGGGCCTGGTCGCGACCGCGAAGGCGGTCGACGCCGACCCTCCCGCGAGGAGCGGCGGCGGATGCGTGAGGAGCGCCGTCAGCGCGAGATGGAGATGCGAGAGGAGGAGCTGGCGAACGCCCCCGCGGCGACGGGTCTGCTCGACATCCTGCCGGAGG
>DATHVC010000061.1:0-2473 GCA_035461565.1 Actinomycetota bacterium
ACGATCCCGTCCGGTGAGGCGTTCGTTGGGGCGAAGCAGCTCCCGGTCGCGGAGGAAGGCCTCCAGCCGCTCCCGGGACGGCGCCAGGTCGACATCGCGGCCCACGGCGTGTTCGTGCAGGTTCAGGAACCGCTGCACGAGCTCCAGGTCCCCGGGGGCGGGATAGGCCCAGCCGTGGTCTCGCGCATCGATCATCTCGGTGCCGAGTGTACACCACCGAAGGGGGTTGACAGGTTACTCAATTAACCGGTATATCTCAAACACCGGTTACGCGAAGTGCTTCACAGAGAGGAGGCCGCCGTGATGCAGCACCCGTGGCTCATGGAGGAGGTCGTTCGAGACCGCGTCGAGCGCTTGCGCGCCGAGGCTGCGCGGGACCGGCTCGCGTCGGCGGCCGCGAACGGACGAGCCCGACGGGCCCGCCTCTCCTCCGCCCCCGGCAGGATCGGTTCGAGGCTGCGGTCGGCGATGGCGCGGATCGCCACCACCCGGGTCCGATCGCCGGCGTCCTGAGCGGCCGCGGCCGACGGCGCAGCCCGGCCGTCCGTACCATGGGGCCGTGCTGGAGTTCACGGAGTGGGCGGTGGAGATCCTGGGTCGGTCGCATTCGGCGGCCCGCCGGTTCAACCCGGAGGCCACGGTCCGCCTGCACCGCACCGGGGACGGGGTGGCGTTCGAGCTGACGGACGAACGCCACGACGGGGACGAGGTCGTCCGTGGTGACGGCTTCGAGCTCTGGGTCGAACCCGGGCTGGAGGGAACCGTGGACGTGGTCGAACCCCACGACCGGCTGATCCTGCGCCGGCCCGGGGACGCCGAACGCAGCGTTCGGCCCCACTGACCGACGCCGGGGCACATCGGGCCTACACTTTCGACATCGTGAGCATCAACGAGGCCGCTCGGATCCCCACGGTGGGGCCGGTCGTCAGCGCCGGACCGGTCCTGTTGATCGGCGGGGCCGAGGACAAGGTCCGCGACAAGGTGATCCTGTCCCGGTTCGCCGAGGCCGCCGGCGGGGCCGAGGGACGGGTGGTGGTCATCTCCACGGCCTCCGCGCTCGGGGAGCTGGCCACCGAGCGGTATCGCGGCCTGTTCGAGGCGCTGGGCATGGCGCGGGTCGACGGACTCCGGCCGGTGCACCGTGCCGACGCGGACGACCCCGAGGCGGCCCGCACGCTCACCGGCGCCACGGGCGTCTTCCTCACGGGCGGGAACCAGCTGCGGCTGTCGTCGGTCGTTGCCGGGACGCGCCTGGCCGACGCCATCCACCTGGCACACGACCGCGGCGCGGTGGTCGCCGGGACCTCCGCGGGGGCCAGCGCGATGGCCTCACACATGATGGCGTTCGGCCGTGCGGGGGAGAGCCCGCGGAACCGGATGGCCCAGATGGCCGCGGGGCTGGGGCTCCTGACCGGCGTGGTGGTCGATCAGCACTTCTCCGAACGAGGCCGGTTCGGCCGGCTCCTGTCGGTCGTGGCGCTCTCGCCGTCGCTGGTCGGGATCGGCCTGGACGAGGACACCTGCGCGATCGTCCACGGCGGCCGGACCCTGGAGGTGGTCGGCCGGGGCGCGGTCACGATCGTCGACGGCTCGCACGTCGTGACCGACGCGCACCAGGCCAAGGGCCACCGCCCGTTCACGGTCTCCGGCGCCGTCGTGCACTCGCTCCCCGCGGGCACCTGGTTCGATCTCCGCGGCCGCCGGTTGATCACCGGCGAACCCGGGGAGGAGCGGGAGGCGTCGGAGTGACCGCGCCCGCGTCGCGGGGGAAACCCGCGCGGCAGCGCGGCAAGGGGGTGCCCGCCGGGCGGCATGGGAAACGGGAGGGAACGAAGCCCCGGCTGCGGCCGGACCTGAAGATCCTCGAGGCCCAGGTCTTTCGCGGGCCCAACTACTGGAGCTACGACCCGTGCATCCGGCTGCTGGTGGATCTCGGCGTGCTCGAGGCGTGGCCGTCGAACACGATCCCCGGGTTCCTCGATGGGTTGTTCGAACACCTGCCGGGCGTGGGCGAACACTCGTGTTCCCTCGGGCGCCGCGGCGGCTTCCGCGAGCGCCTGATCGAGGGGACCTGGCTCGGCCACGTCGCCGAACACGCCGCGCTCGAGCTCCAGCGGGAGTCCGGGGCGCACGTCTACCGCGGCAAGACCAGGGGAACGGGGGAGCCCGGCCGCTACCACGTGATCTACGGCTACTGGGAGGAGCAGGTCGGGCTGGAGGCCGGCCGGCTCGCCGTGCGGCTGGTGAACCACCTCGTCAAGCCCGAGACGGACTTCGACTACCTGGCCGAGCTCGAACGGCTGATCCTGCTGGCCGAACGCCGGGCGTTCGGCCCCTCGACCCGGGCCATCCTGGACGAGGCCGCCAGCCGCGACATCCCGTTCCTCCGGCTGAACGAATATTCGCTCGTCCAGCTGGGGTGGGGCAGGTACCAGCAGCGGATCCGCGCCACCATGACCTCGAAGACGTCGTC
>DATHVC010000062.1:0-12974 GCA_035461565.1 Actinomycetota bacterium
GGGGGCTCGAGTAGCGAGCGGGGGTGCGGGGGCTCTAGAAGCGAGCGCGAACGCGCGAGCGGTAGCCCCCCGAGAAGAAGGGGTCGACCGGGGGGCGTTCGCGAAGTTCGTCGAGCTGGTCGAGCGACGGCCACCGACGGCGCCGCGAGACCTGCTCGAGCTGGTCCCGGCCGCGGACCCCATCTCCGTCACGCGGGTCGAGCCGGCCGAACACATCCTGGCGCGGTTCTCCACGGCGGCGATCTCGCTCGGCGCCATCTCCCCCGAGGCCCACGCGGCGCTGGCCGAAGGTGCGAACCGCGTGGGAGCGCGCTCCAACTCGGGCGAAGGCGGAGAGGATCCGGCGCGGTACGGCACCGACGCCGTGTCCCGGATCAAACAGGTGGCGTCGGCGAGGTTCGGCGTGACCCCCGCGTACCTGCGTTCGGCCGACGAGCTCCAGATCAAGATCGCGCAGGGATCCAAACCCGGCGAAGGCGGGCAGCTCCCCGCGGCGAAGGTGACCGACGGCATCGCGGCGCTGCGGCACGCGCAGCCCGGCATCGACCTGATCAGCCCGGCGCCCCATCACGACATCTACTCGATCGAAGACCTGGCGCAGCTGGTATTCGACCTGCGCCAGGTCAACCCCCACGCCGACGTCTCCGTCAAGCTCGTGGCCGAGGCCGGCGTGGGCACGATCGCCTCCGGTGTGACCAAGGCGCTCGCCGACATCGTGCACGTCTCCGGGGCCGACGGCGGGACGGGCGCGTCGCCGCTGGCGTCGATCAAACACGCCGGGCTCCCCTGGGAGCTCGGCCTGGCCGAGACGCGGCGCCGGCTGGTCGAGGACGGCCTTCGCGATCGGGTTCGCGTCCGGGTCGACGGGGGGTTCCGCGTGGGTCGGGACGTTCTCGTCGCCGCCCTGCTCGGCGCCGACGAGTTCTCGTTCGGCACGGCGGCGTTGCTGGCGCAGGGCTGTCTGATGGTTCGGACGTGCCACCTCGACACCTGCCCGGTCGGCATCGCCACGCAGCGGCCCGAGCTCCGCGCGAAGTTCGCCGGCACGCCGGAGATGGTTTCGAACTACCTGCGCCTCGTGGCCGAGGACCTTCGCCGGCTGCTAGCCGCGCTCGGGTTGCGGTCGGTCGAGGAGGCCGTGGGGCGGACCGACCTGCTCCGAGCGGTACCCTCTCCGCCGGCGGGGCTGGATCCGGCGGCGCTCCTGGACGGCTCGACGGCCGGCGGGTTCCGGGCGGTCCCGTTCGAGCGACCGCGGTCCGAGCTCGGCGACCGCCTGGCCGAGGACGCCGTGCCCGCGGTCCTCGGCGGCGAACGCCGAGAGCTCCGATACGAGATCACCAACCGCGATCGCGCCGTCGGAGCTCGGCTCGGCGGGGAGATCGCGGCGGCGCTCGGTGGGGAATCCCCCGCCGGGCGCGTCCGCGTCTCGTTGTCGGGCGACGCCGGCCAGAGCGTGGGCGCCTTCCTCGCCGACGGGGTCGAGGTGCACCTGGTCGGCACGGCGAACGACGGGGTGGGCAAAGGTATGGCCGGCGGGCGGATCTCCATCACGCCGCCTTCCGCCGCCGAACCCGGAGCCGTGCTCGTCGGCAACGCGGCGCTCTACGGCGCGACGGGCGGCAAGCTGTTCGTGGCCGGCGGCGCCGGCGAACGGTTCGCCGTGCGCAACTCCGGCGCGACGGCCGTGATCGAAGGGGTGGGGGCCAACGGCTGCGAATACATGACCGGCGGCCTCGTGGTCGTCCTCGGGCCGGTCGGACCGAACTTCGCCGCCGGGATGACCGGCGGGCTGGCGTACGTGCTCGATCCCGACCACCGGCTCGCGGCGGCCACGAACCTGGACCTGGTGGACCTGGCCGAGCTCGGGGCGGAAGACCGACACGAGCTCGCCGCCCTCCTGCGACGCCACGTCCGGCACACGGGCTCCGATGTGGCGAACTCGCTGGTATCGGCGTGGCCGCTCGCGGCGCCGACGTTCCGGGCCGTCGTACCCAGGCCGCCGGGCACCGCCGCCAAGCGTTACGAGAACGAAACACGTGTGATATCGACCGGGAACACACGCGCCCTATAACAGGACCCCATACGGAACCGTCGCCAACGGGGAAAGGGGACGCGATGGATACCGGCGACACCGCGTGGGTGCTGACGTCGGCGGCGCTCGTGTTGTTCATGGTGCCGGGGCTCGCCTTGTTCTACGGCGGACTCGTCCGTTCGAAGAACGTGATCGGCACGATGATGCACTGCATCGCCGCGATCGGGATCGTCTCGATCCTCTGGGTGCTGGTCGGGTACACGATCGCCTTCGGACCCGACCTCGGACGGCTGATCGGTGGGTTCGATCACCTGGGCTTCGCCGGCGTCGGCGCCGAACCGGCCGACATCGCGCCGACGATCCCCCACTCGGCGTTCGCGACGTTCCAGATGATGTTCGCGATCATCACGCCGGCACTGCTCGCGGGCGCGTTCGCCGAGCGCATCAAGTTCGGCGGCTACCTCTTGTTCATCGGGATCTGGTCGCTCGTCGTCTACGCGCCGCTCGCGCACTGGGTCTGGGGCGGCGGATTCCTCGGCGCCGGCGGCGTCGGTGCGCTCGACTTCGCCGGCGGCACGGTGGTGCACATCAGCGCCGGAGCGTCGGCGCTCGCGGCCGCGATCTACGTCGGCCGCCGCAGCGGCTACCCGGGCGGCGTGTTCGTCCCGCCCAACGTGCCGATGGTGATCCTCGGCGCCGCGATCCTGTGGTTCGGGTGGTTCGGGTTCAACGCCGGGAGCGCGCTCGGGGCCAACGGCCTCGCGTCGTCCGCCTTCGTCGCCACGCAGCTCGGGGCCGCCGCCGCCATGATCGGCTGGGCGGTGCCCGAACGCCTCAAACACGGCAAGGCGACCGGGGTCGGCGCGGCCACCGGCCTGGTGGCGGGGCTCGTCGCGATCACCCCCGCCGCGGGGTTCGTGACGCCGCTCGCCGCGATCGCCATCGGCCTGGCAGCCGGCCTGGTCTGCTTCCTGGCCGTCGAGCTGAAGCCGCGCCTCGGGTACGACGACTCTCTCGACGTCGTCGGAGTGCACCTGGTCGGTGGCATCGTCGGGGCGCTGCTGACCGGCGTGTTCGCCAGCCTGGCCATCAACGAGGCCGGCGCGGACGGCAGCCTGGCCCAGGTGGGCCGGCAGGCCGCCGCCGTCGGCATCACGATCGCCTTCGCGTTCCTGGCCACGTTGGTGATCCTGCGCGTGGTGGACTGGATCGCCGGCTTCCGCGTGACCGAGGACGACGAAGAGTCCGGCGTGGACCTGGTCGAACACGGCGAGCTGGCGTACCTGCTCCGCGAGCGCGACCGCACGCCGGGGCGCGCGCCGGCCGACCTGTCCGAGGCGGAGCTCGCCGCGCTCCGCGAGCAGCTCGTGCTCGAGGCGGCGGCCCGCGTCCTGGACTCGATCAAGTCGGTCCCGTCGCCGGAGGCCGCGGAGGCCGGACGCGACGAAACCCCGTCGGAGGTCCGAGAGACCTAACCGGTGCTCTGCAGGCCGGCCGCGACGCCGCTCACCGTGATGGCGACGACGCGGCCGGCCTGCTCGTCTCCGGCGCGCGCGTCCGGCAGGAAACGCGCCTGGAGGAACGAGAGCGCATCGACGTAGGGGTTCCGGAGCTCGATCCCACGGCGCCGCACCGGCCGGTGCGCCAGCGGCGCGTCCACCTCGGCCACCCGCATCACCAGGTCGAAGGTCCGGTCGAACTCGTCCAGGATGTCGGCGGCGATCGAGTCGTCGCCCGCGGCCTCGAGGGTGGACTGCGCCACCACGCGATCTGCCTTGGCCAGCGACATCTGGACGTTCTCCAGGAACGACGAGAAGAACGGCCACCGCCGGTTCATGTCGCGGAGCCGGCCCAGCCCGCCCGGCCCCGCGACGGCCTCCTCGAAGGCCGTCCCGACCCCGTACCATCCGGGCAGCGCCACCCGGGACTGTCCCCAGGCGAACACCCAGGGGATGGCCCGAACGTCGTCGAGATCTCGACTCGTCAGCCGGCGGGCCGGCCGGGAGCCGATCGGCAACCCCTCGATCTCGCGCATGGGCGTGGCGTTGTCGAAGAACGGGAGGAATCCGGGACGCTCGATCAGCAGCCGCCATTTGCGTTCGGAGATGTCGGCCAGGTGCTGCGCGAGCGACCCGAACGTGCTCCAGCACCGCTCGCCGTCGGCCCGGTGCCGCGGCGTCGACGCAACCAACATGGCGTGGGCGATCTGCTCGAGGTGGCGGCGCGCCAGCGACGGCTCCCCGTACCGGGAGAACGCCACTTCGCCCTGCTCGGTCACCTTGAACCCACCCCGCAAGGAGCCCGGCGGCTGTCCCAGCACGGCCCGGTTGGTCGGTCCGCCGCCGCGGCCGAGCGCGCCGCCGCGGCCGTGGAAGAACCGCAGCCGGATCCCGCGGGCCTCCGCCCAGCGCGCCAGCTCCAGCTGCGCGCGGAACAGGGCGACGTTCGCGCACAACACGCCGCTGCTCTTGGCCGAGTCCGAATACCCCAGCATCACCTCGAACACGGCCCCCGGCCGGGCCAGCCGGCGACGGACCGATGGGATCTCCACGATGCGGTCACATACCTCGACGGCGCGCTCCAGGTCCGCGCGCGACTCGAACAGCGGCACGACGTCGAGCTCGAACTGCCGATCGTCCACGGCGGCACGCGCCAGCCGGGACACCGCCGCGATGTCTTCGGGATCGTGGGTGAAGCTCACGATGTACCGACGGCACGCCTCCGGTCCGTAGGCACGCTGGATCTCCGCCATGGCCCGGAACGTGTCGAGGGCCTCCTCCAACGTCCGAGACGGTTCCGCGGGCTTGCGACGCAGCTCTCGTCCCGCCTCCCGGATCACCGAGGAGTGTTGGCGGACCTCCAGTTCGGCAAGGTGGAACCCGAACGCCTTCACCTGCCACACGAGGTGCTGCACCTCGCCGAAGGCCAGCCGGGCGGCACCGGCGGTCTCGAGGGAACGTTGCAGGGCGAGCAGGTCCTCGAGCAGCTCGCGCGGGCCGTCCCACCCGCCCGCCGACCGAACTCGCGTCGCGGCCAGGCGATGGGCGCACAGGGCGAGCTTCAGCCGGTGCGACATCCCGGGGAGCTTGCGGCGCAGCTCCGCACCGACGCGCGGGAGGATCTCGACGTCGCGATCGATCCGGCGCAGCAGCTCGGGTGACGGCGGGACGTCACGGTCGGCCACGGACAGGGCCCGGGCGATCCTGCGCGCCGCGGCCTCCAGCCCCAGCAGGGCGTGTTCCGCACCGATCCGTGCGGCCTGGAGCGTCACACCGGCCGTGACCTCCGGGTGCCCGTCGCGATCGCCGCCGACCCACGTGGCCCACCGGAGCGGCGATCCGTCGAACGCCGGAGGCCGCGTACCGGTCCCCGGAGCCGCCAGGCGATCGAGCTCCCGGCACACCTCTGGAAGGAGGCGGAAGATCGTCTGGTCGAACAGCGCCATGGTGGCGCGGACCTCGTCGAGCGGAGTGGGTCGGTGGGCTCGTACCGGGTCGGTCCGCCACAGGAGCGTGATCTCCTCGTGCAGCCGGCGCTCGACGGCCTCGCGCTCGGCGGGCGGCAGCTGGGGCTGGTCGATGCGTGCGACGAGCTCGCCGATCCTCCACAACGTCTCGAGGATGGTTCGCCGCCGCGCCTCGGTCGGGTGGGCGGTCAGGACCGGCAGGATCTCGAGCCCCGCGACGGCCTCGCGCAGGTCTTCGCCTGCGCGTCGTAGCTCGTCGGCGGCCGCCTCCACTGACTCCGCGATCGGCTCCGGGCCGTGCGAGCGGGCCACGAGCTCGCGTACGCGGTGGCGCTCCTCGGCCAGGTTCGCGAGCTGGAAATAACACGTGAAGCTGCGCGCGACCCGCTCGGCACGGTCTGCGTCGAACGAGCGCACGATGCGCTGCACCGTGGCCCGGTGTACGGCGTTCGGCTGCCGCCGGAGCGCGATCGTGGCGCGACGCAGTCGCTCCACGTCCTCGAGGAGGTCCTGGCCCTCGGTCTCGACGAGGACCCGTCCCAGGATCGTCGACAGGAGCCGGACGTCGCGTCGCAGCGGCGCCGGCATCTCGACGGCCGACGCGGTCTCCGAGGTGGCGGGTCGGGTCTGCGCCATGCGTCGACCATACCGGCGGGCCCATACCGGCGGGCACCGGACGCGCACACGGCGTTACGCTGGTGGCGACGAACAGGGGAGGTAGGTCATGAGCGAGAACGCCAAGCAGGCATGGAACGACGTCGGTGAACGTTTCTCCTCCTGGGGACGCCGCGTGGCCGGCCGCTACCGTGAGTCCGGCGGCGAACAGGCGGCGGCCGAGTCGGCGCAGGAGGCCCAGCGCAAGCTCGAGGAGGCGGCCCGGCAGATCGGCGACCAGCTGAACCGGGCGTTCACCGCGCTCGGCGACACCCTGCGCGACGACGAAGCCAAGGCCGAGCTGAAAGACGCCGTGCGATCGCTCGGCGACGCGGTCACCGCGACGGTGGCCGAGACCGGGGAGGCCATTCGGCGCCGGGTCTCCACCCGCGAGACCGAGACGCCGGAGCCGCCGGCGCCCGAGGAGCCGGGCGAGGGCACCGGCACCTCCTGACCGGTCTGCGTCAGGTCTCGTCGGATCGGGGCGGCGGCGGCGTCCCCGGTGAGCTGGGCGGCGGCGGGGCGGGAGGTGGTGTTCCCGCCACCGGCGGCGCCTCCGTCCCGGGCGCTGCGGGCGGGCCGGGCTCGCCGGCGATCGGCTCCGCAGCCTCGGACGGTCCGCCGGCAGTGGCGGGGGTGCGACGCCGGGCCAGAAGGATCCCGACGACGACGGCCGCCACCAGCACCACCGCGCCGATGATCAACCACAACGTCAGGTTCGAGTCTCCCGTACCGCTGCCGACCGCGCTCGCCACGGCCTCGATCTCCAGCCGCTCGCCGACCTGGGGCTCCCACGTCACGCGGTTCCCGTCGACCTGTCCGTTGGACTCGATGACCTCGCCGGGGAACGCGATCCGGATCCGGAGCTCGGCTCCCTGCAGGAACTGTGAGGGATCCATCCCTTCGAACCCCGTGGGGCCGGTGGCTCCCAGGCCCGAGCTCAGGTCCAGCACCCCGGTCACGCGGAAGCGGTCTCCCTCTCGAACGATCCGCAGCTGCTCGTCGCCCTCTTCCTGGTTGAACTCGGAGAGCGGGACGGAATCGAAGTTGAACTGCTGACCGGCGAACTCGTCGTCTTCATAGTCCTCGACGCTCACGCCTTCGACGTCCTCGGGCAGCGGGGCGTCGGTACCGAGGATGTCCTCGACGGTTCCCCCGGCCAGATCGAGCAGCTCCTTCTGGACGGCGAAGATGACGCGCCCGCTCACGGTGTCGGCCGAGGACACCTGCAGGTCCATGTCGAGCTTCAGGCACGAGCTCAGCAGCAGCGCCAGCAGCCCGAACGCGGCCGCGCGCCCGATCGTCCGCGTTTTCGAGTTCATCCGTCGCCCCCAGTCGGTCGGCTCCACATCGGCGCGAGCCTATACCCGCCTTCCGGCCGGGAGCCGCAAGCGAGGATCAAGCGAGGGACAGGGCCTCGACGATCTCCTCCTCGAGACCCGACAGGTACGCGTACAGCGAGAAGGATGCCTCCGCGACCTGGTCCTCCGCGAAGTCCTCGGGCCGGCTCTCTTCGGTCACCGCCAGCCGAACGCCGAGGACCAGCCGAAGGTCGTTGATCGAAGACAGCCAGGCGGCCATCTCGTCTTCGTTCACCCGGCGGGCGTCGACCGTGCGCTCCATCACCTCGAGAGCGGCGAGCCGCCGTTCGGTCAGCTCGTCCCGCGTCATCTCGTCGAAGTCCCGCGCCGCATCGGGATCGTCCAGGTACGCCGACGGATACAGACGCCCCAGCGCCGGGTCGGCGCCGGGGTCGCCATCCGAAACCAGGGCGCGAAGCTGACCGGGCAACGAACGAAGGACCTCGCGCTCGGGAGGAGACAGGCGCAGCTCGAACCCTCGCCGGGTGCGGCGGACGCGGGGGCCGACGGTCAACGGTCCTTCTGAAGGGTGGCCCACAACCCGTGGGCGTGCAGGCGGGACACGTCGAACTCGCACCGCTCCTTCGTCCCGGAGCTGACGACCGCTTTCCCTCGATGATGCACATCGAGCATGAGCCGCTCGGCCTTGGCCCTCGGATAGCCGAACAACTTCTGAAAGACGTACGTGACGTACGACATCAGGTTGATCGGATCGTTCCACACGATGACGATCCAGGGCACGTCGGGAGTGACGTCTTCGTCGACGGTGGGGTTCTCGGTCTCGACCGGTGCGGTCTGGGCCATGAAGAAAGACTACGTGGTCCCCGCGCGCGGCTCGGCCGGCCGAGGCGGGCCGCGGCGCTCGAACCGCGACAGCGCGATCACCAGCAGGGCCAGGATGGCGCCCGAGACGGCGATCCACACCGGCCGCTCCAGCCACCACCGGGCCGTGCCGCCCTCCGGCCGCCCGAACCCCAGCGGCCACAGGGCCAGGATGGCGATCAGGTGCGCGGTCATGTGCCACAGGAACAGCGTCATGATGACGGCGTTCCCCAGGATCGTGGCCTTCCAGACCCGCCCGCGCTGCAACAAGCGGCGGCCTCGGTCCCGCAGCAGCAGGACCGCTCCGATGGTCCAGACCCCACCGAGCAGGAAACAGACCGTCGGCGGGTACGCGTTCGAGATCGCCTCGACCCCCGTCCCCGTCAGGCTCTTCGGGTAATGCCCGATTCCCGGGAACCAGTCGAACCGCGCGTCACCGAACAAGGAGAAGAACCACGGCGTGGTGAGCAGCACCAACCCGCCGAGCCCGAACACGACCATCGCCGCAGGCAGTCGGCGGCCCCCGAGCCGCCCGTCGGCGTAGAAGAACCCGAGCTGATGCGGGAACAACAACACCGCGGCAACGTTGAGGTAACGCACGCCGTCAATTCCCATCCCAAACCCCACCACGTCGACCACGACCGCGGCGACGGCCATCGCGATCGGCGCGGCCAGGCCGAACCGCCGATGCAACGCGATCAACGCGGGCGCCGCCGCCACCACCAGGAGGTAGAAGCCGAGGAACCACAGGGGCCCGAACGGCAACGTCTGCGCCGGCGGCAACATGCCACGCAGCAGGGTCGTCTCGCCCCATAGCCGGGGGCCGGCGGCCCGGCCGACGCCGGCGACGTGGAGCACCACCTGGACGGCGATCCAGATCGCGAAGAACACGAGCGAGGGGCGAAGCAACCGCTCGACCCGGGTCCGGACGAAGGCGCCGGCGCTCCGGCCGCGGCGCCGGAACGACTCGTACGCCACCAGGTTGGAGAACCCGCCGACGAAGAAGAAGATCGGCATCACCTGGAGGACCCACGTCCCGAGCCACAGGCCGCGCGTGACGCCGACGGCGTTCGTGAGGTACACGAGCCCGTCCTCGACGTGGATCACCCCGATCAGCCAGTGGCCGAGGACCACCGCGCAGATCGAGGCGGCGCGCAGGAAGTCGACGAACCGGTCGCGAGTCTCCGGCGTCGCCGCGGCGAGCGCCTGAACGTCGCGCATCACGACCTCGATCAGTCCACGCTGACGGCGACCACGCACACGTCGTCGGGCGCCTCGCCCACCGGGTCGGCCATCGCCCGGGCGAACCGTTCGGCCGTCGCGTGGGCGCCGACTCCCGCGCAGCTCGCCGCGAGCTCGAGAAGGCTCGTCTCGTCGAGCGCCTTGGGGTGACGGGCGTCCACGAGCCCGTCCGTGAAGAACACCGCCTGGTCGCCGTGGGCGAGTCCCGCCACGGCGTCTTCGATCGTGACGTGTTCGAACACGCCGAGGAGCGTCCCCGGCACCCCGACCGGCTCGACGCGCCCGTCGCGGCGAACGACGATGGGCTGTGGGTGGCCACCACACGCCACGGTCAACACCACGCCCGCGTCGGCGCGTTCGATCCGTCCCAGCGCGACCGTGCAGAACCGCTCGCCGTCTTCCCGGAGCATGATCCGATTCACGTCCTCCAGCGCCGCGCTCGGTGACGGTTCTCGCAGGGCCGAGCCTCGGACGGAGTGGCGCGCCATGCCGGTGAGGGCGGCCGCCTCCACCCCTTTGCCGCACACGTCGCCCACCACCACGCCCCACGCCCGATCGCCGGACTCGAACACGTCGTAGAAGTCACCACCGACCTCCGTCTGCATCCTGCCGGCGGACTGGTAGAACGCGGCCACCTGCAACCCCGGGATCTCCGGCAGTCGTCGAGGGAGGAGCGTCCGCTGCAGGGTTCTCGCGATGTGACTTCGCTCCTCGTACAGGCGGGAGTTGTCGATGGCGAGCGCCGCCCGGCGAGCCAGCTCCTGCGCGAGATCGAGGTCGTCCTCCCCAAACGTGCGGCCCCACTCCGCGGTGGCGAACGTGATCGCCCCGAGGGCGCGGCCACGCGCGACCAGCGGGACGACCATGGAGGAGCGGAACCCCAGCTCGGCCGCGATGGCCCGGCGACCCGGCTCCGGAATCTCCTGCGCGAGTGCGTCGGGCGTCATCTCCGGGACGATCTCGGCGACGCCGCTCGAGATCACCGAGGCGACGCCGCTCCCGTCGTCGAGCCGGAGTGGATGGCGGTGCCGGAACTCTCGCGCCAGGGCCGTCTTGTCCGGATCGGCGTGGGTGGCCGCGACGACGGCGATCGAGCCGTCGGGCTCGACCAGGTCGATGCTGCACCAATCGGCGAGGCGCGGGACGACCAGGCGAGCGATCTTCGCGAGCGTCCGCCGAAGGTCGAGCGAGGAGGCGAGCAGGACGCCGGCCTCCGAGAGGAACGCCTCGCGGTCGTGGGCGCGTTCGATCTGCTCGCGGGCGGCGCGTTCGCTCTCGAACAGACGGGCCTGCAGCTCCTCGGCCCGCCGCCTCGGCGTGAGATCGCGGATATAGCCGGTGAACAGGATCTCCTCGGGGTTCGGGAGCTCGACGCGCGTGACGGTGAGCTCGACCGGGAACTCGGTGCCATCGGCTCGCATCCCGTGGAGCTCGAGTCGGCGTCCTAGGATCCGGTCGCGTCCGGTGCGTCGGAACCGGTCCAGGGCCTCCCGATGACGTTCGCGGTACGTCGGGGGGATCATGATCCCGGCCAGCTCGCGCCCGATGGCGTCGTCCCGATCGACGCCGAACATCTCGGCGGCCGCCGTGTTCATCTCGACGATGTTCCCCTCCTCGTCCATGGACACGATGGCCTCGAGCGCGGACTCCAGGATGGCGCTCTTTCGCGCCTCGCTCTCGACGAGCTCCGTCTCGGCGGAGCGGCGTTCCAGGAACTGCCCGATGTGCGCCCCCACCGCCGACAGGAGCGCGAGCAGCTGCTCGTCGGGTTGCCGGATGCGGCGGCTGAAGAACTCCATCACGCCGAGGACCTCGTCCCGCAGCGTGATCGGGAATCCGAGCGCCGAACGCAGCCCGTCCCGAAGCGCGAACGGCGCGCGTGAGAAGTTGTCGTCGGCCGCCAGGTCGGTCAGCCACGTCGGCTCCCCCGACGCCCAGACGCGACCGGGAAGGCCGTAGCCGCGCTCGAACAGGAACTCCCGGCTCTTCAGCAGGAAGTGCGCCCCGACGCTCGAGGAGTTCCACCCGCCGACGAACCGCAACACGTCGGCGTCTTCGTCCACGTGCCACAACGCTCCGACCTCCAGGCCGAGGGTCTCGGCGATCGCCTGGATGAGCGCCGGCGTGGATTCTTCCGCGGACGTCGCCGTGGACAACACGCGCGCGACCGAGTATTGGACGGCCAGGCTTCGTTCGGTCTCCTTGCGAGCGGTGATGTCCGCGCAGACGCCGGCCATCCCGACGGCCCGCTCGTCCTCCTTCAACACCCGGCCGCGAATGGCCAACCAGCGCACCGCTCCGTCCGGCCGGACGATGCGGTAGTCCAGCGACCACTCCCGGTCCTCGCGCACCGCCGCCTGCATCGACTCGAGGACCGCGGCGCGATCCTCCGGATGGATGTCGGCCTGGAAGTGTTCGAACATGCCGCCGAACGCTCCTGGCTCGAGCCCGTGGATGCGCTCCAGGCTCTCCGACCAGCGCATCGTCCCCCGGCGCATGTCCCAGTCCCACGTGCCCATCCGCCCGGCATCCAGCGCGATGCGCAACCGCTCCTCGCTCTCGGCCAGGGCGGCCTGGGCGCGCCGTCGAGCGCTGATGTCCAGAGCGACCAACACCATGCCGACGTGCCGGCGCTTCTCGTCCCGGACCGGCGTCGCGGACAGGCGAACCCAGACGCGGCCCCCGCCCTTCCTCGGCGCGAGCCACTCGCCGTCGAAGGTCTCCTCGTCGTGCAGGAGTCGAAGCAGGTGCTCGCCGGCATCGGGGTCCTCGTCCGGGACGAGCAGGTCCACGATCGGCCGGCCCACGGCATCGGCGGCGTCGAACCCGAACAGGCGCGCCGCGTGGCGGTTCCATCTGGTCACCGTCCCGTCCCGGTCGGCGGCGATCACCCCGGCCATCTCGACCTCGAGCAGGATCGGGTCCATCTGCGGGGACCACCGCGACCGGACGGGCCGACCGTCACGGCCGACGTCGCTGCGGGCGAGCTCGAACCAGACCGTCGTGGGTCCGCCCCTCTCGATCCCCCATCGGTCCGCCACGCTCTCGACGAGCACCAGACCCCAGCCGCCGGTGCCTTCGGGAGGCCGGCGCGGGCGCACGAACCCCGGCCCGTCGTCGATGACCTCCACGCGCACGACCGCCTCCCGGACGGACACCCGGAGCAGGATGTCGGCATGGGGCCCCTTGGGGCCGTGCAGGACCGCGTTGGCGACGAGCTCGCTCGCCAAGAGCCGGGCGTTCTCGAGCGCCGCGTCGTCCAGGTGGGGGCCGAGCAGGTCGTCAAGCGCCCGCCGGGCCTCGGCGGCCGCGGTGGCCTCGGGCGGGAACCGGCGCTCCGCCACCATGCCCAGGGCGGTGCGCGTCAAGGAGACGGAGCCCGGCCGGTCGGACG
>DATHVC010000063.1:0-5232 GCA_035461565.1 Actinomycetota bacterium
GACGTGTTCGCGTCGCGGATCCGGCCCCGAGACGTTCGCGCCCGGGTCGCGGCGATCGGCGAGGGAACGCGCGAGGCGTTCCGCCGCTGGTCGCGGCGTGAACCGGACCTCGTGCCGCGGACGTTCACGACGACGGCTTTGGCCCGAGCCGTGCCACGCGGCGGCGGACGCGTGTTGTGCCCCCGTGCCGACGTGGCGCCACGGGGGCTCGAGGAAGCGTTGGCCGCGAAGGGATGGACCCCGGTCCGCGTTGTCGCCTACCGAACGGTGATGGCGCGCTCACTCCCACCCGAGGCGCGTTCGGCGCTCCGCGAGGGGCGCGTGGACGCGATCACGTTCACCAGCGCCTCGACGGTTCGAGGGTTCCTCGGCGCGGTCCGCGCCGTCCGGGGCAACCCGAAGGTGGTCTGCATCGGACCCGTCACCGCCCGCGAGGCCCGTTCGCGCGGTCTCACCGTGCACGCCGTGGCCAGTCCCCACACGATCGGGGGTCTGGTGGCCGCGGTCGAACGGGCGGTCACCCCCCGCTGATTCAGCCGGCCGGCCCCTCCACGTTCACGACCGTCTCGCCGGCGCCAGCGCGTACGACGACCACGCTCGCCGGCTCGGACGCCGGGTTGCTCTCGCGGTGGACCTCCTGGTCCGGGATCAGGACGATGTCCCCCGGCTCCGCATCGAACGATTCGCCCCCTCCGGCGCCGTGTTCGATCCGGACGACCCCGCTCAGGACGTAGAACAGGGTCCGGTGCCCCCCGTGGTGATGCCAGCCGGACGCCATTCCCGGCCGGGTCGTCACGAATCCACACCACAGGTCCTCGGTGGCGATGGCCTGCTCCCTGACCATGCCGGGGGTGGTGGGTCCTGCCACGCGCTCCCCCGGCCGGACCCGCAGCACGTTTGCCACGCGTCACCTCCCTTCCGCGCCCTCAGACGGGCGCCGCCGCACCGACGTGACCCGCCGTACCATAGGCCGCATGCCGTTCCCACAGCAGCGTCCACGTCGGATGCGCCGTTCGCCGGGCCTGCGCGCGCTCGTGCGCGAGACCGAGCTGGCCCCCCGGCAGCTGATCGCGCCGCTGTTCGTGAAGGAGGGGATCGCCGACCCGGTCCCGATCACCTCGATGCCGGGACAGGTGCAGCACACGATCGAGTCGCTGCGCAAGGAGGCCGCCGAGATCGCCGGCCGCGGCGTGGTGGCGTTCATGCTCTTCGGCCTGCCCGAACACAAAGACGCCGAGGGTTCGGAGGCCTGGAATCCGGGCGGGATCACGCAGCGGGCCCTGCGCGTTCTGCGCGAGGAACTCGGCGACGACCACGTCCTCATCGCCGATCTCTGCCTGGACGAATACACGGATCACGGCCATTGCGGGGTGCTGGACGACGAGGGGCACGTGGACAACGACGCCACCCTCGAGCGCTACCGGCGGATCGCGCTGGCCCAGGCGGACGCCGGGGCCCACCTGGTCGCTCCGAGCGGCATGATGGACGGACAAGTGGAGGCGATCCGGGACGAGCTCGACCGGGCCGACCTCGACCGTGTCGGGATCCTCGCCTACGCGGCGAAGTTCGCCTCCTCGTTCTACGGCCCGTTCCGCGAGGCGGCCGAGTGCGCCCCGCGGTTCGGCGACCGGACCGGCTACCAGATGGATCCGTCGAACGCCGACGAGGCGATCCGCGAGATCGTCGCCGACATCGAGCAGGGCGCCGACCTGGTCATGGTCAAACCGGCGCTCCCCTACCTCGACGTGATCCGGCGAGCGAAAGACCAGACCCGTTTCCCGATGGCCGCGTACAACGTCTCCGGCGAATACGCGATGCTCAAGGCCGCCGCGGCCAACGGTTGGCTCGACGAACGCAAAGCGGTGCTCGAGGTCCTCACCTCGATCCGCCGGGCCGGCGCCGACGTCATCTTGACGTACCACGCGAAGGACGCGGCCGAATGGCTCACCTCCGCGTGACCGACTGAGCCGGGCCGAGCCGTGGGCCGGGTCGACGGCTACCGGGAGGCGCTCCGGGCGCTCGGCCCCGACTGGGTCGGGCGGTGGGTGGTGAAGCTCGGGGCATAGAGTGGGACTTCTTGTGTGCTATGCTGTGTGCTATGCGAGTACACGTCCATCTGGACGAAGAGCTGGTCCAGGAACTCGACCGGCGAGTCGGCCCGCGGAAGCGGAGCGCCTACATCGCGGACGCCGTCCGAAAGCAGATGGAGTCTGACCGCCGCTGGGAGAAGATGCGGTCGGCGATCGGCTCGATCTCGGACGAAGGTCACCCGTGGGACCCGGACGTTGCGCGTTGGGTTCACGAGTCGCGACGAGAGGACCCCAGGCGCGTCGGCTGATGGGCGCGGTTCTGCTCGACTCCACCGTCCTCATCGACGTGCTGAAGGGTCGGCCGAAGACCTCCGCGCGGTTCGTGGGGCTTCAGTCGTCGGGGGATGTTCCGCATGTTTGCGCCGTCACGGCCGAGGAGGTCAGTGCCCATCTCCAGCCCCGCGAACGCGACGCGGCGGCGGCCATGTTCGAGGGTCTCTCGGTCGCGCCCCTCGGGATCGCGGAGGGGCGACTGGCGGGTTGGTGGCGACGCGAGTTCCGTCGTCGGGGAAGGACCCTCTCTCAGGCCGACGTGTTGATCGCCGCGGCGGCCGTCGGTATCGGTGCTCGGCTCGCAACCGGCAATCCGAAGGACTTTCCCATGCCGGACCTCATCGTCGATCACTGGCCGGTCGGCGAGTAGGTCCGCTGCCAGTCAGCCGATACCATCCGGCGCGATGCCGCTCGATCAGGACCGAGAACGCGGTCGCCTGCGCGAGGTGGTGCTGTTCTTCACACGGCTCGGGTTCATCTCGTTCGGCGGGCCCGCCGCGCACATCGCGATGATGCACGACGAGGTCGTGACCCGGCGCGGGTGGCTCACCGAGCAGGGCTTTCTGGACTTCGTCGGGGTCTCGAACATGATCCCGGGGCCGACCTCGACCGAACTCGCCATGCATCTCGGCCGGCGCCGGGCCGGGTGGATGGGGCTCGTGCTCGCGGGGGTGAGCTTCATCGTCCCGGCGATGGTGATCGTGCTCGGCCTGGCCTGGGCCTACGTCGAATACGGCGCCACCCCCGAAGGCGAGGCGCTCCTGTACGGGATCGCCCCCGTGGTGATCGGCATCATCGCCCTCGCGTTGTGGAAGCTCGGCCGGGCGGCGGTGAAGGATATCCCGCTCGCGGTCCTGGGCGTCGCCATCCTCGCCCTGTACCTGGCCGGCGTGAACGAGATCGCGCTGCTGTTCGGCAGCGGGGTGCTCGTGATGCTGGCCCGTCGGACGGTGCACGTCGGTGGGTGGCGAGCGTCTCTCCTGCCGTGGGTGCCGCCGGGAACGTTGATCGCGGCCGCCGCCCAGGACGCGGCCGCGACCTACCTGCGTCTGTTCCTCACCTTCCTGAAGATCGGCGCGGTGCTGTTCGGCAGCGGCTACGTGTTGCTCGCGTTCCTGCGGGCCGACTTGGTGGAACGCCTCGGCTGGCTCACCGAGCAGCAGCTCCTGGATGCCGTCGCCGTCGGCCAGGTGACCCCCGGTCCACTGTTCACCACCGCCACCTTCATCGGGTACCTCGTCCTCGGGGTGCCGGGGGCGTTGCTCGCGACGCTCGCCATCTTCCTGCCGTCGTTCGTTGCGGTCGCGATCACCTCGCCGTTCGTCCCGAAGCTGCGGCGCTCCCGATGGCTCGCAGCCGCCCTGGACGGCGTGAACGTCGCGGCCGTGGCGCTGATGGCCGGCGTGACGTGGCAGCTCGCGATCCGGGCGATCGTCGACGTGCCCACGGCCGCGCTCGCCGTCCTCGCCGGCGCCCTGCTCGTGTTCTGGCGCCCCAACGTGGCCTGGCTCGTCCTGGGCGGCGGGGTGGCCGGCCTGGCGATCGAGGCCCTCCGGTAGCCTCCACCACGTGGCATCGACCGTTCGATCCGAGGAGCTGTTCGCGCGAGCCGGTCGCGTGATCCCCGGCGGCGTGGACTCGCCGGTCCGGGCGTTCGGCGCGGTTGGCGGCGTGCCGAGGTTCGCCGCCCGAGGTGACGGTGCGTACCTGGTCGACGCCGATGGGAACCGGTACGTCGATCTCGTCCAGTCGTGGGGCGCCCTTCTGTTCGGCCACGCCCGACGAGAGATCGTCGAGGCGGCCACGGCCGCCGCCGCACGGGGAACGAGCTTCGGCGCGCCGACCGAGCTCGAGGTCGAGATCGCCGAGCGGATCACGGCCGCCATGCCCGCGGTCGAGATGGTCCGGCTGGTCTCCTCCGGGACCGAGGCCGCGATGAGCGCGATCCGGCTCGCACGCGGGGCCACCGGCCGCGACCTGGTCGTGAAGTTCGAGGGGTGTTACCACGGCCACTCCGACGCGCTGCTCGCCGCCGGCGCGGGCTCGGGAGTGGCGACGTTCGGGATCCCGGGGTATCCGGGGGTGACGGCCGGTGCCGCCGCCGACACACTCACGGTTCCGTTCAACGACGTCGAGGCCCTTCGGGCGGCCTTCTCCGACCACGCCGGCCGGATCGCCGCGGTGATCGTCGAGCCGGTCGCGGCGAACATGGGCGTCGTTCCGCCCGAACCCGGGTTCCTCGGGGCCCTTCGCGAGCAGTGCACGGACCACGGCGCCCTGCTGGTGTTCGACGAGGTGATCACGGGGTTCCGGATCGGCTACGCCGGCGCGCAGGGGCAGTTCGCGATCGCGCCCGACCTGACCGTGCTCGGCAAGGTGATGGGCGGGGGGTTCCCCTGCGCCGCGTTCGGCGGGCGACGCGACCTGATGGAGCAGCTCGCGCCGGCCGGCCCCGTGTACCAGGCGGGGACGTTGTCGGGGAACCCGGTGGCCGTGGCCGCCGGCATCGCCGCGCTCGACCTCGCCCGCGAGCTCGACCCGTACCCGGCACTCACGGCGACCGCCGAACGCCTGGCCGACGGACTCCGGGCGGCGTTCGCCGAACGCGGGATCCCGGCCACCGTGAATCGCGAGGGGTCGCTCCTGAGCGTGTTCTTCACCGACGGGCCGGTTCGCGACTTCGCCGGGGCGCGGGCCGCCGACCACGACCGGTTCGCCCGGTTCTTCCACCACCTGTTGGACCGAGGGGTCCTGCTCCCGCCCTCCGGCTACGAGCTGTGGACGCTCGGCACGGAACACGGCTCGGAGGAGATCGACCGCTTGCTCCAGGCGGCCGCCTCGTTCGAAGGCTGAGGGGGTGTGGGGGACT
>DATHVC010000064.1:0-2210 GCA_035461565.1 Actinomycetota bacterium
GGCAAGGCTGCGAGCGAACCGGTAGCCACATTCGGCATCGATCCCGGCCTGCTGGAACCCCTCAACGGTCGTGAGGTCGGTGCTGTAGGTGGGGGCGAACACCGCGGACCCCTCGGCGGCCAGCCGCGTCGCGAGCTCGGCCATGTTCTGCGCCGTCCCGTCGATCCCGTGGTACGCCACGATGACCGGCCAGGCGCCCCGGTCCTGCGGGGCGAACACCAGCATCTCCGACGTCGTCTCGTTCGAGACGGTCTCCGAAGTCACCACATGCGCGCCGTCCCCGCACGAAACGGCGACCAGAGCGGCGGCCAACAGGGCGGCCACGAACAGGGCTCCCTTCCGCATCGTCGTCACTTCCCTTCGAGCTGGTGAGCCCGTCACACCTTCTTGGGCACGTTCCTCGCGAACACGAAGCGCATGATCTTGTGGCCGACGTCAGAGGTCGGGCCGAACATCAACGGACACCCGCCGTCGATCACGGTCACGCCGTGGTCGCGCCCGTACCTCGTCGCCTCGGGTGAGACGCTGCCGCTGCCGGGACCGCGGTGCATCCACACATTCGTGATGCCGAGCTCGACGCACTCGCGCATCGTGTCCTCGGCGAGCTCGGGCCGGGTGCCGATCACGACGGCCTCGACCCCGCCGGGGATGGATTTCAGATCGTGGTAACACGGGTCGCCCTCGACCTCGTCGGCGTTCGGGTTCACCGGGACGACCTCGTAGCCGCGATCGCGCAGGCGTTTGTAGACGATGTTGCTCCCGTGGTCTTTCGGCGCTCTCGAGACGCCGGTGACCGCGATGCGGCGGTGCGCGAGGAACGCCTCCGCCGCCTGCTTGATGCCCTGCATCCGGACCACCTCCCGATCGATGTGACGGCGCCAGCCTCCCGCGACCCACTGGCCGATTCCCGAGCCGTTCGCCCCGCCCGGACCTGGGACGACCGGACCCGCGGTGGGAGCCGACCACGGAGGGCGCTCGCGACCTGATGGCGGCTTGGTCACCCGGGCCGCACAACCCTGGCGGCGGCCGCTCCAGTGCGAGACTGCCCCCTCCGCTTTCGGTCTCAGAGGGGGGCTCGATGCGCCGGGTCGTGGTCGTCGTATTGCTGCTCTGCTTGATCGTGCCGGCCGTTCCCGCGTCCGCCGAGCCGGGTCCGCCGAGGCTCTCCTACGAGGCCTGGACCGGGAAGAGCCAGCCCTCCGCGGCCGTCGCGAACCTCCGAGGGCGCGTTCGGACGATGGTCCCCAACGTCGAGCCGTTCACGTCGATCGACGACGGCGTGGTGATGGTGGCTCGACACCCGCGGGGCGGCTTCGCCTCGAACCTCATCGCCCGGGACGCCGTGACGGGGGAGCGCCTCTACACGATCCCCGATGCGCGGTACCCCCTGCTGTTCGGGGACGGCACCGGCGTCGTGTTCCTCCCGGACAACGACGGGAGCGGCGACGAGGACCGCGACGAGTTCGTCAACTCGGTCTGGTACAAGGACCTCGCCACCGGCGACGAGCGGAAGCTGGCGCAGTTCACCGACGGCGACTTCTGGCCGATGGACCTGGCCGCTTCGCCGGACGGTTCACTCGTCGCGTTCACACACGGGAACGATCAGTGGCGGTTCATCTGGAACATCTGGCTCGCGAATACCGACGGCTCCTCGCTCGTCCAGCTCACGACCGACGACCGCTCGATGTACCCGTCGTTCAGCCCGGATGGGACGCAGGTCGCGTACGCGTACACCGAGGGAGCGTGCACCACGGGGATCCGTGTGATCGGCGTGGACGGCTCCGGAGCCCGGACCCTGACCGAGGGCACGTGTGAGCAGACCCTGACGCGGCCGAGGTGGCTCGACGAGGACACCCTCGTCGCGTGGTGGTGGATGCAGAAGCCGGACGGCTCCGGATTCCGGCCGCAGGGGCTCGTTGCGGTGGACGTCGCGACCGGCGAGGTTGATCCGAATCGGCTCGCGGTGGCTCGAGTCGTCGACTTCAGCGTTTCGCGGGACCTCGGCCTGATCGCCTACCGGACGCGCCGCGGCGCGTTGTTCCTCCACGACTTCGCAGCCGGGACGACGACGGCGCTTCCGGGTGGCGAGAAGCGCTGGGGCTGGCACCTGGCCCTCGACGGCTCGTTGGAACAGTTGATCTGATCGTCGGTCGCTTCGAGCGATACGAGACGAGTCTCGACCCGCCCGGGCCGAACGGCCCTGGGCCCGA
>DATHVC010000065.1:0-2890 GCA_035461565.1 Actinomycetota bacterium
GGAGCGGCCGGCAACACGGGCAAACGCGGCGAGTCGCTCCTGGTTCCGAACGCCGGGATCGACGACGTGGAGGCGTCCGCCGTGCTCCTGCTGGGCGTGGGCGGTCGCCGCGACGCCGGCCCCGACGCGTGCCGTCGAGCGATCGGGCGGGTGGCGGCTCAGCTCGCCAAACGGCGTCGCGTGGCCACCACCCTGCCGCAGATCGCCGGTAGGGCCTTCGAGGACGCGGTGCAGGCGACGGTGGAAGGGTTGCTGCTCGGGTCGTACCGGTTCGACCGGTACAAGTCCAACGGCGAGAAGCGTCCGTTGGAGGCGGTGGAGATCCTGGGCGGAGCGCGCGCCGACGCTCGCGCCGCGAAAGCCGCCCTGACCCGCGGCCAGGTGGTCGCCGAGTCCCAGATGTGGGCCCGCGACCTGGTCAACACGCCGGCGATCGACCTGTCGCCGGCTCAGCTCGCCAAAGAGGCGCAGGCCATGGCGAAGCAGCTGGGCCTGGCCGTCAAGGTGTGGAGCGAGGCCGAGCTCAAGCGCGGCGGGTTCGGCGGGATCCTCGGGGTCGGGCAGGGGAGCGTGAATCCGCCCCGCCTGATCGAGCTGCGGTATTCGGGAGGCGGCCGGTCGGCGCCCATCGCCCTGACCGGGAAAGGGATCGCCTTCGACTCCGGGGGATTGTCGATCAAAGACGCCACCCAGATGGAGCACATGAAGATCGACATGGGCGGCGCGGCCTCGATCCTGGGGACGATGCGCGCCATCGCGCTGCTGAAGCCGCGGGTGAACGTGATCGCGGCCATCCCGTCCTCGGAGAACATGCCGAGCGGCTCGGCCATCCGACCGGGTGATGTGTTGCGGCATCGCAACGGGAAGACGTCGGAGGTGCTCAACACCGACGCCGAGGGCCGGCTGGTGCTGGCGGACGCCCTGGCCTACCTGGCCGAGCAGGAGCCTCGCGTCATCATCGACACGGCCACGTTGACCGGCGCCTGCATGATCGCCCTCGGTGAGGAGTTGTGGGGCGCGATGGGCAACGACCGTCAGCTCGTTCGCGAGATCCTCGCGGCCGGGGAGGCGGTGGGCGAGCCCGGGTGGGAGCTCCCGCTGTACGAGCCGTACCGCAAGCTGATCGACTCCGAGGTGGCGGACGTCAAGAACATCGGCAAGCGGTACGGGGGCGCGATCACCGCGGCGTTGTTCCTGCGCGAGTTCGTCGGCGACGTGCCATGGGTGCACCTCGACATCGCCGGCCCGGCCTTCGCCGAACGTTCGGGGGACCTGTGGCCCAAGGGGGCCACCGGCATCCCGGTGCGGACCCTGGTCCGCTACGTCCTCTCGCAGGCGACGGCGCGACGCTGATCCGCGCGGGTCGTCACGACTTCGTGCCCACGCCGAACACGACCTCGCGGAAGTCGTTGACGGGGTCGGCGAACCGCTCCGCGAACGTCTCCCGGGCTCGTCCGACGAACGAGTCGAACCCCCGATCCCCGAGCATCGACCGCAGGAAGCGGCCCATCGCCCACGTGGTCAACCCGTCGACGTATTCGTCGAGTGAATAGCGGAACCGATAACGGCGGATCTCGGTCCGGACGTTGCGCAGACCCGCGTCCATCAACGTCTGCGCCATGGTTTCGCGGTCCCGGAACCGGTCGCGGCCGGGAAGCCGTTCCGACATGGCCGGCCCGAGGATGGACGGGGGGACCACCGACTCGGCCAGCTCGCGCCACGTTCGTGCCAGCTCGTCTTCGGCGTCGCCCCACGCCGTCAGCGCCAGCTGGCCACCCGGCCGGAGCACCCGCAGCAGGTCGAACAGGGCGGTGTCCACCTTCGTGAAGTGGGCGATCACGAAGCTGCCGATCACCACGTCGAACGCGCCCTGCCGGAACGGCAGGTCGATGGCTTCGGCCCCCACCGCCCGGACGTCGGGGCGGTTGCGCCGGGCGGTCCGCAACATGCCGATCGAATGGTCCACCCCCACGACGGTCGCTCCGGCGGCGGCCGCGGCCCTCGCGGCGACGCCCGTCCCGGTGCCGATGTCGAGCACCCGGTCGCCGCGACGGATCCCGGCCACCGCGACGAGGTCCCGGGCGGGTTCGGCCATCCGCGGCGCGTGGATCCGCTCGTAGTCCTCCGCGACGTCGTCGTAGGTCCGCCAGTCCTGCATCCCGACCAGCGTACCGACCGCCCGCGAGTAGGCTTGGCGCCGATGGGAACTCGGGACCGGATCGCGCCGTGACGGGGCCGGCCGGCGTGACGGCGCTGGTGCTGGCCGAAACCGTCGCGGGCGGGCTCGCGCTGCTGTTCCTGACGCCGCTGTGGCGCGAGGTGAAGAGAGGGTTCTTCACGTTGACCGCCTCGATCATGGCGCTGCTGGCCGTGGCCGCCTGGGGGTCGGTCGCCGCCGGCCGGGTGGAAGGGGCGGCGGCGGGCGTGTGGGCCCTTCGGCTGTCGGCGGCGCTGGCGGTGGCGCTCGTCGGGTGTGTGGGGCTGCTCGTGACCCGCCGGGAGACCCCGGCTCGGGTCGTCGGAGTGGGGGCCTCGGCCCTGTCGGTCGCCCTGCTGGTCGCCATGGCGGGCTCGGCGGAGGGCTCCTGGGGCGTGGCATTGCTCCAGCTCCTCGCGGGCGCGGCGTTCCTGGGCGCGGTCATCGACGGGCTGCTGCTCGGCCACTGGTACCTGACGGACCGCCGTTTGACTCGAACGCCGATCAATCGGTTCACGAACCTGCTGCTGATCGGGGTGGCGCTCGAGGCCGCCGCGCTCGTGCTCGGCGGCTTCGGACCGACCGAACCCGACGCGTCCTTCAATCCGCTCCTCACGTCCGCCGGCCTGGCGTCCTGGATCGCCCTGGGGATGGTGGCGACCACGGCGCTGATCGCCGTGATGATCCGCATCA
>DATHVC010000066.1:0-2047 GCA_035461565.1 Actinomycetota bacterium
GACGCGCACGCCCATCAGCTCCACCTGGAGGTGGAGCTGGTCGAGCTCGTCGGCGTACTGGCCCCGCAGGGGTCGGTCGTCGTCAGCCGAAGCGGCCGGTGACATAGTTCTCGGTACGCTCGTCGGCCGGGTTCGAGAAGATCTTGTCGGTCTCGTCGTACTCGACCAGCAGCCCGGTCCGGTTGTCCCCCGTCTCGGACACCTCGGTGGTGAAGAAGGCCGTGCGATCGCTCACCCGGGCCGCCTGCTGCATGTTGTGCGTGACGATGACGATCGTGTAGTCGGAAACCAGCTCCCGCATCAGGTCCTCGATCCGCTGGGTGGCGATCGGGTCCAGGGCCGAGCACGGTTCGTCCATCAGGATCACGTCGGGCCGCGTGGCGATGGCCCGTGCGATGCAGAGGCGCTGTTGCTGCCCGCCCGACAGCGCCATCCCGGACTCCTTCAGCTTGCCCTTGACCTCGTCCCACAGGGCGGCGCGGCGCAGCGACTCCTCGACGAGGTCGTCCAGGTTCCCCTTGAACCCGGCGATCCTCGGCCCGAACGCGATGTTGTCGTAGATCGACTTCGGGAACGGGTTCGGCTTCTGGAACACCATCCCGATGCGCCGCCGGACCTCGACCGGATCCACCTCGGGGTCGTACAGGTTCACCCCGTGGTACAGCAGCTCCCCTTCGATCCGGGCGCCTTCGATCAGGTCGTTCATCCGGTTCAGGTTGCGCAGGAACGTCGTCTTCCCGCAGCCAGACGGACCGATCAGGGCGGTGATCTCGTTGCGGAAGACCGGCAGGGTCACGTTCCGGACGGCCCGGAAGTCCCCGTAGTAGTTCGTAACGTCCCGCACGTCGAAAACGATCTCTCGCTGGACCTCAGGCTCTTCACGACTCTCGCGCACGGCCAGGCGGGGCCCCTCCTCCCATTGGGTCCGTTCACTCACATCGTCGGGCAGGTGGACCCTGTCCGTCACGTCCATCGGATCACCACTTTCGCTCATACCGGTTCCTGAGGATGATGGCGGTCGCGTTCACCAGGAGGAGGATCACCAGCAAGACCACGATCGTGGCCGCCGTGACGTTCTCGAACGCCCGCAGGTTCTTCCTGGCGTAGCCGTAGACCAGCGCCGGCAGAGCCGTGTAGGGCCCCTGGAGCGTCTCGACGAATCCCCCGGATCCCGTGTTCAGGAAGCCGGTCGCGACGCCGATCATGAGCAGCGGGGCGGTCTCCCCGAACGCGCGGGCCAGCGTCAGGACGGGCCCGGTGAAGATCCCGGGCGCAGCATACGGCAAGACGTGGCTCCGCACGACCTCCCACCGCGTGGCGCCGACCCCGAACGCCGCCTCCCGGATGCTGTGCGGCACGGCGCGAAGCGCTTCGGCCGACGTGATGATCACGATGGGGAGGACCAGGATCGCGACGGTGAGTCCGCCGGAGATGATGCTCCGGCCCCCCGTGATCGGCTGGAGCGCCTGGAGCTGGACGAACAACGCGACGCCCAACAGGCCGTAGACGATCGCGGGCACTCCGGCCAGGTTGCGGATGTTTGCGTTGATGATCCGCGTCAGGCGCGTGTCGCGAGCGTACTCCTCCATGTAGATCGCCCCGCCGATCCCCAGCGGGATGGCGATCACCACGACGAACCCGACGATGTACAACGAGCCGATGATCCCCTGTCGAACCCCCGCCCGTTCGGGCAACGAGGAAATGTTCGAGGTGAGGAAGTCGGCCACCCCACGGTCCCGGAACACCGGCCAGGCCGTGCGGAACACATCCGCCAGCAGGACGACGAGGATCACCAAGCTCACGAGCAGGGCCACAAGCAACGCCACGAGGAACGCGATTCCTCCGAGATCGGTGCGGCGCCCCTGAAGGGCTTGCCCGACGGCGCCGGTCGTGGGCGAGACGCGAGCCGTGGCCATTACTGGTCCACCCTTCTCACATGAGGTTCCAAGGTTCGGCCTCCTCGAGGGTGCATGCTTCGAGCACCTCGGTGACCGGCGGGGGAAAGGCCGCGTGCCATCGCCCCTCGAGGGCCGTACTGATACCGCCA
>DATHVC010000067.1:0-7006 GCA_035461565.1 Actinomycetota bacterium
GAATCGATCGACGACGCGATCCGGCTGCTGTCCGAGCACGAGGACGCGAAGATCCTGGCCGGGGGGCACTCCCTCCTGCCGTTGATGAAGCTGCGGCTGGCCCGCCCGTCCATGCTCGTCGATGTGAGCCGCATCGGCGACCTGAGCTACACCCGGGACGACGGCGACGTGGTCGCGATCGGCGCGCTCACCCGGCACCACGACGTCGCCAACAGCGAGGCGCTGCACGACCTGTGCCCGATCCTCCCGTATGCGGCGAGCCTGATCGGCGACCCGCAGGTCCGGCACGTCGGGACGATCGGCGGGTCGGTGGCACACGCCGACCCGGCCTCGGACCTGCCATCGGTGCTGGTCGCGCTCGACGCGGAGATGGTCGTTCGGGGTCCGGGCGGCGCGTCGCGCACCGTCGGGGCCGGCGACTTCTTCACCGGATTGTTCGAGCCAGACCTCGCCCACAACGAGGTCCTGGCCGAGATCCGCGTGCCGAAGACGGCCGGCCGTGGGTGGAGCTACCTGAAGTTCCACCGGAGGTCCCAGGATTGGGCGATGGTCGGGGTGGCGGCGCTCACCGGGAACGGCTCGGCTGCGGCCGTCGCGCTCACGAACATGGCCGACCGTCCCGTCCGCGCGGCCGGCGTCGAGGAGGCGCTGACGGGTGGAGCCGATGCGGCGGCCGCCGCGGAGCGGGCTCCCGAAGGCACCAGCCCGCCGAGCGACGCCTTCGCCAGCGCCGAATACCGGCGCGAGCTGTCGAAGGTGCTGGTTCGGCGCGCGCTCGAGGAGGCCCAGGCCAGGTAGGTCGAAGGCCGTCTTTGACGCCGGGCTCCTCGTCTGGATAGATGAGGGCCATGCTGAGCCAGGTCGAGGGGGCCCAGGAGGCGGTGGAGGACGTCGCCGACTGGTTCTCCAGGTACGGCATCCGCCTGATCGCTTACGTGGGCATCGGTATCGTGCTGACGGCGGTGCTCTCCCTGCTCGTTCGAAGGTTCCGCCACAAGCTCGAGGGCAGTCCGAGCGCCACGCAAGAGCTGAACATCCAACGGATCGCCACCCTCACGAGCACCCTCTCGACGACCGGCATCGTGGTCGTCTGGACCGTCATCGTCCTGATGGTCCTCGGCCTCTTCGACATACCGCTCGGCCCGTTGTTCGCGAGCGCGGGGATCGCGGGGGTGGCCCTGGGCTTCGGCGCGCAGTCGATCGTGAGGGACACGCTCTCGGGGTTCTTCATCCTTATGGAGAACCAGTTCGGCGTGAGCGACGTGGTCGAGCTCCAGACGACCGCGAGCCCGGTGACCGGCAAGATCGAAGCGCTCACGCTCCGCGTCACGACGCTTCGAGCGTTCGACGGCACCCTCCACACCGTGCCGAACGGCAACATCCAGCTCGTCAGCAACAAGTCGCGGGGCTGGGCCAGGGCCATCGTGGACGTGCGGGTGGCCTACGGCGAAGACGTCGACCGCATCCGCGGGATCCTCGACGGGCTGTTCGACGAGGTCCGGGCGGACCCGACGCTCTCGGATTGGATCCGCGAGGGACCGAACGTGCTCGGGGTGGACGCCATGGGCGACTACGCGCTCGTGATCCGGGTGATCGCCGATACGCGCCCGTCCAAGCGCTGGGACACGGAGCGGGCGCTGCGCGAGCGCATAGCGGCGCGGCTCGACGCCGAGGGGGTCAAGGTCCCGCTCCCGCCGACCATCATCCCCGGGCAGGGCCAGACCTGGTAGGGCCCTTCCCGGTACCCTGGGCGCGCGATGGCGGAACGACCGTTCTCCTCCGTCGAGGAGCTCCAGCGGGCGCTCGAGCGGGAGCGCTACCTGGCCGACCGCGGCCTGGCCACCGCGATCTACCTCGCGGTCTCGCTGGACCGGCCGTTGCTGCTGGAGGGCGAGGCGGGCGTCGGCAAGACCGAGGTGGCCAAGGTGCTCGCCTCGGTGCTCCGGCGCGACCTGATCCGGCTCCAGTGTTACGAAGGGATCGACGCCAGCCAGGCGCTCTACGAGTGGAACTACTCCAAGCAGCTGATCGCCGTTCGCGCCATGCAGGACGTGACCGCCGAGGCGCACGTCCAGGACCTGTTCGGACCCGAGTTCCTGGTGGAGCGACCGCTGCTCTCGGCCATCCGGTCCGGCGACCGGGCCGTGCTCCTGGTGGACGAGCTCGACCGGGCCGACGACGAGTTCGAGGCGTTCCTGCTGGAGATCCTGTCGGAGTTCGCCGTGACGATCCCCGAGATCGGCCGGATCGCCGCCGAACGGCCGCCGACGGTCGTGGTCACCTCCAACCGGACGCGCGAGCTCCACGACGCGCTCAAGCGACGGTGTCTGTACCACTGGATCGACCATCCGGCGCTCGACCGGGAGATCGAGATCATCCGGGCCCGCGCGCCCGAGGTGCCCGAGGGGCTGGCGCGCGACGTCGCGACGGCGGTGAACCGGCTCCGCGCGTTCGACATCGCCAAACGCCCCGGGGTGGCCGAGACGATCGACTGGGCGAACGCCGTGGCGTTCCTCGGCGTGGAACGCCTGGACGAGGAGACGGCGGCGGCCACGCTCGGCTCGGTGCTCAAGGACCACGACGACCAGGAGCTGGCGGCGCCGCGGCTCGCCGAGGTGGTCGGCGATGGCGGCGACACCTGAGGCCGAGGCCCTCGCCCGGCTGATCGGGTTCGGCCGTGAGCTCCGGCGGCGCGGGCTGAACGTGGGGACCGGACGGATCGTGGCGTTCTGCCGGGCGGCCGCCGCGCTCGGCGTGCTCGACCGGACGGACCTGTACTGGGCCGGACGCGCCTCGCTGATCTCGCGGCCCGAAGACGCCGAGGCGTTCGACGCCGCGTTCCGGGACTGGTTCGGGGATGGGGTCCGGATCGAGCTCGACCTGCCGGGGCTGGGCCGGGAGCCCGACGCCGAACCCATCACTGCGGAGGAGCCGGCGGGGCTCGTCGTCGAGGAGGACCGCGTCGTCGCCAAAGAGTGGCACGCGCTCGAAGGGGACGCGGACACCGAAGGTGAAGCCGCCGTGCGACTGGTCGCCAGCGCGGTGGAGGTGCTTCGCGAGAAGTCCTTCGCCGAGCTCTCCGAGGAGGAGCGGGCCCGCGTGGCGGCGCTGATCCGGCGGATCGCCGTTCGGGTGCCGATCCGTCCGACCAGGCGGTACCGGCCCGCGGCCGCGGGGCCGCGCTTCGACGTGCGCCGGACGCTCCGCAGGTCGCTCCGAACGCACGGCGAGCCATTCCACCGGGCGTGGCGGGCCCGCGGAACTCGGTCGCGGCCGCTCGTCCTGATCCTGGACATCAGCGGCTCGATGGCGCCTTACGCGCGCGCGCTTCTCCAGTTCGCGTTCGCCGCCCTGGCGGCGGGTCGCCGGGTCGAGGTGTTCTGCTTCGGGACGCGCCTTACGCGGGTCACGCGGACGCTGCGGACGAAAGACCCCGACCGCGCCCTGCACGAGATCGGGCGCCTCGTGGCGGACTGGGAGGGCGGCACCCGGATCGGCGAGTCGCTCAAGGTCCTGCTCGACGAGTGGAGCCAGCGCGCCGCGCTGCGTGGCGCGGTCGCCGTCATCTGCTCCGACGGGCTCGAACGCGGGGACCCGGCGTTGATGCGCGACCAGATGGCCCGGCTCCGGCGGCTGGTTCACCGGATCGTGTGGGTGAACCCGCTCAAGGGCAGCCCGCGGTACGAACCCCTCGCCCGCGGGATGGCGGCGGCGCTCCCCTCGATCGACGTGTTCCTGCCCGGCCACAACCTCGAGAGCCTCGAGGGCCTCTCGCGCGCCCTGAGCGAGTGAGTCAGCCGGCGCGCGAGGCCAGGTACTCCTGGATCACCCGGAGCAGCCGGTCCCGGGCGAACGGCTCGTCGTGGCCGCCGAACACGACCCGGACCGGGAGCTCGGACAGGCGGCGCAGGCTCGCCGCGTAGTCCGTGGCGTTCGACTCCGGCAGCGCATCCAGCAGGAGGCCGCTCTCGTAGACGCAGTCGCCGGAGAACAACGTGCCCGTTTGCTCCTCCCACAGGCCGATCTCGCCGGGTGTGTGGCCGGGGAGGTGGAGCACGGTGAACCGTCGGTCGCCGAGGTCGAGCACGTCGCCTTCCTCGACCACCCGCGTCGGCGGGACCGGTTCGACCCGATAGGCGGCCGGGTCGAACCCGTCGCGCGGGAGCGCCGTGAGCAGTGAGGCCGGGGCCTCGTACCCGGAGAGCTCCTCCGGCGGGTAGTCCTCGATCCTCACGCTCGCGAACATCGAGGCGAGCGCGACGGCCTCGGCGTCGTCGCGATGGACCACGACGTCGTCGAACTCGTGCAGCCCGCCCACGTGGTCAAAGTGCCGGTGGGTGGCGACCGCCACGATGGGCCGTTCGAACAGGTCGGCGAGCTCGTCGCGGAGCGACGCCAGCCCGAGGCCGGAATCCACCAGGAGGTCGCGATGGCGGCCCCGCACCAGGTACAGGTTCGCCCGCAGGAACGGGTCCACGTGCGGTTCAACGATCCGGACGACCCCGTCGGCCACCACCTCGTGCGCGAACCACCGGTCGGCGACGTGCATGGGCGGAGCTTGACGCATCCCGCATGCGCGGGATAGGACCTGATGACTCGATCTAAGGAGGGGAGATGAGCACCGATCTGTCGGTTTCGGTGGGCGACGAGCCGGGCGGGCTGGCCCGGGTGGCGGAGGCGCTCGGGGCGGCGAACGTGAACGTCGAAGGGGTCGCCGGGCTCGGCGGGGGAGGGGCCGGCCACATCCATCTCCTGGTGCAGGGCGCCGGAGGGGCCCGCTCCGCGCTCGAAGGTGCCGGCATCACCGTCGAGGGCGAACGCGAAGCGGTCGTCGTGGACGCGTCCGGCGAAGACCGTCCGGGCAAGCTCGGGGAGCTGGCCAGGGCGGCCGCGGACGCCGGCGTGAACCTCGCGGCGTGTTACGTGGCGACTGGGTCGAGGATCGTCTTCGTGGCCGACGACGCCGCCGCGTTGCGCTCCGCACTGGGTGTCTGAGACGGGCCGTCGAACGCGGCCGGGACCCTCGTGAGCCCCGTCGCGCTGCCCTTGGACCGGCTGGACGCCGTCGTGTTCGACATGGACGGCGTCATCACGGACACGGCGTCGGTGCACGCCGCTGCCTGGAAACGGCTGTTCGACGACTTCCTGGCCGATCGAGCTGCCGATTCGGGCGAACCGTTCGTGCCGTTCGACGTCGACGCGGACTATCGCCGGTACATCGACGGCAAGCCGCGTTACGACGGGGTTCGCGACTTCCTGGCCTCGCGGGGCATCACGCTGCCCGAGGGAGACCCGTCCGACCCGCCCGAGCGCGAAACGGTGTGCGGGCTCGGGAACCGGAAGAACGGGTTCTTCCTCGAGCACCTGAGGACGAAAGGCGCCGAGCCGTATCCCTCCACGGTCGATCTGGTCCGACGCCTGCACGGTCTCGGGATCGGCGTGGCGGTGATCTCTGCGAGCCAGAACGCGCAGGAGGTGCTGGATGCCGCCGGTGTGGGGGCGTTGTTCGACGTCCGCGTGGACGGCGCCGTGGCCGAGGAGCTGGGGCTGCCGGGCAAGCCCGACCCGGCCGTGTTCGTGGAGGCCGCTCGACGCCTGGGCGCCGACCCGGCCCGGACCGCCATCATCGAGGACGCCATCGCCGGGGTGGAGGCGGGGCGACGAGGGGCGTTCGCGCTCGTGGTCGGCGTCGACCGGGCCGGGCACGCCGAGGCCCTGCGACAGGCCGGCGCGGACGTGGTGGTCTCGGACCTGGGCGAGCTGGAGCCGGTGGGACCGTGAACGTCCGGGACCTGCCCCTGGCGCTCCAGCGCGCGGAGGAGATCGAACGGCTCCTGGGAGACCGGCGCCCGGCGGTCTTCCTCGACTACGACGGCACGCTCACGCCGATCGTGGACCGCCCCGACGACGCCCTCCTGCCGGTGGAGACCCGCGACGTGATCGAGCGCCTCAAGGAGCGACTGCCGGTCGCCGTCGTGAGCGGCCGCGACCTCGCGGATGTTCGTGGGCTGGTCGGCGTGGACGGGATCGCGTACGCGGGGAGCCATGGGTTCGACATCCGAAACGTGGACGGCAGCGGCCGGCAACGGGGCCAGGAGTTTCTCCCCGACCTCGACGCCGCCGAGCGAGACCTTCGCTTGCTGATGGACGGCATCGACAGTGCGTTCGTGGAGCGAAAGGCGTTCGCGGTCACCGCGCACTTCCGGCTGGTGGAGGCCGTCCGGGTCCCCGAGGTGGAGGCGGCGGTCGCCGAGGTGGCCGCGCGGCACCCGCGCCTTCGGCGGACCGGCGGGAAGAAGGTGTTCGAGCTGCGCCCCGCGGTCGAGTGGGACAAAGGCAAGGCGTTGCTCTGGCTCCTCGACCTGCTCGGCGTGGCCGGCCCGGACCACGTGCCGGTCTACGCGGGCGACGACGAGACCGACGAAGACGCCTTCCGCGCGATCCAGGATCGCGGGTTGGGCGTCGTGGTGCGCGGCGAGGAGGACGACCGCCCCACGGCGGCGCAGTACGCGCTTCGCGATCCGGGGGAGGCGCGCGGGTTCCTCGAGCTCCTGTGGTCGATCGCCGGGAACCACCGGCCGTGAGCGAGTGGGCGCTCCGGTACGAAGGCTTCGAGCCGGAGGGCGAAGGCCTGCGCGAGGCGCTGTGCACGCTCGGCAACGGCGTCTTCGCCACTCGCGGCGCCGCGCCCGAGGCCTCGGCCGACGGCGTGCAGTACCCCGGAACGTACGCCGGCGGGGTGTTCGACCGCCTGCGCTCGGAGGTCGCCGGGCGAACGATCGAGAACGAGGACCTGGTCAACCTCCCGAACTGGCTCGTCCTCACCTTCCGACTCGGCGGCGGCGAATGGCCGGACCTGCTCCGGGTCGAGCTCCACGACTACGTGCAGGAGCTCGATCTGCGCACCGGCGTGCTGCTGCGCTCCTTCCGGTTCACCGACGCCGCCGGCCGCACCACCGGCGTCACGCAGCGACGGTTCGTCAGCATGGCCGACCCGAAGCTCGCG
>DATHVC010000068.1:0-1831 GCA_035461565.1 Actinomycetota bacterium
CGTGCTCGGGGTCGGTTGGGTCCCCGACGTGCCGGTATCCCATCGCGACCAGCGGCTCCACAGAGCGGGCACGGGGCGTCATCGCGTCCACCGAGATCTGGACGTCGATGATGGGTTTGGCGGGGAGGCCGGGCACGGCGGTGGACCCGACGTGTTCGACTCGCACGGCCACGTCTCCGAGGGCCTCCTTGATCCTGGCGGCCTCCTCTTCGAACATCGCCGGCCACCGCGCATCCGGTTCGGCGATGGCGTAGTCGCGGCCGCGGCCGCCGCGCACGCCAGGCTTCGCCCGCACACCGTGGGCGTGCGCCAATACGACAAGCCCACCGAACAAGGCCTGCTGCTCGGGGTCGGTGGCCGCGGTGTCCTCCGGATGCCACTGGACGCCGAGCATCCAGGCCTCGTCGGGACGGTCGTCCGGGTCGCCCTCGGGCTCTCGTTCGATGGCCTCGACGAGGCCGTCCGCGCTCCAGCCGGTGGCCCGGATCCCTTCGCCCAGCCGGTCCAGCCCCTGGTGGTGATGGGAGGAGCACGAGAGCATCTCGGCGCCCGTGGTGGCCCGCAGGCGGCTCTTCGGATCCGTGCGGACGTCGTGCATCGTCTGGGTCCCGGCCACTGGGATCCCGTGTTCGAGGAGCCCGGGACGACCGGGGAGATGCTGGACGAGCGTGCCCCCGAAGGCCACGTTCATCACCTGCATGCCTCGACAGATGCAGAGCGTCGGCACCGCGAGGCGGTCGGCCGCCCGGAGAAGCTCGATCTCGAGGTCGTCCCGGTCGGGCTCGACCCCGTATACGTCCTGGCCCGGTTCCTGGGCGTAGCGGCGGGGATCGACGTCCCCGCCCCCGACCAGGAGCAGTCCGTCGAACGGCTCGAGCAGCTCTTCGGCCGTCCCAGACTCGCCCGGCGAGACGATGGCGGTGCGCGCGCCGGCGCGCCGGAGCGCCCCCAGATAGGGCCCCGGGACCCCGTACCCGCCGTGAGGCCACCTCGGCACCCGGTCGTCGGCGAGGTGGTAGGCGACGACCGCGACCAGCGGCCGGGGCGAGCTCACCGTCCGAGCGCTCGGACCCGCTCGACGAACCGGCGGAACGTCTCGCGCCCTCGCGCCTCGTGTAGGGCGAGGTGCCATTCGCTCTCCTCGAGCACCTGCTCGTTCGTCTTGCCCCAGGTGGACTCGAGGTCGCCGCCGATCCGCGCGTAAGTCTCGAGCCACGACCGGATCTCGGCGCCGTCGACCTCGAAGTGGTACTGCACTCCCCACGTTCGGTCGCCCACCCGGTACGCCTGATTGTGGACCCGGTCGCCGGTCACGAGCAGCTCGGCTCCTTCGGGCAGCTCGAACGTGTCCATGTGCCACTGGAACCCCAGGTCACCATCGCGGTGGTGGGACAGGAGCGGATCCGATGCCGCGGCCGGGGTGGGGTGGATCGGCTCGAACCCCACCTCCCGGACGGGAGCCTTCACGACCTCCGAGTCGAGCGCCCATGCCAGGACCTGCGCGCCGAAACACACGCCGAGGAACGGCGTCCCGCTCCCCACGGCCTTCCGCGCGAGCTCTCGCACCTCCTTGATGAAGAGTTGCTCGTCGGCCTGCTCGACGTTGTACGAGCTGCCGAACAGCACGATCCCGCCCACGTCGTCGATCTCGGGGCGGTCGGCGTCGGGGTCGAGTGCCTCCCACACGCGCACGTCGGCGCCCGCGCTCCGCACGGCCTCGGGGGCGAGCCCGAAGGTCTCGAAGGAGTCGCAGCGGACGAACAGGATCGGCTTGTCGGACACGTCCGGACGAGTCTACGGGGCGTGCCTATGATCGACCGAGAGAGAACCC